>JAZRUY010000069.1:0-9160 GCA_045598845.1 Victivallaceae bacterium
ATTTTCCGGCGGAACAACGGCGCCGCCGCTCTCATCCGGAGTGATGTACCGCAAATGAGTCAGTTTTTCCAGCCGTTTATCCGAAAGTTTAAGTCCTCTGGCATGGATACCGCAGAGCTCCAGGTCTGTAAGATTGAGTTCCTGTTCCGTCAGATGACCGCGCTTGTCGCTCACCGCCAGCTGATACACCGCGTCAGGACGGCAGGTGAAGAGTTCCAGCCGGCAGTTGTCCGGACATAACTGGTACTCCTTGTCCATGATGTAACCGCCGAATTTGCTGCGTTTGCCGTAGAGTTTACCGCTCTTGCGGTCGGAATAAATAATGCCGAATTCCCGTTCCGGTTCGCAACGGCGGAAATCGTATAGCCGGCCGACAAACATTTTGTCCGGCGGCAGCGGTATGATCTTGTACTTGCCGGTGCGCTCCAGACAGATGAAGCGGTCGAATTCATTGCACACCACCACGTCATCGCTTTTCACCGTCCGCCCCACATATCCGGCGCGGCGGTCCCAGCCCACCTTGATATTGTTCAGCGCCGCCGCGCTGCGGTCCAGTTGCTGCAATGTCTCAATTTCGGTATGGCGGGGGAAATCCGCTCCATAGCGCCGCTTGATATCCTCCAGATAACCGACGGCATATTCTTTCAAATGGGCCAGATTATGTTTGATCTGCTTGATTTTGTCCGCGATTTCGCGCAGTTCCCGCTGGTTTTTCTCGATGTCGAATCTGGCGATGCGCCGCACCGGCAGAGCCAGCAGTTTATCGATATCGGCATTGGTTATATCGCGCTGCAGCCGGTCTCGGAAAGGGTTAAGTCCTTCAAAAACTTCTTTGTACTCCTCCTCCTGACTGCCGCACTCCTCTATCCGTTTGTATATGCGGTTTTCAAAGAACAGCTGCGCCAGCGTCTTGGCCTGACGGAGTTCATACTGCCGCTCCAAATCGATTTCGAATTCCCTTTTCAGGTAATCCAGCAGTTTCTCCACGTTGCGTTTCAGTACCGAAGTCACGCTCATCTGCACCGGGCGGTGGTCGCGCAGCACCACCAGTTTTGGCGATATGCTCACCGAACAGTCGGTGTACATATACAACCCCTGCCGGGTCTTTTCCGCATCGTAGCCGCGGGTTGGCACCACCCGGATTTCCACCTTGTCGGTAGTAAAATCCTCCACCGATGAAATCCTGATTTTATTCTTTTTTGCCGCCCGCTCGATGGATTCCACCAGCGACTGCGAGTTGCAGGTGGCGGGGATTTCCCGGATGATCAGATCCCGGCCGTCGATATCGATTTTCGCCCGCAGGGTGATTTTGCCGTTGCCGTCGTCATATTCGCTCACATCCATCAGTCCGCCCTGCTGAAAATCCGGATAAAGGCGGAACGCCTCCCCTTTCAATTCGGCGATTTCGGCATCGATGAGTTCGTTGAAATTGTGCGGCAGCACCGTGGTTGACATTCCCACCGCGATACCGTCGCTGCCCAGCATAAGCAGCATCGGCAGCTTGGCCGGCAGCACCACCGGCTCGTTTTTCCTGCCGTCATAGTTGGGCACCATCGGGGTGATGTCGTTATTGAACATCGTCTCGAAGGCCAGTCTGGTCAGCGAACATTCGGTATAACGGGCCGCCGCGGCCGGGCTGCCGGTCAGGATATTGCCGAAATTCCCCTGGGCGGCGATCAGATACGGCACACTGACCACTCCGTTCTTCTTCTCTCCGGTATCCGGATCGGTGATCTCCTTTTCCGTCCAGCCGCCCTTGTTGGCCAGCACCACCACGGCGTCGCCGATAGAAGCGTCGCCGTGGGGATGGTAATGCATGGTGTTGCCGACCACATTGGCGGTCTTGGTGGTACGGCCGTTATCGTAGATTTCGCGGAGCACCCACAGTATCCTGCGCTGCACCGGTTTCAGTCCGTCATCCACATCCGGAATGGCGCGCGATCCGATCACATAGTTGGCATAATCCAGAAAATTGCGCTCCATCATCTGCCGGAAACGGTCGTTGCCGGCGCGTATGTTTTCAGCGGGGCGGGTATCCGGCATACCGGTACTTTCATCATTCATAGTCCCGCACCTCCAAATTCCGCATAATGTACTCCTTGCGCTCCGGAGTGTTGCCGCCCATAAAGAATTTCAGCAGTTCCGGCACTCCCCGCATATTGTCGAGCGTAACCGGCTGCAGACGCATATTCTTCCCGATGAAGGCCCCGAAATCCGCAGGGTCTATTTCGCCCAGTCCTTTAAACCGGGTGATCTCCGCCTGTTTGCCGATTTCCGCCGCCGCCGCATCGCGTTCCGCCTCATTGTAGCAGTAACGCAGCGCCTCCTTGCCTTTGCGCACCCGGAAAAGCGGGGTTTCCAGCACATACAGATGCCCGGAAATCACCAGCTGTTCAAAGAAAGTCAGGAAAAAAGTCAGCAGCAGATTGCGGATATGCAGACCGTCCACATCGGCGTCCGTGGCCAGAATCACCTTGTCGTAGCGCAGATCGTCCACCGAGTTCTCAATACCCAGAGCCTGCATGAGAAAGGTCAGTTCCTCGTTTTCGTAAATCATCTTGAAAGATTCGCCGTAGGCGTTCTTCGGCTTGCCGCGCAGCGCGAATATCGCCTGATTGTCCACATCGCGCTTTTTCTCCAGACTGCCGGCGGCAGAATCGCCCTCGGTAAGAAATATCATCGTCGGCTTCGGCTCGGTCTTGCGCGGCCATTTCGAACCCACATGATAGCGGCAATCCTTCAGTTTCGGAATCCGGAACTGGGTTTTCTGGGTGGTTTCCTTGGATTTTTTCTTCACATCCTGAATTTGCCGATGCATCTGCTCGTTGCGGGTCACCTTCTCCAGCACTGCTTCCGCCACCGCGGCGTTCTTGTGCAGAAAATCCGCCACCTGCGCCGCCACCTGCGCCACGATCGGGCCGCGCACATCGGTATTGCCGAGTTTGGTCTTGGTCTGCCCTTCGAACTGCGGATTCTGATGCCGTATGGCCACCGCCCCCACCATGCCGTCGCGGATGGCATCGGCCTTGAAACTTTTTCCGGCGTACTCGTTTATTCCCTTCAGCACTCCCTCCTTGAAGGCGGAAAGATGGGTGCCGCCGTCGGAGGTGTACTGGCCGTTGACGAAACTGTAGGAACTTTCTCCGTAATCGTTGCGGTGGGTAAAAGCGAAATCCAGTGTTTTGGAGCGGAACGCGATCACCGGATATAGCATATCCTCGCCGAGTTCATCCCGCAGCAGGTCCGATATGCCTTCGGCGGAATAGTAACGCTCGCCGTTGAAGTACAGCGACAGTCCGTTATTCAGATAGGCGTACATCCGCATCCTGCGGACAACAAAATCAACGCGGAAAGCGTACCCCGGGAAACATTCCGGATCCGGGGTGAATTCAGTGTAGGTGCCGTTGCGTTCCCCGGTATCGCCGCCGGTATCCGATTTGAGTACTCCCTTTTCGAATACCGCCTCGCGGAATTTGCCGTCGCGCACGCTGCGCACCAGAAAGCGGCTCGACAGGGCGTTGACCGCCTTGGAGCCGACGCCGTTCATGCCGATGGAGAACTGGAACGCCTCGCTGTTGTACTTGCCACTGGTATTGATTTCAGACACGCAGTCAATCAGTTTGCCGAGGGGTATGCCGCGCCCGAAATCCCGCACCGTAACCGTGCCGCCGCATACGGTGATATCGATTCTCCGGCCGCAGCCCATGATGAATTCGTCGACGGAATTATCGATGATTTCCTTAAGCAGCACATAGATACCGTCTTCCGGATTCGACCCGTCGCCGGTCCGTCCGATATACATAGTCGGCCGCTGCCGGATATGCCCGCAGGATTCGAGATGCTGAATGGAAGTGTCGTCGTATCTGACTTCCGCCGCCGTGTCTTTAGCCATAAAAAATCCGTCGCCCGTATAATTGCGAATGACCGCCGCCGGTCCTTTTTCCGGCGGACGGCGATTCTGTATTCCCGAATTGGTACTTTACCGGTTTATCCGCCAAAAATCAAGCCTTACACCAGTAGAAAAACCGGTGATTTGCCATAGCGGATTTTTCCAATTATATTATGCCTTCGGTCGCGCCGACTTGGCTCAGTTGGTAGAGCAGTTGATTTGTAATCATCAGGTCGCCGGTTCGAGTCCGGCAGTCGGCTCCAATTTTTAACCTCAAATCCCGTTCAACCGGGATTTTTTCTTTTCTATATGAGTTTTGGTGATTTTCGGTGATTGTGAAACATAAATTGCTATCATTTTGCTATTGCGTTTTCACCTCAAAAAACGGTGTCCGGCTGGATAATCCGGTGCATTTACGGATATAATTCCGTCCATAATTACAGATTGTTTCACCTCAAAAAGCAGTCGCCGGCACAATTTACCTGTTGCTGTTTCGGCGACCGCACCGGTTCCTGATATCCGGTTATTCCTCTTTCAGCACCGGGCGGCTTCTCCGCACCAGTTGAATCGGAATGCCGGAAGGGTCGCGCAGCATTGCGAGTTCCGAGCCGTTATTGGAAATCCGGGAAACCAGAGTCGCCCCTTTTTCCGCCAGACGGGCGATATCGGAATCAATATCCCCGGATATAAAGGCGATATGAAACTGCTCCGGGCTCCGCGCCGCATAATCCGGAGCAGCCGGTGTATTTCCGGCCCGGTAAAGTTCCAGGGCGAATTGTCCGTCCGCCTGACGGATAAAGACGGCATAAGGCGGCGCCGTCTGTTTGGCCGCGATCCGGAAACCGAGATTTTCACACCACCAGTCCGCCGTTTTCTCCGGGGATTCCACATCCAGCGCTATATGCTCGGTTTTGAATCCGCCTTCCCCGGCACTCCGGCATCCGGACTGTAAAAGCAGGAGCGGAAATACAAGAATGAATATAAAAACGGGAACATACGATAAGCGGCGGCGCCGGTTCATTCCCGGACTTCCGGCGGCGCCGCCTCCTGCCCGGAACGCATCATATCCACCCGGCATCATTCCGCCATGCTCCTTCCCATACGATAGGCTTTTCCGCAATCTTCAGGAAACTTCGTCCGGCGCGCCTCCTCCTTGCTTCTGACATCAAAAACTCCGGCGCGGTACCGGGAGTAATCGCTGAACTGATAAGTATCGCAGACAAAGAGCGTCTTCGGGCTCCCGCCGCCGAACATCCTGGCGGCATACTCGGAAAGCGGACGCAATTTTTCCGGATATCCGAATTCCAGCATCTGTTCATACGTCACATTCATGGTGTAGATAAATGCCGCCGGGAATTT
The DNA here is from genome assembly GCA_045598845.1 of Victivallaceae bacterium. GTDB lineage: Bacteria > Verrucomicrobiota > Lentisphaeria > Victivallales > Victivallaceae > JAZRUY01. The sequence goes on from JAZRUY010000069.1 coordinate 5,249, forward strand.
CCGGCTGGCCAGACTGACGGAAAAATCATCGTAGCTGAGCACCGGAAAAAACAGGCGCTCGATAAAGTTCCGGCACAATCCGGTTTCGCCGCCGAAATAAACCGGAGTTCCCACCAGCAGTCCGTCTCCATCGCATATTTTTTCCAATACCGGGGTCAGCTCGTCGCGGACCGCGCATTTTCCGGGTGCGGCGCAATTTTTCCGCTTACAGGCAAAGCAGCTTCGGCAGCCGCTGAAATTGAGTTCGCAGAGATTGATCATGGTTGCGCCGGCTCCGGCATCGGCCGCCCCTTTCAGTGCGCTTTCAAGCACCGCCGCCGTATTTCCGTTCTTCCTCGGGCTGCAGTTTACCGCATAGATATTTTTCATATTTCCGCTCCGTTCATTACTCCGGCAGACTATATACCGTTTCCGTGCATAATTCCAGCACCCCCCGCCCGGTGTTTTTTGATTTAAGGATACTGCTTCCCGGTATGACATCCGCATCTAAAAACGCGCCGCGGTTTCAAAATATTTTTCCCCGAACGGTACAGAAATCCAAGTTCTGCCGTCATAAGAAGGAAAAAGCGGGGAATTTGCGATAAGATGGTTTATACGGTATGATATACGGTATAGTTGTGTGTCAAGTACTTTCCGCTTCAATAATCAAGACGGCGAACCAAGGAGAATTTTATGGGCAGGATAACGCGTTATGCGGCGGCGGCAGTGATATTGATATTCGGCGCGGCTCCGCTATGGGCCGGCGACGGGGAATCCGCCGCCCAGGTTTCCCAATTCACCGGGACTTTCTGGGCGCTGGTGCCGCCGGCGCTGGCGATCATTCTGGCCCTGATCACCAAGGAAGTATATTCATCCCTGTTTCTCGGCATCGTGCTGGGCGGCTGTTTCGCCGCCGACTTCAATCCGCTCAATATCGCCGATATCATCGTTTCCAAAGGTCTGATCAGCGCCGTATCGGGAACCGCCGGCATCTTCATTTTTCTGGTGGAACTCGGTATCGTGGTGGCGCTGATCAACCGCACCGGAGCAACAGCGGCTTTCGGGCGCTGGGCCTCCACCCATGTGAAGAGCCGCACCGGAGCGGTTATGGCGACTTTCGTACTCGGATTGCTGATATTCATCGATGATTATTTCAACTGCCTTACGGTGGGCAGCGTAATGCTGCCGGTTACCGACGCCAAGCGGGTGTCGCGCGCGAAACTCGCCTACGTCATCGATGCCACCGCGGCGCCGATATGCATGATCGCCCCGGTTTCAAGCTGGGCGGCGGCGGTGGCCAACTATGCCGACGGGACTCAATACAGCGGTCTGGAACTTTTCATCCGCGCCATTCCGTACAATTTCTATTCCCTGCTGACCCTGATATTCGTCATCGCCATAACCGTGCTGAAAGTGGATTTCGGCCCCATGGCGCGCCATGAGCGCAACGCCTTGGAAAAAGGCGATCTTTTCACTTCGGGAGGAGAGACGGAGAACGGACTCAAAACCTCATGCGGTTCGCGCGGCCGCATTCCCGATCTGCTGATTCCGGTCATACTGCTGATAGCGGTATGCGTATTCGCCCTGGTATATGTGGGCGGGATTCTCGACGGCAAGAATTTCATCAGCGCTTTCAGCGATACTGACGCCTCCGTGGCTCTGCCGTGGGGAGGCATGGTGGTGCTGGTATGCATCATCCTGTATCTGGTAACCGGCCGGCGGGTAATCAGCGGCAAGGAAGCGATGAAGTGCGTGCCGGACGGGTTCTGCGCCATGGTGCCGGCGATTCTGATTCTGACTTTCGCCACCGCGCTGAAAAACATGACCGGGCTGCTGGAAGCCCGCGAATTCATCGCCGGAATCATGAACAGCGCCGCTCCCGGATTGGACAAATTCGTGCCGGCGGTGATCTTCTTCGTAGCCTGCATGCTGGCCTTCGCCACCGGAACCAGCTGGGGCACTTTCGGAATACTGATCCCCATTGTAGTGCATATATTTCCGGCGACCAGTCCGCTGCTGTTCATCGGCATGTCGGCCTGTCTGGCCGGGGCGGTGTGCGGCGATCACTGCTCGCCCATCAGCGACACCACCATCATGAGCAGCGCCGGAGCGCGCTGCGAGCACATCAACCATGTATCGACTCAACTGCCCTATGCGGTTACGGTGGCATGCGTATCCATGTTCGGGTTCGTGCTGGCCGGATTAACTCAAAACTGGTTCATATCCTTTCCGGCCGCCGCCGCGCTCCTGCTCGGCATACTGCTGCTGTTGAAATGGCGGCAAAGCCGGTTTTCGGTCAAGTAATAGAGTTTCGCGGTCATAACACCCGTCCGAATCAGTCAGTAGATACGCCCGATACAGCGTCGACAGAGGAAACCACCACTTCAGCACCGCCGTCGGCCAGCCGGACAATAAGCCGGTCGCCGGATTTTAACCCGGAAACGCTTTTCAGCGGAACATCCGGGCTGTCATACCGGCTGAGCACCGCGTAGCCGCGTTCGAGCTGTCGCTGTGGGGAAAGCGCCCGCAGCGTCGTTTCCAGACGGTCCAGCCCGGCGGCGGCGTTCCGCAGCCAGTATCCGGCGGAAGCGGAGATCCGGGTGTCCAGTTCGTCCAGCCAGGCCCTCCGCATCTCCAAAGTATGGCGCAATTCCCGGGGGGAGAAATCCGCCTCCGCCCGGGCGATAATCAACCTTAACTCCGATAAACGCGCGGCGACCGCGTTTTTAAGCCGGCGGGCGGTGTCGGCCAACGCCTTTTCCAGATCATCCGCCCTGCCGGTAACCAGTTCGGCCGCGGCGGAAGGGGTGGGAAGGCGCAAATCGGCGACAAAATCGCAGATGGAGAAATCGATCTCATGCCCGACCGCGGAAATAACCGGAATCCGGCTGGCGGCCACCGCGCGGGCGAGAATTTCCTCGTTGAACGGCCAAAGATCCTCCATGCTGCCGCCGCCGCGGGTGATCACCAGCACATCGGCCCCGCCGGAGCGGTTGAAAAATTCCACTCCGGCGGCTACCTCCCCGGCGGCGGCATCCCCCTGCACCGCGCAGGGGTATATCCGGACGGTAATCCGGGGAAAACGGCGCTGGATAATGTTCAGAAAATCCCGTATCGCGGCGCCGGTGGGGCTGGTGATCACGCCGATGGAACGGGGATACCGCGGCAACTGCTTCTTGCGGGCGGGATCGAACAGGCCTTCTTTTTCCAGTTTGGCTTTCAGTGCGTCGAAACGGCGCTGTAATTCGCCGCGCCCCGCCAAACGGATGCGGCGGATGCCGAGCTGGTATTCGCCGCGCTTCTCGTAAACGGTGAGCTGACCGTAGGCTTCCACCAGAGAGCCGTTGGCGATACCGAGACGCGAACACTCGGCGGCGCCGCCGAAAAAAACGGCGCGCAACTGGGAACTGCTGTCCTTGAGCGTGAGATACGCATGACCGCTGCGGTGAAGCAGCAGACTGCCGATTTCACCGCTCACCCAGACCGGCATCAGCGAACCTTCCACCAGCTCGCGGACGGAACGGTTGATATCGCTGACGGTAAAAACCGGAACATTTTCAAAACCGGATTCCATAAATCAAAGCGCTCCCGCGATGAATTCTCCAAGACGAGCCGCAATACCGGCGGAAAAATCCAGAATACGGCCGATGAAAACAAAAGCCAGCAGCACCGCGGTGAAAAGCACCCCGCGGGCAGCCTCGGAACGGAAAACCTTATCCAGCGGCAGCAATGCCCGGAGGATATTCCAGCCGTCCAGACCGGGCAGCGGCAGCAGATTGAAACAGAGCATGGCGAATTCCAGCATCGCCGCATGGAACAACCAGAATATGGCGGTTTGCGCTCCGGGAGCGAAACGGATGCAGAGCGCCAGCAGAAAGACGCTCAGCACGCCGGGCAGAAGATTGACCGCCGGGCCGGCGGGGGCGACAGCCG
>JAZRUY010000070.1:0-4250 GCA_045598845.1 Victivallaceae bacterium
TGGCCAGTTCCGGGGTGTCGTTGTAGTTGTGAGAAAGCGCTTTGCAGGCGCAGAAACCCAGCGCTTCGCTCCAGTCCACCTGTTCGGCTCCGCCGGCAATTGCGATGTCATACAGTCCGGACCGGATCAGCCGGGTCGCCATTATGACGCTCAATGCCGAAGACGAACACGCCGCCGATATATCGAAAGACTCACCGCGGATTCCGAACGCCAGCGAAATATTGCTTATGGAAGACGAGGGCATCACCCGCGGCACGATGAACGGTGTAACCGTACGCAGCCGGAACCCGCTGTCCACGTATTTGCGGGCATGTTCGTAAATCTCCCGGTAATTGCCGCCGGCGGTGCCGCCTACCAGCGCAATACGCATTCCCGGCAGTGATTCCCTGCTTATACCGGCTTCATCCATCGCTTCGCCTACCGCGGCGATGGACATTCTGGCGCTGGCTGGACAAAACCGCAGGCGTTTACGGTCGAGCAGATCATATTCCGGATTGTCGTCCGGAATCCCGGCCACCTGGCTTTCCAGTTTGTATTCGGCGAATTCCGCGGATTTTACAATGCCGCTCGCACCGGAGCGGAGCGCTTGCTCGTTTGCGTTAAGACCGTTGCCGAGGGGAGATATTATTCCACGTCCGGTGATAAAAACTTTTTGCATTTTCATATACCTGTTTTCGTCCGGTTCCCGTATGAAACGCTTACCGTCCCATGCCGGCTGATGTTCTGGGCGACTCGGTTCCTGCGTACTGTTTTTTATAAAAACTTCCGCGATAATATAACCGCTGACGGCGATTTTTCTACCGCTGATATGAATAAAGTGGAATATTCAATGCCGCCGTGTTATATTCATTATTACTATGGACAATATCCTTGAAACGGTCAACCTTAATATATCTTTCCGCTCCGGAGGAACATATATACCGGTAGTCAACGGATTTTCATTCTCTGTGAAAAGGGGTGAAATTCTCGCACTGGTAGGGGAATCCGGTTGCGGCAAAAGCATCATTTGTCTTTCTCTGACCGGTTTGCTTCCTTATCCCAAGATGAAGGCCGGCGCGGACGCGATGCTTTTCCGTCCCGCGTCCGGAAACGCTGTCGATTTGAACCGGCTGCCCCCCCCCGCGATGCGTAAAATCCGCGGCGGCAAAATCGCCTATGTTTTTCAGGAGCCGTCCGCATCGCTTAATCCCGTGTTCAGGGTGGGGGAACAGGTTGCCGAGGTAATACGTCTGCATCGCCGCGACTGCCGTGATGTCCGGTCGGAAACCGTTTCCCTTTTCCGTCAGGTCGGTATTCCTGCCCCGGAGGAAAGGATAAACGCGTTCCCTCACGAACTTTCCGGCGGAATGCAGCAGCGGGTAATGATTGCGATGGCGCTGGCCGGAAATCCGGAATTGCTGATCGCCGATGAACCGACCACCGCGCTGGATGTCACGGTGCAGGCGCAGATACTGGAACTTATAAGCGGTCTTTGCCGCGGTCGCGGCATGTCGGTGATTCTGGTCACGCACAATCTGGGTATAGTGGCGCGCTATGCCGATTCAGTGGCGGTGATGTATGCCGGCATGGCGGCGGAGAGCGGTCCGGCCGGCGGGGTGCTGTCTTCTCCGGCGCATCCTTATACCTCGGCTTTGCTGAACGCGGTGCCGAAACTGGGCGGAACCAGCCGTCTGGAAAGTATTCCCGGACGGGTGCCGGCTCCCGCGGATTTCGGCTCCGGCTGCCGTTTTGCGCCCAGATGCGGGCGGTGTGCCGCCGCCGGCGGTGATTCCGCTGCTAAATGTATGAATACCGTGCCGCCGCCGGCGGATTTGGGCGGCGGCCGTAAGGTTTACTGCCATATTCCGGCGGCTGGGAAGGAATCCGGGATATGAACCGCACCGTGCGTTTCTGTCTTTTGCTGCTGCTGCTCTGCGGGTCGTTCGGAGCGACCCTGCTGGTGATTTTGTCCTACTATGACCGCCCGCATGTCAATACCGGAATAGAGGATGAACTCGGCCGCGAAGATATGCTTAAGGAGGCGAACCGTCTGATCGTTTCCGGCAACTGCAAGGCCGCGGAACGGCAACTGCGCCGGATTCTGGCTCTTTTTCCGGAGGACCGCGATGCGATGCTGCTGCTGGGAAACACTCTGCTTATAGACCGGCATAATTATGAAGCCTGGAATGTTTTTAGCGGCATACTGCGGAAAAATTCACGGGATGCGGCGGCGCATAACGGTATGGGGATGGCGCTGATGCGTCTGGATATGTATCCTGACGCGCTGAAGGAATTCAAGACTGCCTATGATATCAAAAATGATTTACCGTACATTGAGATGAACATCGCGCAGGTCTGCCGTCTGATGGGTGATGCGGCGCAGGCGGAATACTACGAGAACAGAATAATGTCCGCCCGCGAATCCGGTTATGAACACGGAACTATTCCTCTTGGTACCCGAAACGAATATTCCGATGTTTATTCGGCCGTGGCGGGCGGCGCTGTTGCGCCTCCGGATTCAAACGAAAAGGACAACGGGCGTTAAAATTATGGTTTCAGCCGTTAAGGTGGTTTTATGAGCAAAATCTCGGTTATGCCGGAACATCTCGCCAATATGATCGCCGCCGGAGAGGTTATCGACCGCCCGGCCTCCGTGGTCAAGGAACTGGTGGAGAATTCCATCGATGCCGGCGCCTCGCATATTACCGTGCGGGTAGAGCGCGCCGGAAGCGGGCTGATATCGGTGGCCGATGACGGCGCCGGCATGGATGCCGATGACGCGCTGCTGTGCATCGAGCCGCACGGTACCAGCAAACTGTACACCGAATCGGATTTGTCCGCCATATCCACGCTGGGATTCCGCGGCGAAGCGCTGCCTTCCATCGCCGCGGTGGCCAAAGTCGAGATACTCACCCGTACCGGGGATGCTTCTGAAGCCAGTCTGGTGCGTATCGACGGAGGACAGTTGCTCAGTCAGACCCCGGCCGCCTCCGCCCGCGGCACTAAAATCACGGTGCGCGGTCTTTTTTATAACACCCCGGCGAGGCGTAAATTTCTGAAATCCGCCGCCACTGAAATGCATCATATCGAGGAGCGTTTCATAGAATTGGCACTGCCCCGTCCGGATATATCCTTCGAACTGATTGCCGACGGCCGCACCGTGTTCCGCACACCGGCCTCCGGCGATCCGGGAGTGCGGATGCTGGAATTTTTCGGCCGGCCGTTCGCCGGAGCCATGTGGAAACTTGATTACAGCACCGGGGACATCCGGGTCGGAGGGTTCGCCGCATCGCCGGGTTTTACCCGGAGCAGCCGGCGTGAACAGCGGGTTTTTGTCAACGGCCGGGCGGTGGAATCTCCGGCGGTGTTCCGCGGTTTGAAGAACGGTTACGCCACTATCGATGAACCCGGCCATTATGCTCCGGCGGTGGTTTTCCTGACCGTTCCGTATGATTTTGTGGATGTCAATGTCCATCCGTCCAAGCGGGAGGTGAAATTCACCTGCGACAACGCGGTCACCGCCGCGGTTTCGGCGGCGGTTGGCAAGATGCTGGCGGAAAGCCGGAATGTCCATGTTTCCGGTATGAATCCGGTTGCCTCCGGTACTCCCGCTGTTTCCGGCATCGGTTCGCTTTTCGGCGGCGCCGGAGTTGATTACCGTATCCGCGGGCAGCGCGAACAGATGCCGTTGCCGGAAATTATTCCGGGAATACCGTCCGCCTCCGGTGCGGCGGCTGACCTGATCGAAACCGCGGAGGCCGGAGAACCGTATTCCGTTTCCGCTCCGGCCGGGCGCGGAACTCCGGTACGGGCGGATTTCGCCGCCGGCAACTGGCCGGAACGGGTACTGGGCATTGTGGACAACACCTACATTGTCGCTGAGGCCGCCGACGGCGGGCTGGCGGTGGTTGACCAGCATGCCGCCCACGAGCGGGTGATGTTCGAAAAGTTGCTCGACGAAGCCGCGGCAGGAGCCGCCGATTCGCAGTTGCTGCTGCTGCCGGTGACTTTGGAGTTGCCGCGCAATCAGGCGGAATTGCTGCTCGGCAACGCCGCCGCCTTCGAGGCGCTTGGGTTTGAATTTTCAGGATTGAGCGGCGACACGGTGCTGATTACCGGCATACCGGCGGCGGTGGATATCCGCGACAATCCGGAGCGGATGTTTTCGGATATGCTGGCGGAGCTGCTGGATGATTCTCTGCGCCGGATTCCGGTGCGGGCTGAAAATATCGCCCGGGCCGCCTGCCATGCCGCGGTGCGCGCCCACGATG
>JAZRUY010000071.1:0-1836 GCA_045598845.1 Victivallaceae bacterium
CTTCATGGCCATATCAAGTTCGGACAAATCGCCGAGGCGGCCGCGAAGCAGTTTAATACCGTCAAAAATGGAACGGCAAACCGGATCCAGCAGACGGGAGTACTCGGTATTCGCCCAGGCTTTGGCGGTACCGCCGTGCCAGGCCACACCGTTTTCGATATTTTCAATATAATCGTTCTTTATGAGTGTTTTGGAACCGTCGATAACCTCGGACGGGGTACGCAATTCATAACCAAGCGCCACCGCGCGGTCGATAAGTTCCCTGAAACGCTTTACACTGGCCGGTTCCGGCTCGAAGAAACGCGCCTGATTGAACTGCTTGACGTAGAAGTAAGCGGAACTGCCGATGTATTCGGCATCCTCGGCATAAGGCATGATGAAACTGCCGGATGCCGCGACACGGCTCTGCCAGGCGGTCAGCATCGCGCCGATTTCATCCAGAGACACCGGGTCCTTGCGCATTCCCTCGGTAGCCCCCATCAGATACCACAGCATCGGATTGGCCATGCAGTCGCTGCGGAAAATCATTTTCAGACCGTTGGGAGCCAGCGACGGATTGGTGAGATAACGGAGGAAATCCGGCTTATCCTTGATGTACTCTTCAATCTTGAAGAGATGGTTTTTGTTGCTGTGCCCCTGCACATCGTAGGTGAGCCCGGTGGCCTGACGGATTTCCGGGAATGAAAGCAGGAAACTGTCGGCATCCATAATCATCGACTTGAACCCGGCCTCGCGGTAGATTTCGGGCAGGAAACCGGCCCAGCCGCATTCCGGATTCCAACCGGCGACAGGACGTTTCCCGGTGTATTTTTCCCAGGCGTCCAATCCGTGACGGAGAGTATCCAGACCGACCTCCGGCGGAATATTCATCAGCATCACATGAATAAACGGAGACCCGACCGGCTCGATCTGACCGTTCTGAACCAGGGAGCGCAGCAAATCCAATACCGCCGGGGCTTCCTGCGCCATCACCTCAAGAGTGCGGCCGGATGCCTCAAAAGCGATTTTGTAGCCGTTGTCGCGCACCAGCTCGAAAAGCGGGCGGTAGCAGTTTTCGCACACCCAGGCGCGCCGGGCGGGATCCAGCTGCGAATACTGAATATTCGCATGCGGCATAAAGATAATTCCGGGTTTGTCCATCATTTTCTCCTTAATTTGGTTGTTTGTTAAGGTTAAAAAAATTATTGAATTCCCAAATAATAACAAATCAGTAAGTCAATCCGGCATGCCCGTATATCACCGGACCGGCGGACCAGAAAACCGCTCCGGCATGCCCGCAATCTGAAAAATCCCAGATTTCCTTCTCCGCCGCCGGGCAGACATTAAAAGCGGCATGAATGGAAGACGGCACCGCCGTAGCATCGGCGCAGCCGGCGGTAAACAGCGCTTTTCCGGCACGGCATCTCCGGGCAAACGAAACACCGTCAAAATAAAGCGGAATTTCACCGCAATCTTTTTTGCCGTCCAAAACACCCGGCCAGGAAAGCATGCGGCCTTCGAGCACACCGCCCTGATTGCACATGGCGGGAGCGCAGGCGGAAAGCATTGTAACCCCGTCCGTCAGCGCCGATGCGGCGACAGCCTGCCATGCGCCCTGACTGCCGCCGTCAACAATCAAAGTCCGCCCGTCCCATTCCGGCCGGAGTTTCAAATATTCCACCGCGCGGGCGGCGCGCAACGCCATACCGCAGAAAAGCGAGTATTCGGGCGCGGTGTACTGGAAAAGATTATAATCGCGATAGGTGTTATTCTCCAAATAGCGGTAATAATCCGCGCCGGCGAGATTCGGCAAGCCGAGAGCATTGACGTTGAAGGCCAGAAAGCCGCTTTCAGCCC
>JAZRUY010000072.1:0-1138 GCA_045598845.1 Victivallaceae bacterium
GCAAGTGAAAACACCGCCGCCAGTACACCGAAAGCGCTCCAATAATTCATATTCATTTCAAACTCCGTTTTACCGCAATCTCAAATGAACTGATATGAAATGATAACCGGACGGCCGTCCACCTCGCCGGTGATGATACGGAACAGTATTTCACTGTGGAATTCCTCGCCGCGGCGGTTGGTTCTGCGGCAGCGCACTTTCCAGATATGCGGAGCGAACACCGGCAGTTCCAGCCGGGTAAGATACTGAAATGATTCCGGTTCTCCAACCGAATCCGTGACTTCGCGACGATGCGTCCTGAAACCGTTTTCCGTGAATTTATCCTGAGCTTCCGGAGTAAGACAGGCGCGGAAAGCCGCGGCGTCATCGGCGATAAACGCCTCCAGCAGTTTTCTGCCCAATTCAAAACCGGCATCGGGAGTTCCGTCGGCATTCACCGCCGGAAACGCATTATCCCGCGGCAGTTCCCTTATCACCGTACATCCGCACAACATCACTGAAACCGCAAGAAGAAGCAGAATATTTTTCATCGTTAATCCTTTTCTGTAAAAATTGTTTTCACATTAAAAACATTTCACTGAAAACTAATTTAACATCTTTCATCCCGGATGTCAAATCAAGTCATAAAAAATACCGGCTTACCGCATGATTAAAGTGCGTCTTCCGGGGTAATGAGAACAAGAGGAGTGGCGCGCCGTATATCTTCCAAATCCCATCGATCCTGCAAACGCCTGAGCGCCTTGATCCTGCCCTCGGATATCATCCGGCGCGCGGTGTCGCGCCGGTAATCACTCTGCTGATATGCCGAATCAGGCATCCAAAGCAGCATATGGGCAAGCATTATACGGCGTTCCAGTTCATCTTCAGGCAATACGGTAATTTCATCATCCGTTCCGGAGTCTTTTTTCTGCGCAGGCGCTCCGGACTCCGGAAACGATGCGGCGGCAGGAGGCAATTCTGACTTGACCGGCATACCGGAAAAATAATCTTCCGCTTTCACTGTATTTTCCGCTTTATCACCGTTCCCGGATTCAGGGGATTCAGCATCGGACGCAGTATTCTGCGGCGGCGATTCAGGGGCAATATCTTCCTTTTCAGTTTCAGCCGGAATTTCCGATTTATTTCCGGAACCGGGAAC
>JAZRUY010000073.1:0-3670 GCA_045598845.1 Victivallaceae bacterium
CCGTAAGCCGGAGCGGAGGAGGACAGCGAGGACATATTCAAATCCGGAGCATCGAGCGACAGCAGACCGGACATCGCGGACGGAGCGGCGGAAGCCATCTTCAGCGAATAACCGGTATCCAGGCCGTTCACCGCGTTGACCTGCGCATAGTAGGTCTTGCCCCTGGTTAGCGCGATGTCTTTCAGGGTGTCGGAGGTTTTGCCGGACGCAACGGTCTTGCTCTTCACCGTAACCAGCTTGCCGTTCACCAGTTCGCAGATCTTCACCTGAACCTGATTGCTCAGGCCGCTAAGGGTGAAGGTGTAAGAGCCGGTAGAGGAGACGGTTATGCGGCGGAAATCGACAGCATCGGACGCGCCGACGCTGTCTTTGACCGGCGCCGAAACCGAGAGCGCCGCGAGTTTATCCGCATCGGCACAGGTGCCGTCCGGATCGGGAACGGCCATGCTCAGGGTGTAACGGGTATCATTGCCGTTCACCGCGCTGACCTGCGCATAGTAGGTCTTGCCCTTGGTAAGCGCGTTGTCTTTCAAGGTGTCGGAGGTTTTGCCGGACGCGACGGTCTTGCTCTTCACCGTAACCAGTTTGCCGTTGACCAGTTCGCAGGTCTTCAACTGCGCCGGATCAGTCAGGCCGCCGATGGTGAAATCGTACTGGCCGGTGGCGGATACCGAGATGCGGCGGTAGTCGGTCTTGTCGGCGTAACCGACGCGGTCCCTGACCGGCGCCGAAACCGAGAGCGCGGTAAGTTCATCCGCCTTCCGCCAGGTATCGTCATCGGCATTGACTTCAACCGTGAACACCAGAGTTCCGGCATCGTCGCGGCGCAGAGAATACTCACTGGCGCCGGCAGTCAGATTTCCGCCGACCGTAACCGTGCCGATCTGAACGCCGGAGGTGTCCTTCACGGTTACATTCTTGCTGAACCCGAAGGCGTTGCCGGCCAGCAGATAGTCGCCGGCGGACTGATTCTCATTCACCGTCAAAGTGTAATCCGCACCGTTTCCGTTGCGGATACGGCTCCAGTCGTTGATCAACGCGGAGCCGGAGTCCTTTTGCTCCGCCACGGTGAAATCAATGGCCGCTCCGGTGTAGGCGGAAACGACCGCGCCGGAGGCGATATTCAGAGTCCCGCTGATCTTGCCGCCGGCGAAAACCGTCATTTCGCCGTAGCCGTTTACAGTGGTATCGCTTGCCACACCGTGGGAAACACGCATATCGCCGTTGTTCAGCGTAGTGGAAGAAGCCAAGCCGCCGCGGACATGCAGACAGCCAGAGTAGTTCACAGTGGTGGCGGAAGCAAAACCGCCGGAAGATACAACCATTCCGCCGTTAACCGTGGTGGAAGAAGCCATACCGCCGGAAGATACAGTCATTCCGCCGTTACCGTTAACCGTGGTGAAAGAAGCCATACCGCCGGAGCGGACATACATATCACCATTGGCATAGACAGTGGTAGCGGAAGCAATGCCGCCGGAGGAAACATACAGACAGCCGAGACTGTTAACCGCGGCGGACTCGGCCAGACCGCCGGAGCGGACATACATATATCCCCGGCTATTCAATATAGCGGACTCGGCCAGACCGCCGGAGGAGACATACATACTGCCGGAGCCTTTCACCGCGACGGAGGACGCCACGCCGCCGCGCATGACATACATGACGGCGGCAGAGCCGGAAACATTTTCGCCGGACATCACCGCGGCGCGGGAAAGCAGGGTATTGGCGCTGCCCAAATACACCCCGGAATAAGTGCCCGCATAGGTGACCGCCGCGCCGTTCTCGGCGAAAACTTCACCCACACACGGAGTCCACGCCACATTCGTCGCGGTGCCGCCGGAGGAAACATACAGATAGCCGCCGTAGTTCACCGCGGCGGACTTGGCCAGACCGCCGGAAAGAACAGTCATACTGCCGCCGTTGTTCACCGCGGCGGAGGCAGCCGTGCCGGCGACAAGCAGCTGCCCCTGATAGTTCGCCTGGGCGGCGTTAGCCGTGCCGCCGGAAAGGACATGCAATTCGCCGTTGTAGTCCACCGCGACGGAATCGGCTCTGCCGCCGGAGTCGACACACAGATAGCCGCTGCTGTTCACCGCCGCGGACTTAACCAATCCGCCGGAGGAAACATACAGATCACCTCTGTAATTCACCCTAGTGGAACTGGCAATACCGCCGGAACAGACATAAAGATAGCCGTAGTTGTTCACCGCCGCGGACTTAACCAATCCGCCGGACGAAACATACAGATCGCCGCCGCTGTTCACCGTGGTAGAATTGGCAACGCCGCCGGCAAGAACATACAATTCGCCGCCGTTGTTCACCGCCGCAAAGTTAGCAGTGCCGGCGACAAACAACTGCCCCAGATAGTTCGCCTGAGCGGCGTTAGCGGTACCGCCTGAAAGGACATACAACTCTCCGCCCTTGTTCACCGCCGCAGAATCGGCAATACCGCCGGAAAAAACATAAAGACAGCCGCCTAAATTCAATACGGGGTTCAGTGCGACAGTGCCGGAATGAACCGTGGCGGCGGCTCCGCTTAAAGTTACCCCGCTGAAAGTGTGGGCGACGAAACTCACCCTGGCCCCGTCCTCCACATCCACATCCCCGCCGTTCTCGGTTATCGCCAACGCCGTGCCGCCGGAGTCAACCGACAGATAACCGCCGTAGTTCACCGCGGTGGAGTTGGCCGTGCCGCCGGAGGAAACCGACAAATCGCCGCCGCTATTCAACGTGGTGTCACTTGCCATGCCGCCGGAGGAAACATCCAGCCAGCCGCCGTTGTTCACCGTGGTGTTCAGCGCAACGGTGCCGGAATGAACCGTGGCATTATCGTTTATGGTTACTCCGCTGAAGGTATGGGAGACAAAAGTCACCTTTGCCCCGTCAGCCACATACACATACCCGCCGTTTTCGGTTACCGCCACCCCAGTGCCGCCGGAAACAACCGCCAGGTAACCGCCGTAGTTCACCGCGGCGGATTTAACCGTACCGCCGGACGAAACATACAGATCGCCGCCGTAGTTCACCGCGGCGGAATCGGCTTTACCGCCGGACGAAACATACATACTGCCACGACTGTTAACCGCGGTGTCGCTCGCCACCCCGCCGGAGGAAACATGCAGATTGCCAACGGAATTCACCGCGGTAGCACTGGCCACGCCGCCGGAAGAAACATACAAATTGCCCAAGTAGTCAACCGTGGTGTTACTGGCCAAACCGCCGAAGTAAACATACATAGTACTGCGGGCCAATACGATTCCGCTGCCCACCTGCCCGCTGCTCACATAATAATAAGCCATTCTAACTCCCTTCAGTTTACTGAATCAATACGATATGTTTATTATTGAAAATTGAAAAATGCGGAAAAAAATTCAGATGCGGAGCAATATTGCGATTAAATAAAGTACGCGCACAGGCACGATCGTCAGGCGCGTTCGCGGGCGCATGGGAGAATACGGCACAAAAACGGTACAAAAAAACCGGCCGCGGAAACGCGGACGGAAGAAAGTCATGAAAGGGAAAGACAAAAACGGAATAGACCGGGCTAAGCGGCCTCTGCTCTGCTCTGCTCTGCTCTGCTCTGCTCTGCTCTGCTCTGCTCTGCTCTGCTCTGCTCTGCTCTGCTCTGCTCTGCTCTGCTCTGCTCTGCTCTGCTCTGCTCTGCTCTGCT
>JAZRUY010000074.1:0-4713 GCA_045598845.1 Victivallaceae bacterium
CCCGGCACTGGCTCTTGGCAGAGCCGCCCACTGCCTCATCTCAGAAAGCGGAGCCGCTTTCAACGGGCAGTTCATCGTCAGCGACGGCCCCGTTAACGCCAAGACCAATGAACCGTTTGGAAAGTCCGCCAAGTCATATGCGGAATGGGCGGCATCGCAGACGAAGGAAATCATCGGCACGCACGAGTTGGCTTCATCACCGAATTGCAGAAATCCGTGTGGTTCCGCGATGCGCGGGAAAAGCTTCGGCCTCGCCCCGATGATTGACAGAAGGCTGAGAATGTGGATGGTTAGAACAGGTCGCTGTGCGTACCGGTCCGCGAACAGACAAGGACGAGTCGGTCATACAGATAGCAATAGATGAGAAGCCAGTCTGGTTCGATATGGCATTCTCGAAATCCCGCATAAATTCCTGTCAGCGCATGGTCGTGTTTTTCAGGCGGAAGCTGCCCTCTGTCGGCCAGTATGCGAAGAACCTCTTCCAGTTTCCTGTCATCCTTGCCGCGGCTGACCATCCGCTTGAAATCCCTGCGGAACTGGGTGGTGCGGACAATCTCGCAGCTCATTTTCTCAAATCCTCCATCAGCTCATCGATGGTCGCGAAGTGCTTGGTGTTCGGATCGCCGGCGAGACGGATGGCCTCCTCCATGGCGGCAAGGGTAGTTCTATTGGGGCGTTCCTGCCTGACCTCGAATGGAAGACCGCCTGCAATAAGTGCCTGATGAAGGAAGATGTTCATTGCACCGGAAAGCGTCATACCGAGGTCAGCAAAGAGGCATTCCGCGTCCTCCTTGACTCGTGCATCAAGTCTGATGGTGAAATTCTTGTTCTGAGTAACTGTCGACATTGCTGACCTCCTTGGTTGTAATTATCCATAAATTACCACAAAATAACTTAATTTCAAGTGCAAAGCAATTAAATATGAATAAAAAAATAATATGCGGCTATGCCACATTTTCAGGGATAAAAATACTGGAAGTTCACAATGAAATAAAGTGACGTACCGTGGCCGCCGGCCATACATACCCGCTGATTCCACCGGCACGCGGTACTGTGTTTCGTAATACCGCGGCAGGCTCAGCGGCGCGGCCAACGGATGTTACCGCCGCAATTCCTGTTGCTTAACGTTAAAAAATTTGAGCTGATTCCGGTCGGATGTCACTGCCGTACCGGGATACTTGCCAGTACTCCTCCGGCCAGCGCCGCCGCCAGACCGGCGCCGTTCTGGATTATCAGGTTGAGCGCCAGCATCCCGTAACGCCCGTTTTCGAGATAACGGACGGACTCCAGCATGAAGGTGCTGAATGTGGTAAAGGCGCCGAAGAACCCGACGAACACGGCCGGAAACCAGCGGCTGTATTCCGGGAATCTGAACGGCAGCCAGACGGCGCAGAATCCGGCCGCGAAAGCACCGGCCAGATTGACAGCCAGCGTGCCGTACGCGAATGACTCCGGCCAAGGCAGCCGGGCGGCGCAGTAGCGGCAGAGGGTGCCGAGTGCCCCGCCGGCGGCGATCAGCAGTGTCAGTTTCATTTTTCCCGCACCGCGGTCAGCCGTTATGCTGATCTTCCGTCTTAATTTCCGGAGCCGGATTTTCTTCCGGCTGCCGGTGATGATGTTTTTTCCGGCCGAAAATCTTCTCCGCCCAGGTCCGTTTACGGTGCCGGTGTTCCCCGTAGCCGTAGCCGTAGCCGTAACCGTAGCCGTAGCCGTAACCGTAGCCGTAACCGTAGCCGTAATTGCGGCCGTAGCCGTAGCCGTAATAACCGTCGCCGCCGGACATTGCTCCGTTCATTATCACCCCTATCACCGTTATGCCCAGCATTTCCAGCTGCCGCTGCGCGGCCCGCAGGAATTCCTCGCGGGTATAGGCTTCGCGGGTCACCACGATGGCGCCGTCGGAGGCCTTGCCGACGATGGCGGCGTCGGCCACCGCGGAAATCGGCGGGGCGTCCAGGATAATGTAGTCGTACTGCCTGCGCCATTCCTCCAGCAGCGCCTTGAATTCATCGGAATTGATCAGCCGGGCCGGATTGGGCGGCACCGGTCCGCCGAAGAGGGCGTCAACCGGCAGATTGGGAACGATGTTGCGCACTACGCAGTCCTCGAATTTTGCTCCGTCGGCGATAATATCCACCAGACCTTTGGTTTTCTCATGGGCGAATGTCTTGCGCAGCATCGGCTTGTGCAAATCGCAGTTGACCGCCAGGGTTTTGAAACCCAGTTCGGCGAAAGAGACCGCGATATTGGCGGAGTTGAAAGTCTTGCCCTCGCCGGGGACGGAGCTGGTGACGATGAACACCCTGCCTACCCCCTCTTTTTTGCTGCCGATGTAGCGGAGATTGTTGCGCAGCATCCGGAATGCCTCGGAAATGTTCATGTGCCGCGACGCTTCACTGCCGCTCAAAGCGGCGACGATCTGGCTCTGTCCCGGCTGCTTCTCCAGTTCGCTCTGCAGTTTATGGTCCTGTGGGATCACGCCCAGCACCGGCACCTTGAGCAGTTTCTGCAGATCATCTGAGCCGCGCAGCCTGGTGTCGAGCAGAAAATTGAGCAGAAAGGCCGCCCAGACCGCAACCATGCCGAAAACCGCGGCGGCAACGGTAAAGCGTCTGGTGCGGGGATATACCGAGGAAAGCGGCACTTTCGCCTTGTCGATGACCTGGGAATTCTTAACTCCGATGATAGAGCTGATCTCATCCAGAAATACCGGCCCCATCAGATTGGCCAGTTCGGCCGCCTCCTCCGCGGATGAACTGACCACATTGATATAGAGATAGCGGGACTTATCCGGATTCATGACATCCACGGTATAGTGATCTGGCAGCCGGCCGTCGTGTTTTTCGGCGTACAGTCCGGCCACCTCGGAGTTGAACCGGTCCGTCTCGAAAAGCAGCCGGTAATCGCCTATCAGCTCCAACCCGAACAGAAGATCGCTCATCGTGCGGCGAAGCATTTCATCCCGGTCTTCCGCGGCCGGATAATTTTCGGCGGGCGTTTTACTGTTTTCCCCGGTTCCCCTTCCTACATATATTATCGTCCTGGCCCGGTATTTCGGTGCTACGCAATAAGTGCATACCGACCAGACCGCGCCGCCCGCGATCACCGCGCCGAGCAGCAGAAACAGCAGATGGTGCAGGGTGAATTTAAGATAAAAATGATAATCGAAATTTTTAGGATCTCTCATAACAATGTCTCCTTCGGTGTATTCGCATAATAAATCGATACATAATAATATCGCACCCCGCGCGGTTAAAAACAAACCCGGTGCTCACAGGAATTCCGGATGTTCCGCCTTCAGTTTCTCCACCAGCATCCTGATTTTCCGTTCTTCGGAAAGCGGACATACCAGTATGCCGTTTCCCGACTTGATCACCGCGGTGTCGCGCATGCCGACCACGCCCAGCAACAGACCGCCGTCGTCGTTGAGCAGCACATTGTTTTCGGACCCGACCACCGCGGCGTTGCCGCGCACCGCGTTGCCGGCCGCATCCCGCTGCAGCACCGCCCGCATGGCGCTCCAGCCGCCGATGTCGTTCCAGTAAAAATTCGCTTCACAGACCAGCACATTATCCGCTTTTTCCATCACCGCATAGTCGACGGAAATCCTTTCACATTCGGCGAAATCGGCGGTGAAATCGGCTCCGGCGCTCCAGCGCTCCATTTTTTCGCTCAGCGCGGGGGCATATTTCCGGAACGCCGCTCCGGCGGCGTCGCACCGCCAGACGAACATACCGCTGTTCCACAGATAATCGCCGCTTTGGAAATAACGCTCCGCCGCGGCCGGGTCCGGCTTTTCCTTGAATTCCGTCACCTTGTAAAAACCGTCGCCGGCCGGTTCGCCGGTATGCAGATAGCCGTACCCGGCGGCGGCATAGGACGGGGTTATCCCGAAAGTTATCAGGGCGCCGCTTTGCGCCCGCATCGCCGCCGCCAGCAAAGTTTCCTGAAACCGTTTCACCGGGCGCACCGCATGATCGACCGGCAGAAGCGCCATGGTGGCGTCCGCGTCGCGGCGGCGCACCAGCGCGGTCGCCAGGGCAGCGCAGGGGGCGGTGTCGCGCCCGGCCGGCTCGCCGATGATGTTTTCCGGCGGCAGCGGCAGCAGTTGCCGCATCTCGTCAACATAGGCGAGATTGGTGATGACCAGCAGCCGCTCCGGCGCGATCAGCGGGAATAGCCGCTGCACCGTTTCCTCAATCATGGTTTTGTCACCCAGCAACGGCAACAGTTGCTTGGGGCGCGCCTGACGGCCGGCCGGCCAGAACCGCTCGCCGCGGCCGCCGGCCATGATCACGGCATATAATTTCGATTTGTCGAATGTCATTTTAACCGTAGCTCTCCCCGGTTTTCCGTATGAAATTCCGTCCGCATAAATTCCGCCAGCGCGTCATGCCAGTCCGGCATCGGCGGCAGGCCGGCGGCGCGCAAAGCCGCTTTCTCCAGCCGGGAATTGGCCGGGCGCGGCGCCGGGCGGGGGAATTCGGCGGTCGTACAGGGAACAACTTTCCGCTTTATTCCGGCCAGCCGGTAAATTTCGCGGGCGAAATCGTACCAGGTCGCCTCGCCCTCGCAGGTCAGGTGAAAAGTGCCGGTCAATTCCGGCCGCGCCAGAATATCTTTCAGCCGCCGCGCCGCCGCGGCGGGCGCAGTCGGATTACCGCGGTGGTCGGCCACCGGTTTCACTTCCCCATCGGGGCCGCCCGCCTCTTT
>JAZRUY010000075.1:0-1600 GCA_045598845.1 Victivallaceae bacterium
GGCGTGAACCGGCTCTTTGGCATTGCCGTGGAGCATGGTATCGGAAACAGTTTCGCCGTTTACCGTTACCCGGCTCCACCAGTCGGCACCGATACCCAGCAGCGCGATTCCGTCTCCTCCGGCGGTGAACTCCGCGGCGGCCCGCACTTTGGAACGCTCTCCGGCGGCATAGTTGTTAAGATCGCAGAATCCGTCGGCATTCCATACCGCCGTGCCGGTTTTCCCGTTCCCGTCAATCCGCCATTCTTCCGGCAGCCGCACATCGGTAAAATCGTTCAGTGTCAGCGCCGTCAGTACGGGGGCGGCAGCCAGCGCGACAACGGAAAACAGTATTTTCAGCATCATGTTTTTCCCCGGATTGACGGTTACTTCGCCGCTTTTCCGACCGCTCTCAGAATATCAACGGCCGCTCCCGGAATACGCCCCAGGTAATCCGGCCCCACATTGAGCAGATAGTTGAGCCCGCGCGAATTCAGGCGGTTTTTAAGTTCAATGATTTTTTCCGGGGATTTCCAGTTCAGGTCGCCGGTTTTATATCCCCAGGTGTCATTCAGGGTGCAGGCCGATTCAAACAGTCCTTCCCCCATCTGTCCTTCCGGAATCTCGTTGTCGCCCATGGAAGTGTAGTCCCCCATGCCGTTGCCGATGCGCGAGTTGATCAGACATTCCGGCTGGTACCGGTGGACGAGATCGGCAAGTTCCTTGCTCTGTTCCGGGGAAATCGTCATCGGCGTGTCGAACCAGATCAGACACAGGTCGCCGTAGTTGGTCAGCAGTTCGGTAACCTGCGGCTTGACCTTATTTTCGAAATACCTGCTGAAATCTTTTCCTTCGCGGGGAAAATCCCATGCATTGCACCAGTAGCCGTTGTTACCCTCGTACGGACGGGTATATCCGCCGCCGTCGGGATGCGACCAGTCCAGATCCTGGGAGTAGTAAAGCCCGAATTTCAAGCCGTGCCGGCGGCAGGCGGCTGAAAGTTCCGCAATCACATCGCGTCCGAAAGGGGTTGCGTCGCAGATGTTGAATTTATCCGCTTTACTGCGGAACATTGCGAATCCCTCATGATGTTTAGCGGTGACAACCATATATTTCATGCCCGCGTCCGCCGCCAGCCGCGCCCATTCGTCCGCATCGAAAAACACCGGATTGAATGCCGCTGCGAGTTTGTGGTATTCGGCATTGGGGATGGTGTAATTCTGCTGAATCCATTCTCCGATCATATTCTGAGGCAGCCGGCGACCCTTCCATTCTCCTGCCGGCAGACAGTAGAGCCCCCAGTGAATCATCATTCCGAATTTAGCGTTGCGGAACCATTCGCGGTTGTCGGTTGCCATAAGGTGATATCCTTTCTGGATTAAGGTTGACTGAGCATATCCGGAGAACAGAAAAATATACTATCGCCGCCGGCGGTTTACAAGATGCCTGGCCGCCGGTTCCAGGCTCATTGCGCGGCGGAAAAAAGGTCCGGCAACATTAGTTGCCGGACCCTGTTTCATCTGGTACGATGTGTGATTATCACATCATGCCGCCCATGCCTCCGCCCATGCCCGGATTGGGAGCGGCGGGCTCCTTCTCCTCCTTGAGATCGGTGATCAGA
>JAZRUY010000076.1:0-2511 GCA_045598845.1 Victivallaceae bacterium
GGAAAAGAAATTTTTTCCGCCCCCGGCCGCCGGCGCGGCCAGCGGCGCGGCGGCGCGGCGCGGCAATGCGCCGGCATGGCATACCGGCGGCGGACAGTCATGGGCGGCGATGATAACCCTGCTGGAACTGGCCCTGACTTCTGAAAATATGGCCAGGGAGATGGCGGAGATTCCGGAAATATCCCAGGCTTTGCCGGAGAGCGGCGCCGTCGGAGAGGCGCTGAACACCGTCATCAACTGCGCTCTGAACGGCGAGCATGCGGCGGCCGGAAACGCCGTATTGGAAATACTGGATAAAAAACAGGACCGCGAACTCGGAAAGATTATGATTTCCGACTGGCGGTTCACCGACTCCGCCCAGGCGTTCGGAGACGCGCTCCGGCAACTGCGCGGAGATCTGAAAAGAAGGCGCTCCGATGCTCTGATGCGCCGGATGAAGGAAGCGGCCACCCCGGAAGAGCGGATGGCGGTACTAGGAGAACTCAGCGCTTTGAACAACAACGGAACCGCATCCCCGGCGGCTGGTGACAAAAAAGAAACGGAGAACTGATTATGGGAAGAACTTTATTGATGCTTGCCGCGGCGGCCGCCGCAGCGCTGTGCGGCTGTCAGCACAGCGAAAAAAGCGATGTGCTCATCATCGGGCAGATCCAACGGACATCGTATGCGAAGATAGAAGACGCTCATCTGGTCCTGGAGGTGATGGGGCCGTATGAATTCGAAGCCGGAAAACCGGCGGCACTCAATTTCACCGTGGTCAACCGCGGCGGGAAAGAAGTGGAAATCGTTGAATGGTACAGCCGCGAACAGGACAACGTGAAAGTCGAATGCCAGCTTTGGACACCGGACATGACGGAGCCTGATCCGGATGCCTGGGTAACCGTAAGCGAAGAAACGGAGCGACCGGCGCGCCGCTTCCCGGCGCTGCTGCCGCCGCTGGCGCAGGTGTGGGTCTCCGAACCGCAGAATTTCGTTCAGGCGGTAAAGATCAGTCCGGGAATGGAGCGCCGTTATTTTGTAAGAGCGAAACTCAATTTAACTTCAGTTGATGCCGAATGTCCGCCGTTTCCAGTCATCATCCGGCCGGCATCGGACAACTGATATTTTCAAGGAGCGTATATTGTGAACTGCCGAACTCTTTACACCGTGCCGGGGGCATTGACCGCCCGCGGTTATGCGCTATTCCGCTGCGCCGTGCCGGACGGAGCGGAAAGTCTGGAACTGTATGCGAAACACGCCGCCATGGTTACCATGGACGGCAAAACAATCCACTACGGTCCGCTGCGCAGCAGCCGGCCGCTGCTGTACACCGACACCCTGAATGTCAAAAACGGCAAAAAATGCGTTCTGCTGGTGCAGTACCGTTCCGGCAGACCGGAATTCACCGCGGTATTCAAATCGGCTTCAGGCGGGGAACTGGCCGCGGCATGGGAAGGCGCGCAGGACACCGCCTGGTTCGATGCTCCGGACGGCGCCGGATGGATGGGGCCGATGGAGCGGTTCGATCTGGATGACGGCGGAAAAAAACTTCATTTCCGGCCGGTCGAGGAGGCGGAAAAGATTCCGGAAAAGGAATTTCTGCCGCGGCCGCTGCCTTATTTTACCGAAACCGAAATAAAACCGGCGGCGGTGACCCGCAATGCGGACGGAGAAACCCTGTTCGACTTCGGGCAGATGGTGTTCGGCCGGGTGGAGATATCCGGCAAGGCGACCGCCAAGGCGGTCAAAATCGGATATATCGAAAATCAGGAACGCGGCTGGGCGGCGGCGGAAGGTCACCGGGAAATGTACACCGATGTGCTGTACAGCAACCGCGGCGGGGAATTCCGTCACAAAGGTTTCGCCAAAAGAGCATTCCGGCTGGCGGCGGTTACCGGGGCGGAAAATGTGACTCTTACAGTCCGGACCTATTCATATCCGGTCAGGGAAATCTGCGACTTTCATTGTTCGGACAATAAATTAAACCGGCTATGGGAGATCTGCGGCCGCACCGTCCGTATCTGCATGGACGATCTGCTCAACGACTGCCCCCACCGCGATCAGGCGCAGTGGATGGATGCCTTTTCCAGCGCCCAGACCGCCCGTTACCGCTACGGTGTCACGGATTTGGCGCGAAAGTCGCTGCTGCAGCACGGGATTTGTTCTTTTACAGGAGGAAGACTGTTGTCGCCCAGCATCTGCGGCACGGTTTTTTTCGTGGATTACGCGCTGGTTCAGATTCTCTATATCCGCTGGTTCCATGATATAACCGGAGATCTGCCGCTGGTAAAAAAACTCTGGGGGGCAATTGTTCAGCAGCTGGAGTATTTCAGAGGATACTGCGATAAGGACGGATTGATAAACCATGCCGACCGGCTCGGTCATCTTTATCTTGACAACGCCTTCGAGTTGTGCCGGCTGGGCAAGAGCTGCGGTCTGAACGCGCTGTATTACGGCGCTTTGCAGGCGGCGGCCAGCCTTGCCGCCGCGCTGGGTAAAAAAAGCGCGTCGGAAAATTATTCCGCCGAGGCG
>JAZRUY010000077.1:0-6845 GCA_045598845.1 Victivallaceae bacterium
CGCGGCTTCGGCGATCGCCTTGGCCCGGCCGTGATAGTTGTACCCGGA
The DNA here is from genome assembly GCA_045598845.1 of Victivallaceae bacterium. GTDB lineage: Bacteria > Verrucomicrobiota > Lentisphaeria > Victivallales > Victivallaceae > JAZRUY01. The sequence goes on from JAZRUY010000077.1 coordinate 49, forward strand.
ACGGTCAAACACCACTTCCGTAACCTGCGCCGCCTTGGCGGCCTCGGCGGCCAGCTTGCCCAGCAGAGCGGCACCGGCCATGTTCGGCTTGGCGTTCTCCGCCTTGAACTTCGAATCCAGTGTCGAGGTGCTGGCCAGAGTCTTGCCAGCCACATCGTCAATGAACTGACAGTAGATGTGATTGGCGGTAATACTGACGCAGAATCTCGGTCTCGCCGCAGTGCCGGAAATCTTCTTCCGGATACGCAGATGCCTGCGGGTGCGCAGCAGTTTCTTATTGTTAACAGCCATTTTAACTCTCCATTACAGCCGCGGATTAACCAGCGGACTTGCCTTCCTTCAATATAATGCGTTCATCAACATAGCGGATGCCTTTGCCCTTGTAGGGTTCCGGCGGTCTGAAACGGCGGATCTCAGCCGCGGTTTCCCCCACCAGACGCTTGTCGGCTCCGCTGACGGTGATGGCACCGGTGGAAGCGTTAACGGCAACGGTCACGCCGTCGGGGACCGTATACTCGACCGGATGTGAAAAACCCAGACTGAGCACCAGTTTCTTTCCGTTAAGCTGCGCCTTGTAACCGACGCCGACGATGGAAAGTTCTTTCTTGAAGCCATCAGTGACGCCGATGACCATATTGTTGATGAGGCTGCGGGTCAGTCCCTGCATCGCGCTGGCCCGGCGGTTGGTTTCATCGGCTTCAATCACATGGATGAGATTGTCCGCTATCTCCACCTTCACCAGCGGCGGCATCGTCATCGAGAGCTTGCTTTTGCCCTCGACCGTCACCACGGCCCCGTCAACCGCGACCTTCACACTGGAAGGGATCACGATCGGTTTCTTGCCAATTCGAGACATTTTTTTTCCTATCCGTATAATGGTTTACCAAACGTAGCAGAGTATTTCACCGCCGACATTCGCCCTGGCCGCGTCAGAACCGCTCATCACTCCGTTCGGAGTGGTCAGAATGACGATGCCCAGACCGTTTTTGACCCGCGGCACTTCGCCGGCGCCGCAATGGATACGGCAGGACGGCTTGCTGACCCGCTTCAAACCCTGAATAACCGGTTTGCCGCCGGCGTATTTAAGTTCGATCGCGAGCGTGCGGATCGCACCTTCGCCGCTGACGGCGAAATCGGTGATGTACCCTTCTTTCTTAAGCACGGCGGCAATGGCGGCCTTCAGATTCGAACTCGGCATATCGACCTTGTTCAAACCTGCCGCGAGACCGTTGCGCACCCGGGTCAACATATCGGCAATAGGATCTTGCATACTCATTTGAAATCCTCCTTACCAGCTGGCCTTGGTCACGCCCGGAATCTGCCCCTTGGAGGCAAGTTCCCGGAAGCAGATACGGCAAAGCTGGAACTTGCCGATATACGCCCGCGGACGTCCGCATGCCTTGCACCGGGTATAGTTCCGCACCGGGAACTTGCTGCCGCGCTCGGCCTTGACTATTAAACTCAATTTTGCCATAGTTTCCCCCTTACTCCTCAAAAGGAACTTCCAGAAGCCGGAGCAACGCCTTGGCGCCGTCGTCGTTACCGGCACTGGTAACAAAGGCGATGTTCACGCCGAGCGGGTACTTCAGCTTGTCGGCGTCGACTTCAGTGAACACCGACACATCGGCGATGCCGATATTATAGTTGCCGACACCGTCGAAACCGGTTTTCGGAATGCCGCGGAAGTCGCGGACGCGCGGCAGCGCGTTGTGGACGAAACGGTCGAGGAACTCGTACATCCGGCTGCCCCGCAGGGTAACCATCACTCCGACGGGCATACCGACGCGCAACTTGAAGTTGGACACGTTCTTGCGCGCCTTGGTGACCACGGGTTTCTGACCGGTCATGGCCGCGATGTGCTTCTGCGCTTCGGTGAAAGCGTCGCGCTCGGCTCCGGAACTGATACCGGTGGAAATTACTATCTTTTCAAGTTTCGGGATCTGCATGACATTCTTCAGGCCGAGTTCAGCCTGGAGAACACTGCGGATCTCTTCGTATTTTTTCTTCATATCAGGCATTTTGCTTTACTCCGTCTTTTCCGCTTTCGCCGGCTTGCTGTCAGGCCGCGAAACCAGTTTCACATTGGAAACATGCACGGATACGGACCGCTCGACCATTCCGCCGTTGGGATTGGCCTTGCTCTTTTTAACCGTCCGTTTGCCGATCTGGCGGTCTTTTTTGTCGGTAAATTCCAGCACCACGCGGTCATTCTTGCTGATGACGGCGGTAATGACCGCCTCTTCCCCGCGGAAATCGCCGGAATTGACTTTGACTGTATCGCCCTTCTTGACATGATACTGTTTCATTAGAGCACCTCCGGAGCCAGCGAGATAATCTTCATGAAGTTCTTATCCCGGAGTTCACGCGCCACCGGTCCGAAAATACGGGTACCGACGGGGTTCTTGTCTTTGTCGATTAAAACGGCGGCATTCTTGTCGAAACGCAGGTAGGACCCGTCCGGACGGCGGATTTTAGCCGCGGTGCGGACCACGACCGCCTTGACGACCTGCCCCTTCTTGACCGTGCCGTCGGGAAGCGCTTCCTGCACGGCGGCGGTGATGATGTCACCGATTCCGGCGATGGTACGCCCCTGTCCCTGCACCGTCATCGTCAGAATCGACTTGGCGCCGGAATTGTCGGCCACCTCCAGAATGGATTGCATCTGAATCATAATTCAACTCTCCCTTCTGAAGATTTAGTCCTGCACGGCGCGGCTGATGATTTCCAGCAGACGCCAGCATTTGTTCTTGCTCAGCGGGCGGGTTTCGGCAATACGCACGGTGTCGCCTTTCTTCGCCTCGTTCTTCTCATCGTGGGCCGTGAATTTCTTGCTGATTTTCACGACTTTACGATACAGCGGATGCGTGGTAAGGCGGTCAACTTTCACGACAATGGTCTTGTCCTGGACATCGCTGACCACGATGCCGACGCGTTCTTTCCGGTTTCCCCGGACTTCTGCAGTATTTTCACTCATTTGTTCACCTCAGTGGCCTTCGCCGCGCGGGCGGTTTGCTCGGTGTAGATGCGCGCGATGTCGCGGCGGATCTCCCGTACTCTGGCCGTCTTTTCCAGCTGACCGGTGCAGGACTGGATCTTGAGATTCAGTTTTTCGCGGTTAAGTTCGGCAACCTTGCTTGCGAGTTCCGCATCGGTAAGTTCCCGTATTTCCTTCATCTTCATTTTCTGCACCTCACAATTAGTCCTGGCGGGCAATGAACTTGCAGCGCAGGCAGAGTTTGTTCGCCGCGCGGCTCATCGCCTCCTTGGCCACCGCTTCGCTGCAGCCGGAAACCTCGAACAGCACCCGGCCCGGAAGCACCGGAGCGACCCAGCCTTCAACCGCGCCTTTTCCCTTGCCCATACGGACTTCCAGCGGTTTCTTGGTGAAACTGCGGTAGGGGAACAGACGGATCCACACTTTGCCGCGGCGCTTCAAATGACGGTTGATGGCGACACGGGCTGCTTCAATCTGATTATTGGTAACGTACCCGCGGGTGAGCGCCTGTAACGCGTAATCGCCGAAATCCAACTTGTTGTTGGTCGTGGCGAGGCCGCCGTTATTTCCGCGCTGCACCTTTCTGTACTTTACTCTTTTTGGCATTAAAGGCATAATCTTGCTCCTCAGTAGAGTCTTTGTGACAAATCCAAACCTTCACACCGATCTTCCCTGCGGTGGTGTTGGCCTCGACAAAACCGTAATCGATATTCGCTTTGAGGGTGTGCAGCGGCACGCGCCCCTCCTTGTACTGCTCCTCGCGGGCGAGTTCGGCACCGCCCAGGCGTCCGGCGCAGTTGACCTTGATACCGTCGGCTCCGGCTTCCATGGCCGACTGGATCGCCCGCTTCATGGCGCGGCGGAATCCGATACGGCGCTCCAGCTGCTGGGCGATATTCTCGGCCACCAGCACCGCGTTGGTCTCGGCTCTGCGGATCTCGGCGATCTCGGTAAGCACTTCCTTGCCGGGCACCAGTTTGGCCAGCTCGGCGCGGAGATTTTCCAGTTCGGCGCCTTTCTTGCCGATCAGCGCTCCCGGACGGGCGGACGCGATGATAACGCGCACCCGGGTGGAGAAACGCTCGATTTCAATACGGGCGATAGACGCGCTCGCGTACTTTTCCTTGATGAACTTGCGGATTGCGAGGTCCTCATGCAGCCACTCGCCGAAAAGATTCTTTCCGCCGAAAGACTTGCTCGGGAACCATCTGGATTCCCAGTCCTTTCTCAGGGCAGTCCTCAATCCGATAGGATTAACTTTTTGTCCCACGATTCACTCCCCTCACTTATTATCCGTCAAAATGATTTCCACATGACTGGTCCGCTTGCGGATCCGTCCCGCGGAACCGCGCGCCTTCGCCCGGAAACGGCGGATGATCGGCCCGGGGCTGACCAGCGCGGCTTTTACGAACAGCGACTTGCGGTCCGCGTCACAATTGTTTTCGGCATTGGCAACGGCTGAGCGCAAAGTTTCGCCGATGAGGTCCGCCGCTTTGCGGGGGCTCAACTCGACGATCGCCAACGCGTCAATGACTGACTTGCCCTGCAGCAGACGCGACACATGGCGCGCCTTCTCGGGGGAAATCCGTACATTTTTCGTCAAAGCTCTAACTTCCATAATCGGTTCTCGAGTTTTTCCTGTTGTTTTTCTTTCAGCGACCGAAAATTCCGATCGCTTCCGTCTTTTTTTCTCCTGCGACAGCCTCCATTCCCGGAGCCAGATCATCGATACTGCCGTTTACGATCAGCGCCATCGCAGCATCGGGTTTCACCCCGATGACCTTCAGACTGACCCCGCCGTCTTTACCGGCCCGGTAGAGCATCCCGGCGAAAGCACCCTTCGCCGTCCCCGCCGACAGTACCGCGACTCCCAGAGATTTGTCCAGCGCCAGAATCCGGCAGGTCTGTACCCCGCCTTCACTGTTGGCAACCGCCGTGGCATCTCCGGTGAGAGCCGCATATTCGCGCGCCGCTTTTCTGATACGGTCGATTTTCAGCTGAAATTCGGCCTTCCGGACCTTCCCGACCGGCAACTCATCCAGCAGCGCGCTCACTTGTTCGCAGAACTCCGCTGTTTCCAAAGCGAACTTTCCGCCCGCTTCGGACACACCGCCGAGGCTGACCGCCAGCCTGTCCCTCCCGCCGGCGGATTTTCGCACTGTCCCCTCGTCGAGGACTTCCGCCAGCCAGAGCCTGAACTCGCGGTCAGCGCGGTTCTGCTTGTCCAATTCTTCCCGTTTTTCAGTCAACTCGAGCCGCAGGCGCCGGTTGGCCGCCTCCAGCTCTCCGATCCGCTTTTCCGCGCGTTCGAGTTCCTCGCCGCGCACCAGCAGATCGTTCAGTATATTGTTTTTCGCCTCCTGGTGCGCGGTGTCCTCGCCGCTGACGGTCACTCTGACACGTCCGTCGGCTCCGGCGCTCCAGGGCACAAAAAATCCCACTGCCAGAATCCCTAAAATAGTCCGGCAGACGCGTTTTATCAAGCCTAAATCGTTAAAAACCGGCATTTTTCCGAAATTTTTTACTTTTTTTACCATATTTCCGGCGATAAACCGCACTTTTCGCCGTTCTCCGGACACCGCTTCCGCTCAAAAGAAAAACCGGACCGGCGTAAAACCGCGTTTATCGCCTTTCCGCACCCTGTTTCCGCTCCGCTTTTTTCAGATATCCGGAATAACGTTTCATGATTTCCGAAACATATTTCCGGGTCGACGCGATATCGATCCGGTCCAGCACCTCGCCGCCGGGCTGTTCCGGCAGCCACTGCTTCACCCGGCTGTCGCCGGCATTGTAGAAACAGAGCGCCAGTTCATTCCGGCGCTTATATCCGCCGTACCGGCGCATGCCGCGCGCCAGATACCAGCAGCCGATCTCGATATTCAGTTTCGGGTCCTCCAGTTCCCCGGTTGTCGGCGCGCGCCGTCCGGCGGAAGCCGCCCATTCCTTCACCGCCCCGGATGGCAGCACCTGCATCAGGCCGACTTCCCCGGCCCGGCCGCGGGTAACCGGATTGAAACGGCTCTCCTGGAATATGACCGCCCGCACCAGCTGCGGATCCAGGCCGTACTTGCCGGCAGCCATGCGGATCTCCGCTTCGTATCTGGTGTCATCCACCGCCGCTTCGCGCAGCTGTTCCCGGAAAACATACAGCAACAGACCGGTGAAAACCGCCGCCAGAAGCAGCGCCAGGCATCCCTGCCGCCGGCCGCCCGCGGTTTTCTTTCCGGATTTCGCTCCGGCCGCCTTTCCGGCACCGCCTTTATCTCGTTTCATTTTTTTTCCTCTTTTACGGGTTGCCGGGGCGGCATACTGCGTATCATTCCCCGGGGGCTCCAGTCCTGTTTCCTGCTTTCCTCCGCCAGCCATTCCGCGTTTTCGCTCAGATAACGGACCGCGCGGAGCGCCAGATCTCCGGAGATCCGCCATTCGATTTTCAGATTATCTTTTCCCGGCACCGCTTTGAGCCGGCGCAGCACCGCCTGCCCGAGTTGCGGATCGCGGGCGAAAACCCAGTTGCCGGTCAACTGCATGAAGCAGGTCAGCATCACCGCGTTCTGCACCGCGCTGCGGCTGTCCCGGCTGTCCAGGGTTCCGCGCAGGCAAATCTCGCGGCTCTTCCTTCCGGCCGTCAGCGCCGCCCGGGCGTTTCCCGCTCCTCCCAGCAGTTTTCCGGCCGGAGTGCCGTTCATATCCAGCGCCGCCCAGACGATTCTCTCTTCCCCGTCTCCCGCGGCCGGCGGCTCCGGCAGAGCGGAATGTCCCGCCGCGGCCCTCATCCGGTCCCATTCGCCGCGGTCACGCC
>JAZRUY010000078.1:0-4358 GCA_045598845.1 Victivallaceae bacterium
ATCGTAGATGCGGTCGGGGTAGTCGGCGGAAAAGTTCTGCAGACCGGTACCGGAGGTCATAGCGGCGGTAACGGCGACAAGTTCCGGGTATTTCACCGCCGCCGAACATACCGCTCTGCCGAAAGCATCGGAGAAACCGCCGCCGCCGGAAGGCATCGCGCCGGTCCGCGGGTCGAATCCGGATACACCGTGATATTTCTGCGGATTGCGGGCGGCGAATTCACACCCCCTGCCCTTTTCGGTGCGGATATGCAGCAGCACCGGGCCGCGCTGGTTTTTAATGAATCTCAACTGCCGCAGCAACTGACTGAAATCATGCCCGTTCACCGGACCGATATAGCGGAATCCGAGTTCCTCGAAAATCCCGCCGGGGACGATCAGCGCCTTGACAACTTCCTCGGCCCGCCGGATAAGACGGTGAATAGTCTGATGCCGGGGAAGTTTGTACAGCAGACGCTTGGACGCGGTCTTGAAACGGTTGTAAAAATTACCGGAAAGCATTCGGTTCAGCGATGCGGCCAGAGCGCCGACATTGCCGGAAATGGACATCTTGTTGTCATTGAGAATCACCGCCAGATGACCGCCGCAGCTGCGCGCGTTGTTGAGCGCCTCAAGACTGATGCCGCAATTCAGCGAACCGTCCCCCACCACCGCGACAGCCTGATGGGGAAAATTCCGCAGTTCGTACCCGGCGGCAATGCCGAGAGCGGTGGAAACCGCCACGCCGGCATGCCCGGAATAGGACGGATCGTGGGGGGATTCGGCCGGAGTCGGGAAACCGGCGCATCCTTCCGCGTCGCGCAGATGCTCGAACAAACCGCACCGCCCGGTCAGCAGTTTGTGCGCATAAGCCTGATGCCCGACGTCGAAGACGATCGCGTCATCGGGAGAATCGAACACATAATGCAGGGCGATACACAACTCCACCGCGCCGAGGCTGGAAGCAAGATGCCCGCCTTTAAGACCCACCGTATTGATAATGCGGGAGCGGATCTCCTCGGCCAGCAACGGCAGTTCCGCTTCAGTGAGCCGCCGCAGATCAGAGGCGGAATTGATTTTTTCAAGATACATCGGTAACTCCTGATACAACAGACCGTCCGTAAAGATAATCCGTTCAGCGTTTTTTTGCAACCGGACGGCGGCAGTCGTCACCGTGCGGCAGCCAGTGCAGCGACGCAAGGCAGATCAGCAGCGTGAGCGGAACGGTGACGAAGAGTATCGCCGCCAGAGCGCCGTACGCCGGCAGAATAAAGCGCGGAACTATGAAGGCATCCGCCCCCAGCCAGACCGAAACGGCGGCGGCCGCGGCGAGAATAAGGAGCATAAACCCGGCGCCGTACAGCGCCGCGCCGGAATCCTCGCGGCTCATGCCCAGATGCGGGCAGAATACGATCACCGCGTAAAGCCATACCCAGAAACGCCAGCCCGTCAAAGTGCTGAATTTCACCGTTTCGCCAAGTATGCGCATCACCTCGGCGGCGGTAGCCGCGGGAATTTCCTCCGGAGTGAGCCGCAAAGGCGCGGCGGCGCTCACCGGCAGCAGCAGAGCGGACAGCGCCAGCAGCGCGGCGCCGCCGGCCAGCACGGGGGCGATGGCGATGAAGAAACTCCCGGCATCGGCATACAGATTGCGGTTGTTCCAGGAATGTTCAACGAAGCCGGGCGGCCGGCCGGGGTCAGACCTGAAAAAACTGATTTTTTCAATCCGGTGGCAGAAAATCAGGCACAGCAGCGCATGGGCGCATTCGTGCAGCACCACCCCGGGCGCGGTGAAATACAGGAAGCCGCGCGCCCCGGCGGTGCGGATCAGTCCGAAACGGAGCAGATCGGCCTGAATGGAAAAAAACAGGCAGAGCAGAGCCGGCAACCCGATCAGGACGCCGGCGTGCAGCGCGAAGCAGCGCAGCCATTCGGAGATGAAATCCGGCATCGTTCAGCCGCGGAAAATGAAGAACACCGCCCCGGCCAGACACAGCGCCGCGAAAAGATAGTTCCAGGAAAGCGGCTCCTTCATGTAAAAGCAGGAGAACGGCACGAACACCGTCAGCGCGATGACTTCCTGAATGATTTTCAGCTGCCCCAGCGTCAGTGCGGTATGGCCGATGCGGTTGTCCGGAACCTGAAAAAGATATTCCACCAGCGCTATGCTCCAGCTTATCAGCGCCGCGGCGAGCCAGTGGCGGCCGGAGAGATTCTTCAGATGCCCGTACCATGCGAAAGTCATAAAAAGATTGGAAACCGTCAGCAGCGCCACCGCGCGCGCCACCGGACCGGAAAAGAATGCCGCCATACTGCCGCTCCGTTACTTGAAATGCACTGTTGAAACATCTCTATTATAACCGAAATACATTCTGTTTTCAAGCGCGCGCAAGGTAATCGGAGGTTTATTCCGCAATGAGAGCGGCGGGGGAAAGCAACACCGGAAGACGCAGGCACAACGAGGACAGTTTCTGCTGCCGCCTGTCACCGGACGGCGTTCTGCTGGCGGCGGCGGCGGACGGGGTGGGCGGCAACTCGCAGGGCGAAATCGCCAGCCGGGCGGTATGCCGGGCGCTGCTGTCCGGTTTTATCCGCGGCGCAGAAGGCGGAGCTGAGGCTTTCCTGCGTTCGGCGCTTACGGAAGTCAATGCGGAACTGTTCAGCGCCAGCCGGGCGAAAAAACTGCCCCATCCGTCCGCATCCACGGCGGCGGCGGCGGTGTTCGGCGCGGAATCGGTGACTTTGACCTGGGTGGGCGACAGCCCGGTATTCGAAATCACTCCGGACGGGAAAGTGCAGGAGCTGACCGAGGCTCACACCTACGACAACGCCTATCTGCGGAGCCACGGCGCTCCGCCGCCGGACAGTTCGAATTCCCACCGCATTTTCCGGGCGGTCGGCAACCGCGCCGTGCTGCCGATCGAAATCATAACTCTCCCGCGCCGGCCGGACAGCCGTTTCCTGATCTGCACCGACGGGGTGTCCGGAGCGCTTGCGGCGCCGAAAATCGCGGATATCATGCTGAACGCGGAATCGCCGCGCGCGGCGGCGGGCGGACTTGTCGTCGCCGCGCTGGTGGCCGGAAGCACGGACAACATGACCGCGGTGGCGGTATTCCCTTAACACAAGAATTTTTTCCCGGAAACCGGTCAGCGGCAGGCGGAAAACATGGGGAGGTATTTCACGCCGCGTTCGAACCGCCATCCGGAGAGCGGAGAGAAGCCGCGGCGGGTGTAAAAATCCACCGCCGGGGGAGCGGCGAATACCGAAAGACCGCGGAAATCAGCCGCAGCCCGGCGCGCGGCGGAAATTCCGCGGCGCAGCAGCGCGGTGCCGATGCCGGAGTTGCGGAGATCCCCGCGCACCAGCAGCATGGATATGTGAGTATATTCATTGAGTTCGATAACCCCGGCGCAGCCGTCATCGGCGACGGCGAGAAACAGCCGGTAATCACCGTCCGCCCTGCCCGCGACGGCAGAAGGCTCCGCATAACCGCGGTACAGCGCCATGCCTTCGGCGGTGTAATGCGGCGCGAAACAGTCCGCCATACCCAGAATCAGAGCGGAGACACCGGCGGTGTCGGCGCGGCGGAATTCCCGGATGCGGAAAGGCGAAAGTCCGGGCATGGTCAGAACCAGTGGCTGCTGTCCGGATTGAAATTCACATAGTTCTTATGCGCGACATCGGCGACGCCGCGGGCGGTGACGCCGTTGATACCGACGCGGAGCAGCACCCAGTCGCGGTCGGCCCCGCGCTCCAGATCCGGCATAAAGGTGCCGAAATACATTCCGTCGACCAGAACCGCGAGCGGCTCGCCGGACATGGAGCAGTTGCCGGATATGACATCCCATTGCAGTTTACCCTTGCGGTCGAGTTTCACCTCCAGATCAAAAACATTCGGAGCCCCCGGGCGGGCGACGACCTTGGCGGCCTTGATATTCTTGCTGCTGAGCAGCGGGTTGCTGTTTATCCACACGGTTTCCCCGTCTATACTGCTGACCTTGCGCTCCAGCTGGCTGGCGCGCGGGTATTTTACCAGGGTGTGCAAAGTGAGGACATTCTTGCGGATGAATTCCTCGCTGTTCGGATCATCGGTGACTTCCGTTTCCGGATCCAGCGCTTCTTCCAGAATTTCCGAAAACTCCTCGCAGCCGCAAAAAAGCGCGGCGGAAAGCAGCGCGCAGCAGCACAGCATAAAAAATCTTGCGGTTTTCATCACGGCAACCTTTCTCCGCGGCATCGGCGCGGTACAATATGCGACGGATTGTCTTTCACTTGTAAATAATGTATATTACCGCTCAAAACGGAATTTTTCCAGTTAACGGAGCGTAAAAACCGGTAAAAAGTATCCGCAGGACGGTCCGGCGGCGCAATTCCGG
>JAZRUY010000079.1:0-1860 GCA_045598845.1 Victivallaceae bacterium
TTCGTCCGGATAGTTCTCAATCGTGACTTTCAGCGGATCTATAACCGCCATGAAACGGGGGCTGACGCCATTGAGCTCTTCGCGCACGCAGTGTTCCAGCAGTGCCGCGTCGGTGGTGCCGTCGAATTTGGTTATGCCCACGGTTCTACAGAATTTCCGGATCGCCGCCGCGGGTATGCCCCGCCGGCGCATGCCGCAGATGGTCGGCATCCCCGGGTCGTCCCAGTTGGACACATGTTTTTCTTTCACCAGCTGCAGCAGTTTCCGTTTGCTCATCACCGTGTAGGTCAGGTTGAGCCGCGAGAATTCGATTTGCTGCGGCGGTTCGGGGAAATCCAGCGATTTCAGCACCCAGTCGTAGAGTTCGCGGTGTATCTCGAACTCCAGGGTGCAGAATGAATGGGTTATGCCCTCGAAAGCGTCTTCCAGCGGGTGGGCGTAGTCGTACATCGGATAGATGCACCACTTGTCGCCGTGCCGGAAATGGTGTACCCTGCGGATGCGGTAAATAACCGGGTCGCGCATATGGATATTGGGCGATGCCATGTCGATTCTGGCCCGCAGGGTTTTTTCCCCGTCGGCGAATTCGCCGGCCCGCATCCTGCGGAACAAATCCAGATTCTCCTCCGCGGTTCTGGCGCGTCCCGGGGATCCCTTTCCCGGGGTGGAAAGGTCGCCCTTGTATTCCTCCCATTGTTCCGGGTTGAGATCGCAGACATACGCCAGCCCCTTTTTGATCAGGGTTTCGGCGCACTCGTACATCCGCTCGAAATAATCGCTGGCGAAATACAGGTGTTTTCCGAAGTCGAACCCCAGCCAGCGGATATCCTGAATGATGGAGTCCACGTATTCGGTGTCTTCCTTGGTCGGATTGGTGTCGTCCAGCCGCAGATGGCATTCTCCGTTGTTTTCGGCGGCGACGCCGAAGTCCAGACAGATCGCTTTCGCATGTCCGATATGGATATATCCGTTCGGTTCGGGCGGAAAACGTGTTATCACCCTGCTGCCGTGTTTTCCGGCGGCCAGATCCGCCGCCACTTTTTCCCGGATGAAATCAAGCGGCGCCGCCGCGGTGCCGTTTCCGGTATCACTCATCTCACACCTCGCTCCGTTCACAGGTTGTATTCGGAAAGTTCGCCGCTAATATAGCGTATGAAAGCGTTTTTGACAACGGTCCGGCCGCGGTCAAAAACTTGAAATGACATCCCGGGCAGTGTATCTTTAAGCCGGATGCGGAAGACTTTTTCCGTACTGTAGTCCGGTATATGGATATGTGTTGCTTCAACCGCTGGTTTTTCCGGGGATTCTTGATTTATGGATAACATTCCTCTATGGTCAGTTGACGTTCCGGCCGCCGACGGCACGGTCTTCTCCCCTTATCTGGTTCCGTCTCCGCTTCCCGAATCCCGGACTTGCGGCAGACCGGCCGGCTGTGTGATTATATGCCCGGGCGGAGGCTATGTCGAGCGTGCGCCGCACGAGGATTTGCCGGTTGCCAGGCGTTTCAACGAGCTGGGGTTCCATGCGTTCGTGCTGGAGTACCGGGTTGCTCCGTACCGTTTCCCGTACCCGCTGCTTGATGCGCGCCGGGCGGTGAAAACCGTGCGTTCCCGCGCGGCGGAATTCGGCATCGCGCCGGACAAGATCGCCATCGGCGGCTTTTCCGCCGGCGGGCATCTGGCTCTTTCCACCGGGCTTTCTGATGACATCGGCAGTCTGGATGATGCCGCGGATGCTCCCGGTGTCGCCGCCGTGTCCGCTTTGCCCGATGCGGTAATGGGTTTTTATCCGGTGGTCAATCTTACCTCGCCGCAGGGGCATCAGGGCAGCGGAGCCGCGCTGTTCGGCGACCGTCAGATG
>JAZRUY010000080.1:0-1842 GCA_045598845.1 Victivallaceae bacterium
GACCGGCACCGCCCCCCAGGCGATACCGCAGATCAGCAGCGCGGTCAATGAATAAATCCCCATCTGCCGCAGCGGATTAAGCGTAAGGTGTCCGGCATCAGCCGCGGTGCTGTCGCCGAAAAACAGCGCCGCCGCCGCATGGCAGAACTCATGCAGAGAAATGGAAAAAACCACGATGGCGGACCAGATGAAAAATCCGGCCGGATCGGTGAACAGACGGGAGATGAACAGATGCAAAGCGGAGCCCTTTCGGTGATATTTCAGTCGATACAGACGGGAAAATAGTGAAACGCCGGAGTTTCATACGGATGATTCAATCTCAAAGCCGCGATCACCGGTGCAAGACTTTTCTCCGCCACCAGAGTCTCCAGCCGGATCTCCGGAACGGATGTCAATTCGCCGGCGGAGCCGGTAAACGGACTGCTGCCCGGCAACGGCCGGAAAACCCCGGTACCCGGACATTCAAAAAAACAACTGTCGTAACCGCCCAGTTCCCCGGCTCCGGCGGCGGCCAAAGCCGCTTTCAGCCGGGCCGCATAAGCGGAAGGCACATAAACAACCAACTGATAAAACCGCATCGCGCCGCCTAAAATTCAATATCGTTCAACGCGCTCCACCGCTCATCGCCCGGCGGGGTGTCGGCGCAGCCGCAGCCGCAGCCGCCCTGATTCAAATCCGCGCCGCAATGCGGACAGAGGCCGCGGCAATCATCCCGGCAGAGCAGATTCATCGGCAAGGCCAGCAGAAATTCCGCCCGGATATCCTCGCTGATATCGATCTCCTCCCATCCGGCGGTATCCATAACCAGTTTGATATCCGCCCGGACCGGACGGGCGGATATGTCGGCCAGACACCGTCCGCAGACCCCGTCGACGGCGGACCGCACCGAGCCGCTGACCACCGCCTGGGTTCCGCCGACGCCGGTAACCGTAAGGTCATAGGAGATACGGTCCGACACTCTGTACCGGCCGTCATCACCGATATCCGCCCATTCCGCGGATTCGAAGCCGCGGAGTTCGACCGGTTCGCGCAACAACCGTGAGACCGAGAATTTGATCATAGATTCACCATCTCCGCACCGCGGCCCGCAGCCGCGCTTCAATATACGGGATTTCCTCCGGTGGAACATAGGAGCGGAAATCGCCGCCGAACATCGCTATCTCCTTGACCATGCGGGAACTGACAAAGCTGTTTTCCTGCTTGGGCATCATGAAGATGGTTTCACATTCGCGGTTCAGCGAACGGTTCATCAGCGCCATCTGCAGTTCATATTCGAAATCGGAAAAAGCCCGCAGACCGCGCAGCACCGCGTCGGCCTGGAATTCCTGAATGGCATCGACCAGCAGGCCGTGAAAAGTAGCCACGCTGACATGCGGGACATCGGCGCAGCATTTGCGGATAAGCTCCACCCTTTCATCCGGAGTGAACATCGGATTCTTTTCCGGATTGCACCCCACCGCCACGATCACCCGGCTGAAAAGTTTACCCGCCCGCACCACCAGATCCAGATGCCCGTTGGTGAACGGGTCAAAACTGCCGGGATATATAACCGTCTTCATAACCGCTCCGTTTGACTATTGCGCCGGAAACATATATTTTAGTCCGTCAGTAATAACCGTGATCCGGCGGCATAATATACCGCGGCGCCGCCGCGCTTTGCAAGAAAACGAAGGCGATATGGAAGTATTTTCAGTGTGCGGAAAATCCGGAAGCGGCGGCCGCAGGGCGGCGGTGGCGGGCATCGGGGTATTCGACGGAGTACACCGCGGCCACCGGGAGATAATCCGCCGCGCCGCCGGGATGGCGGCGGAATGCGGAGCGATAACGGCTGCGCTGACCTTT
>JAZRUY010000081.1:0-2187 GCA_045598845.1 Victivallaceae bacterium
CGCGGCCGACGTACCAGTAATAGCCGTCTTCATCGCACCAGGCCGCGTCTCCGGTGTGATAATATCCGTCTCTCCACGACTCGGCGTTCTGCACTTCATCGTTGTCGTATTCCATCAATATGCCGCAGGGCGGATTGCAGCGTTCCGCTTTGACGCAGATTTCGCCTTCTTCCCCGGGCTTGACTTTATTCCCGTCGGCGTCCAGCAGGGCGACTTCATATTGCGGAGACGGTTTGCCCATTGAGCCCGGTTTAGGATTGGTTCCGACCATGTTGAGCAGCAGCGGGGTGGTTTCCGTTTGACCGAACGCTTCCATGATTTTCAGCCCGGTCGCCTGATAGAACAGATTGAATACTTCCGGATTCAGCGCTTCCCCGGCGGTGGAAATATGTTTCAGCGTCGAGAAATCGTATTTCGAGAGATCTTCCCGGATGAAGAATCTGTACATGGTGGGAGGCGCGCAGAAAGTGGTGATGCCGTGTTCCTTGAACATCGGCATGATATCCGCCGCGTCGAACCGGTTGAAATCGTACACGAACAGGCAGGTCTCGCACAGCCACTGACCGTAGATTTTCCCCCATCCGGTTTTAGCCCATCCGGTGTCCGATATAGTGAGATGCATGCCGTCCGGGTCCACATTATGCCACCATCTGGCGGTAATGATGTGCCCCAGCGGGTATTTGAAGTTGTGTACCACCCGTTTGGGATTGCCGGAAGTACCGGAACTGAAATACATCAGCATCGGGTCGCCGGCTTTTTGCCCGGAGATACGGTTGAACACCGGACTGAAATCCGGCATTTCCGCATTGAAATCATGCCAGCCTTCGCGTTGCCCGTTGGCGATGATTTTCGCAACCAGCGGGGTGCAGTTTTTCTCCGCGGCATCCAGATTGGCGGTGATATCGCCGTCGGCGGAGCATACAGCAGCCTTGATTTTCGCACTTTTAATACGGTATTCGATATCGTGGGCAAGCAGCTGGCACACCGCCGGAATCGCCACGGCGCCGAGTTTATGCAATGCCAGCATCACCAGCCAGAACTGATAATTGCGTTTCAGGATCAGCAGCACCCGGTCGCCTTTGCCGATGCCCAGCGATTTGAAATAGTTGGCGGTGCGGGAAGAATATTCGGAAATATCCTTGAAAGTGAAAATCCTGCGGTTGTGATGTTCGTCAAGCCAGTACAGCGCCCGCTTGTCCGGCGTGCGTCCGGCCAGTTCATCGATCACATCATAGGCGAAATTGAAATTATCCGGGTAATGAAACTGAACGTCTTTCAGTATTCCGTTCTCATCCAGGGTTTCGCTCATGAAATCCTGATAAATCAGCTTCCGCTCCCGTTTTTCCATTTTGGCGGCCGCGCTTTGGGAAATCACTTTGGCTTCGGTGTCCGGATTCTTCTTGGTCACTATGGCAAGAAAAACGCACTCTTCACCGCCGGTGGCCAGCATGCCGTGAGTATAGCCGGAATCATAGTAAAGAGAATCGCCTTCATTCAAAATCTCGATTTTATCCTCAATCTGGACTTTGAGTTTGCCTTTCAGCACGTAATCAAACTCATTCCCGTCATGGGCGGACAACGGAATCGGCGCGTCTTCGCCGAGAAAAGGCGCCTTGACCAGCAAGGGTTCCATCGACCGTTCTTTCATCTGCCCGGCAAGATGGAAATATTCCAAATCCGTATGCCGTTTGATCGGCGCTCCGCGGGAGGCGCGGGTAAGGCTGTACAATGAAAGTTTCGGCGAATCGCCGGTGGCGATGGCGCTGATATCCACTTTCAAAATCTGCGCGGCACGATACAGAAATCCGAACGAGTTGTTAACCTCTCCCCGTTCATGCCGCAGATATTCGTCTTCCGTTGTTCCCAGCGCCTCGGCAAGCCGCGCGGGGCTCATTTCCTGCGCCAGTCTGGCCGCGCGCATCCTCCGCCCGATCTCCTTCGGCTGATCATCGGATTCAGCGGTGATGTTTTCTTTCTCCGTATTCATTTCAGCACTTTACTCCGGCTCCGAAGCGCAGCGCGATATTCTCCATGCCGCGCTTAAATGCCAGTACATTGAAATCCGCCACCTTCTGCTTGCCCGCGAAATTTTCACGGATAGCTTCTTCAGCGGCTTTCGCGAGATCCTCTTTTTCGTCCTCGTTCATGAATTGTTCCTGCATCATCCGGATTATGGCTCCCAGCATC
>JAZRUY010000082.1:0-2314 GCA_045598845.1 Victivallaceae bacterium
TACCTCCGCAAAACCGGGGAAAGCAGTTATGGTATTCCGTTTTGACAATCCGGAAAAAGCCGAAAAAGAGCTGGTCAATAAAAAAGTGAACATTCTTTCTGAAACAGAACTTTTCGGATAAATCTAACGGATACGGGCAGGAATGAACACGGTTGACACCATTGCTGCGCCCGCCACGGCAATCGGCGGAGCGATTTCAGTAATCCGGATATCCGGACCGGATGCTATCGCCGTTGCGAACCGGGTGTGGCGCGGGAAAACCGCCCTCGGGCCGGGAAACGACCGTAAAATGCAATTAGGCAAAGTCGGGCAGGATACAGCGCTGGCGGTATGCATGTGCGCTCCCCGTAGTTATACCGGAGAAAATGTTGCTGAACTGCAATGTCACGGCGGGGCGGCGGCGGCGGACAATGCAATGCGGATGCTGATGAAGGCAGGATGCAGACTGGCGGAACCGGGAGAATTCACTTTCCGGGCCTATGTAAACGGAAGAATGGATCTGGCCCAGGCGGAAGCAGTAAACGATACGGTGCGGGCCGGCAGCGCCGCCGCATTCAATTCGGCAACAGGGTTGCTGAACGGTGTCCTGAGCCGCAAGTTATCTTCCATCAGAAGCAGACTGGATGAGCTTCGCGCCGATGCGGAAGCGCATCTTGATTTTCCGGATGAACAACTCGATTTCGATGAAACGTCCGCAATCAATACATTCCATGCAGCCGCCGCGGAAATAGAGGAATTGTATGCGACCAGAAGGCTGGGGAACGCGTTGCGCAACGGAATCGAAACCGTAATCGCAGGACGGCCGAATGCAGGAAAATCAACGTTGATGAACCTGCTTACCGGAACAGAACGATCAATTGTCACCGATATTCCCGGAACTACGCGCGATACGGTGGATGCGTTAACTGAACTTGCCGGATTGCCGGTGCATCTTACCGATACGGCAGGCATACATGAAAGTCTCGATGCCGTGGAAAAAGCGGGAATCGACCGCAGCAGAAAATCCATGCGGGGCGCGGCCGCAATACTCTGGGTGCTGGATGCAACTGCCGACCGGGATGAGGAATTGACCGCCATGCGCGAAATTCAGACGGACGGAGCAAAAATCATCGCTGTATGGAATAAAACCGATATAACCGGTCAGGAGGAAAAACTTCCTGATGCGGCAGAAGCGGAAGCAACAGTAAAAATATCCGCGCTTAACGGAACAGGCATTGATGATCTGAAACAAATTTTCTTCCGTCTTTTCGCGGCAGATTCAGGAATTGAACGCAACCAGGTAGCGGTAAATGCCAGATGCGCCGGATTGCTGCAGCGGGCCGGCGGACACACCGCGGCGGCGCTGCGCGCTTATGCCGCCGGAGATTTTGAGATTTCCGCAGCGGAATTGCGCAATGCCGGCACAGCGCTGGCGGAAATAACCGGAGAAAATGCCGCTCCTGATGTTCTGGATGCGATTTTCAGCAAATTCTGCATCGGCAAATAGAAAGTTATTCAGATGACAAAGAAATCCGGAAAAATATTAAAAATCATCTTCATTCTGTTTCTTTTGTCAATTACGGCAATCATATCCCGGCAGGGATATTTACTGCAGAAAAAATATCATTGGATCTCTTTAAATTTTAAATTTCAAACCGAAGAAAAAAACATCACAACAACTCCGCCGTCTCCGCCGTTCGGACTCACCGCCGGCACATCGCCCGGCGAATTTTATACCGCCGGGCTCAAGCTTGAAATAACCGCGGAAGACGGCATTTTGATGCTCAACGGAGAGTCTTTATCTGAAACAACTGAGAAACTGGATATTTCCGGAGTAAAAAAAATATATCTGCGTATGCCGATGCTCATATTGAAGGCAGGCAAGGAATTTTTGAAAATAAAGCCGGAGCAAGTTGTTTTTGAACCGCTCGGAGAGGAAGGATTCTCTTCGGGGTTCACGGCTGTATACGACTGCGGAGATAATAAAATATGGCATTGGGAAATCCGTAATAAAGGCGGAAAATTCTCGGCCGACGGCAGCGGAACAGCGGAAATAAATCAATTCGGAATTTTTGAGCGCTTGCGCGCCGGGATCTCCCGTTTGCATGCTGATATAGACGGCAATTATCTTAATGTCGATTTACAACAGGCTAAAATCAGCGGTAAATATGACGGAACCGATATCAGTTTTTCACATTCCGCAAAAATGCGCTGCCGATGCGATAACGGAGAAATCTTCGCCGCCGGCAATGCCGATACCGAACCGTTCAAACTTGCCGGAAAAATGTATTGCACCGAATTTTCATTCGGAGCGAAATTGAATTTCAACTGGGTG
>JAZRUY010000083.1:0-1440 GCA_045598845.1 Victivallaceae bacterium
CGCCGATGCCGACACCGAATTCGCAGCGGCGCTGACTGCGGGCAACGGTGCCGACACCCTGCGCTTCACTTCGGTGAAATTCAAGGACATTCTGGCGCTGGGCGGCGGCGACAATGACTTTGCCGCGTCCGGTTCGGCGGAATTCGCCGGACCGGTTACGGCCGGCTCCGGAGATGATACGCTGACGCTGAACAATGCGGAATTTTACGATAAATTGGATTTGGGAGACGGCGACAATACCGTGACGGTCTCCGGAGACGCGATATTCGAAGATACGGTAAATTTCGGCGCCGGCAATGATACGCTGACGCTGAACAACGCGGAATTTTGCGGCGAACTGGATTTGGGAGACGGCGACAACAGCGTGACGGTTTCCGGATGCGCGGCTTTCATCGATGTGGCGGGCGGAAACGGCGATGACACCGTAACCCTGCTGGAAAACAGCGCAGTCGGGTTTGACGGCGAGGTGGATTTGGGCGGCGGCGACAACAAGCTGCACATCAACGGCGCGGTGAGCGGCGACATCGGCTTCCTGATTCACGACGGCGCCTCCACCACGGCGATCGTGTACCGCGGCGCTTCCATCGCGGACAATACGGTCGGCGTCTATTCCGATCCGGCGGCGGAATTGCGGACTTTGCATCTCGACTGGTCCGGCTATACCGGAGAGGAGGCGCTGGATAAAGTACGGATACTGATCTCGAAGGATGCGGATTTCAACGATTATGATTACTCGATAGAACTGTACAACCGGGTAACCGGTTTCACCGTCAATCTGGAGGACGGTTATTACTGGCAGTTCCAGGCCAACGATGAAGACGAGTGGAAACGCCGGCTGCTGCCGGACGACACCGCGCCGGAGCAGGTAACCGGAGTGTCGGCCGGCTGTGTTTCCGGCAATGCCGCAGTAACATGGCAGGCGGCGCGGGACGACTTTGCCGGCAACGGGGTGGAGGAATATCAGGTGCAGTTCGCCTCCGACCGCGGCTTTACCTCCGTGTTCGCGGAGCGGACGGTGTCCGGACTCTCCTGCGGTATTCCTGAAGGAAGCGGCTATATCCGGGTCCGGGCGGTGGACTGCAGCGGCAATGCCGGCGAGTGGAGCGCCTCGGTCGCTTACAGCATTGACCTCACTCCGCCGGAAAAGCCGCTGGCTTCCGCCGACATCACCGCGCTTACCGGCGGCCGGGTGCTGGTGTCGGCGGTTTTCAGTGCCGATACCGCGGTGAAAGAGTACTCGCTGGATGGTGAAAACTGGTTTACCTATGCCGGTGCGGTGGTGATGACTTCCAACGGCACGGTATATTTCCGCGGCACTGACGCCGCCGGCAATATTTCCGAGATCAGCAGTTACACCGTCGGCAACATCGATAAAGTCGCGCCGGTCGCGCCTTCCGTTTCCGCGGATATCACCTCTCCGACCAATACCGGTGTCAGAGT
>JAZRUY010000084.1:0-2748 GCA_045598845.1 Victivallaceae bacterium
GGCTGACTAATGAGAACCGCGGTATTATGGAATCTAACCGCCGGTTGTTGAATCAGGTGGCTGAATTGACGCTTGTTTCCGACAAACTCAACCGCAGGCTGAATGAAGCGGAAGAGGCGTTGAAAAAAAGCGGTCAGGCAACGGTTCATTCCGGAACTGATGAGGTTGACGGTACTCGTTCAGGAGTATCCGCTCCGGAAATGAAACCTGCCGTTGAACTGGTGGCCGACGGCGATAAGGCGAAGGAAGAGGATAATGTTGAACTGGCAATCTGGAATTACGGGCAGGCTTTGGAGCAGGAACCGGGAAATTTTGCCGCGGCGTATAAGCTCGGCAGGATATATTCGGAGCGGGAAAACTGGATGCAGGCGGAAAAATATCTCGGATTGGCAGTTTCACTGAAACCTGAAGATACGCATGCCGCCGTATTGCTGGCTGAAGCATTGATTGAATCCGGAAAATTCGGTAATGCGCTGGGAGTACTGGAACCGGTATTGAAAGAAAATCCGGATAATTATGATTTATTGCGTGCCAATGCGGCGGCGCTGGCCGGAACCGGACAGGAGCAAAAGACTCTGGAAGCGCTGGCGGCACTGGAAAAAATCCGGCCGGGAACGGCGGATGCGGCAATGGTGGAAGCGTTGTTTTACGCCGGCCGCGACAACGCTAAAGCGGCATCCGCTTACCGCCGCGCGCGCGGTTTGGGGGCAATTCCGGATATGAAACTGGAAAAACAGCTGGGACGCGAACTGGGCGAGCAGAGGGAAATGCAGCAGTTCATGGAAAACGCCGCCGCTGAAGCGCTGGCCGGCGGCGACTGGCAGGGAGCCCAGTGGTACTGCGATCAACTGGCGTTAACCGACAGCGGCAATACGCGTCATCTCTGGGATTCGGCATGGTGCGATTATCATCTCGGCAATTGGGATTCCGCATTGGTTAAACTGGATAAATTACCGGCCTCTGAAACGCAGGCGGCTGTACTGAAAACACTGGTGCTGATCGCCGCCGAAAGATTCAAGGAGGCGGCATCCGTCGCCGGTGCGGCGCAGGGATGCGTGCTTCCGCCCGGCTTCGGTATGCTGGCGGCGGAATTGCAACGGGTAAAAGAAAGCGATACACTCCGGGTATCAGTTGATGCGGTAAAGGCCTCCGGAGCACTGGATAAAATGCTCAAATAGTGTGCGGCTCAGTGGATTTTCCATCCTCTCTGGCGCGCCGCTTCATAAAGCAGTATGGTGGTGGCTGTGGCCACGTTGAGAGAATCGATTTTTCCCAGCATCGGTATGACTACCGGCAGATCGGAGTTTTTCATCCACAGTTCAGTCAGACCGGTTTGCTCGGTGCCGACCACAATTGCCACGCTCTTGGTTAAATCAACTTCGGTATAGATGTTTTCCGTATGCGGAGTGGCGGCAAGAATACGGATATGATGTTCTTTTAACCAGTTGAACGCTTCCAAGTTTTCCGCTTCCGCCAGCGGCACTGAAAACAGCGCGCCGGTACTGGCCCTGATGACATTGGGATTATAGATGTCGGTACATTTATTGCAGATAATGAACCCGTCCACCCCGGCGGCATCGGCGCTGCGCAGCATCGACCCGAGGTTACCCGGTTTTTCCACCGCTTCGGCGACTAAGTAGAAACCGTTTTCTCTGACCGGCAGATCCGCCAGTGTGTGGCGTTTCATTTCCGCAATCGCGATCAATCCCTCCGGGCGTTCGCGGTAAGCGATTTTTTCCAACAGAAACGGCGCCGTTTCTGTGATTTTCGCTCCTGCTGCGGCGAGTTTCTCCAGCAGCGGGTATTCGTTGACACCGAGAAAATGCGACGGCGAGAAAAAGCACTCGGTGATTTTCATCCCGTATTCCATCGCCCGGGTAAGTTCCCGGTAACCTTCCAGTACAGTCAGCCGCTCCCGGTCCCGGGTACGGCGGTCGCGCAGTTTCAGCACATGCTTTATAGACGGATTCTGGGCGCTGGAAATTTTCGGATATTCCATAAATACTGTTACTCCGTTGTTTTTTTGTCTTTTTTTCCGTAAAAGATTTCACTCAGCCGCATGGCCGGCGGTGGAAGTTTTTCCTGATTCAAGAAGCGGCTCACCAGGTGCGACGCACGCTGTCCGCGTTCTGAATCAAGCCAATGAATCACTGTTCCTTCCCGTTCCATTTTACGGAAAAAAATATCCTGACGCTTGGCGAATTGCCGGATTTTATTGAGCAGAATACTTTTCATTTCATCACGGGTTTGTCTGTTTTGCAGATAAAGCGCGATTTCACGGTATTCAAGACCGAAAAATTCCAACTGCTGAAAAGTAATGCCGCCGTGTTCATTGAGCCGGCGCACTTCCTCTATCATGCCGCTGTTCAGCCGCCGTTCCAGCCGTTCCTGAATCCGCCGCCGCACCTCGTCCCTCGGGAAATATACTCCGAGTACCAGCGGATCAATTGCAAACGGCGGAGTGAAAGACGGCGGCTGTTCCTGATTTTGCCGCGTTCTCGTCATACCGCTCGTGCGCGGCGCCATTTTTCCGCCGGGCAAACGGTATCCGCTGAGCAGCGCGTGCAGATACAAGGCTGTTCCTCCGCAGAGTATCGGGAGTTTTCCCCGTCCGCTGATGTCGCGGATTGCCGCAAAGGCGGCAGGCAGAAAATCCGCCAGGCTGAATATTTCATGCGCCGGATCGGCGACATCGATCAGGTGATACGGGATTTCCCCGTATTCTTCCAAATCCTTGCCGGTGCCGAT
>JAZRUY010000085.1:0-8452 GCA_045598845.1 Victivallaceae bacterium
TTTGAGGGTTACGCATGACGGGGCCGCGGCCGGTCAACCGTCGAACCCGCCCTCAAAACCCTTGATCACCACATCGCCGCCGGGTGCCACGGCGAAACCGAAACGCACCGCCGCGGTACCGGCCGGATAGTCCGGATTGAATCCGCATTTGAATTCCCCGAACATCATCCGGTTCAATTCCGGCAGAATGAAACTCCGCCCCTGCTTCCCGATGACAGCCCCCTGCGCGTCACAGAAAAAAACCGCCAGTTCGACCGTGCCGGTGCCGCGGATATCCGCTTCGATCTGCACCGGCAGACTGCCGGGGGGCAGGGCCGCGGCGGAAACAAAAGCGCACGGTTTTTCCGCGGGGGCGGAAACCGAGAACAGCAGATCATCATCGAATATTTCCGGTTTTTCGGATGCCCGGAGCGCCGGAGCGTAAGACGGCTCGCCCAGAGCGATCCACCGGCCGTCAAGCGGCGAACCCGCCGCGGGTACTCCGTCGCCCACCGAGGCGGGAAGAGTCGCGCCCCGGGCCGGAAAAAACACACAGGACACCATAACCAGTAAAAAAACGTCATTAAATTCTTCATTTGAAACTCCTTGTTTTCGGATATCGCCGCCGGAATTAAAGTTAAATCCGCATACGATTTTATGCAAGCGGAAATAGAAGATATGAAAGCATAAAGATATTAAAGAAAAGACAGTTTTGCGGTATTTCCGGGGTGTAAGTAATAGAATTTTTGATGGTAGCACCGGTTTGGATAGGTCGAGTAAGAGAATTTTGTGGTATTAAGACCCGTCCGACTTCGCCGGTTTTCAGTCAAGTAATATGTCCTGATGAATTGTAACACCCGTCCGGATATGTCGAGTAAGATAGTTTTGTGGTAGTAACACCCGTCCGACTTCGCCGGTTTTTTGCGCAACCGCGCAAAAACCGAGGCTACGTCGTGATGACTTTCCGGCTTTGAAGGCCGGAAAGTCACCGGTCAGTCGAGACGCTGATCCTGTTGAGTGTTACTGATGACGGGGCCGCGCTCCCGTTTGTTTGAGGAAGTAACAGAGTTTTGTCAAATTTTTGTCAAATACGGGGATGTAAGTAATAGAACTTTGTGGTAATAACACCCGTCCGACTTCGCCGGTTTTTTGCGCAACCGCGCAAAAACCGAGGCTACGTCGTGATGACTTTCCGGCTCTAAGGCCGGAAAGTCACCGGCCGGTCGTGACGCTGATCTTGTTGAGTGTTACTGATGACGGGGCCGCGCTCCCGTTTGTTTGGTCAAGTAACAGAGTTTTGTCAAGTACGGGGATGTAAGTAAATAGAATTTTGTGGTAATAACACCCGTCCGACTTCGCCGGTTTTTTGCGCAACCGCGCAAAAACCGAGGCTACGTTGTGATGACTTTTTGGCTTTTTGAAGGCCGGAAAGTCACCGGTCAGTCGTGACGCCGGTCTTGTTGAGTGTTACGGATGACGGAGCCGCGCTCCCGTTTGGTTGGCCGAAAAGTCACCGGATGAAACTTGAAATTCCTGCCGAATGTGCTTTTTTGTATATCATGAAAGAAGCGGGTTATGTTGAGGAATAATTACGAGCCGGGGCTGATTGACCGGGGACGGGAATTCCTGACCGCAACGGGGGCGGCCGCCGTTGAAGGTCCGGAACGGGGCGGAAACGTCATGGTTTTCGTCCGGAACTGCCGTTGTTCATCAACGGATTTTGCATATTGACAAGGTTTGAATCAAAATGGACAAGGATATTCTTTTCCGGTTTCCGGCACGGCGGATTCTGCCGCGGTCTTTGTTTACCCTGGCCGCCAAGGATATTTTTGGCAATCCCCTGCGTTTTGTCACCTTTACCTCCATTTTTTTCACTTCCTTCCTGCTGATAGTGATCAGCATCGCCATTTTTTGCGGCGTATGCCAGCATGTGGTGGGAATACCGTTCGCCGCCGGAGCGCCGATATGGGTGCATCCGGTATACACCAAAGTCATGAATATAAAAATACCGCTGCCGGAAGAGGCGCTGGACAAAATCCGGGCAATGCCGGGCATAAAGCTCGCGGAACCGTTTACCGTCGCCTTTTTCCCCTTGCGGCTGCTTAGCGGCAAGACCTTTCCGGCCGCCATTATCGCTGTTCCGGATGAAACGCTGGCCGGTCTGGCGCGCGATGCCGAATTCGAGAAGGAAAAATTTCTCGCATCCCGCACGGTTTTGGTCAATTATGACAATTATGATTCATTCACCTCTCCGGAAAACAAAGGGGTGGTGGTCATCAACGACTACAATTTCCAGGTTTGCGGCAAAACCCGGGTTGATACCCTGATGGACGGCGCGATTATCGTCTATATGAAACGCAGCGATTTTCTTTCCTACGTCATGCAGGTTTACCGGAATACCAACTTTATTCTGGTCTGGCCGTCGGATGACATCAGCGTTGAACAGCTTTGCGGTAAAATAAACGAAACATTCTCCGATGTCGTCGCGGAACCGCAGGAAGATTACATTCTGAACATCATCAAATGGTATCTGGCCAATGTGGCCATTGTGCAGTCATTCCTGATTTTCGTTGTAATCGCCGTGATTTTTTCATTGATCGTAATCGTTCAGAATCTTTCCTCTTTTGTTTCGGAAAACAAGGGGGTACTGGGCACGCTGAAAGTACAGGGGTATTCCAATGCGGATTTATTGGCTTTGATTGCCTGCGAGATGGCGATTTGCCTGTTCTTCGCCATCACCCTGGGAATCTCGGTCGCGGCGTTAATTACCTTTGCCGTCCGGCTTTTTCCCGCGTTTTTCTTCAATATGTTTCCGGAAGGACTTGTTTTGGCCGCGCTTGTCGTTGTAATCACCGCCGGAATTTCTCTTCTTCTGTCAATCCGCAAGTTTGCCGCCATTGAACTGGCGGACGCGTTCAAATAGTATGAGGCGGAACAATGCTGCAAATCACCAACCTGACTAAATCATTCAAAAGCGGGAATGAGATTGTCCCGGTTCTTAATGATTTATGCTGTTCCTTTGAATTAGGAAAGCTCAACTATATTTCCGGACCATCCGGATGCGGCAAGACGACTTTGCTGAATATCATCGCCACTTTGCTGAAACCGGATTCAGGAATAGTTGAATTAAACGGTGTCAATTTAGTGACACTGAACAATGAAGAAGCGCAGCGGTTCCGCTGCAATAAAATCGGTTTTGTATTCCAGAAGTTCAATTTATTGCATGGATTAACCGGTCTCGATAATATTGTAAGCGGTCTCCTGCCGTTCGGTATAACTTTTGAAAAGGGCGAGAAATTAGCCGCGGAAACAGCGGATTTACTGGGAATAACCCCATACATAAACCGCAAGATAGAATTGCTCTCAGGCGGCCAGCAGCAGAGAATCGCCCTGGCGCGCGCTTTGGTTAAGCAGCCGGAAATACTGATTTGCGATGAACCGACTTCCGCTCTGGATTCCAAAAACGGCTTGCTGATTATGGAATTGCTGCGCGATATCGCGGTAACGGAAAAACGCCTGGTTCTGGTGGTTACCCATGATCAGCGCATCCGTCAGTATGCCGATTATATTTATGAGATGACCAAAAACTAACAATTTCTTAATACAGGGAATTTTTATGCCATGAAAAAACGTTTTTTGACCTGGAGCGCCATAATCGCTTTCCTGTTAATGTCGGCCGCCGTGTTTTATATATACGTTTCACGCCAGAAATTCGGAATCGAAATGCCGCCGCTGGATATCAATGAGTTCGGGAACCGCCAGAAAATTCAATGTTTCGGGGTGGTCCGGCCGCAGGGCGGAATGGTGGAGCTGCTGCCTAAACAGGAGGGCGTGATTGCCAAAATGTACGCCGCGGAAAATCAGACATTCCGTAAAGGCGAGACACTTTATGTTCTCGACACCGGTGAGCTGGAAGACCGGAAAAGAATTCTGGAGGCGGATTTACACGCCTTAATGGCGGCCAAGGATTATTTACTGGAAATGCCGCGGCCGGAAGAGGTGGAAGTGGGTGAAGTGGAATTGGATATCCAAAAGGAAGAACTGCAGCGGCTGACGCTCCAGAAGGACCGCTCTTCACAACTGATTGTAAAAAACGCTGTAAGCGTGGCCAGTGATCAGGATATTGAAAAACTGTGGATGCTGCAGAAACACAAAGTCGCTTTGGCGGAGAAAAATCTCCAAAAACTCAAATCCGGAGCATCTCAATATGCCGTCGCGGAGGCGGAAGCGAAAATTCAGTCCGTAGCCAATCAAATCAAGGCGGTGGAACGGCAAATCGATGATATGTCGGTAAAAGCCCCTTTTGACGGAATTGTTCTCCAGGTGTCACAGCATGAAGGAGAATTCGTGCGTCTGCACAATTACAATCTCAGCAGTGAAAGTACGGCTCCGGTTACTTTCGGACGCGCCGACATCCAGATAGAGGCCGATGTTCCGGAATATTCGATCAGCCAGCTGAAAAAAATGAAGCGCGGTTTCGCCTGGCGCAAGGGTACCAGAGGAATTTTTGTCCGTTTGAAGGAACCGAGAATTATTCCGTATGTGGTGCCTAAAAAAGTTATGACCGGAACCGTTTCCGAAGTTGTTGACGTGCGTATAATCAAAATCGTTTTTGACGTGGATGCGAAGTTGCATTTATATCCCGGTGAACAGGTCAACGTTTTTATTGAACTGGATGATTAGCAAATGATGAACGGAAAGCAGTCGCCGCGGCACACGGTTAACGCGGCAGCCGTCCTTTTGGCCGCCTGGCGCCGGACATACCGCATCGTATTGCTGACTGTCTGGTGTCTGCTCATATTCTTCTGGAATGTGTTTTTGAGATTTTTCCTGCCGGATACCGTATCGCGGAATATGATGCGCAAGACCATCCGCCGCTGGGGCGGAGTAATCGTGAAAATCCTGGGGGTGAACATCCGCCTGGTTTCAGAATCCGCTTCGCCGGAGAGTGTCAGCGGGTTGATTGTAGCCAATCATCAGGGGACTTTGGACTTTATCGTCTGCAGTGCCTTTTTCGGTCCGTTTCTCACCGCGAAAACGGACATCCGGAAATGGCCGCTGGTAGGGATGTATGCGGAGCTGGCATACATGATATGGATTAACCGGCGGTCCGCGCGCGACTCCCTGAAATGCATGAAGGAGATACGGGAATATCTGAAACGCGGCTTTCCGGTAATAATGTTTCCGGAAGCGACAAGCCGCGACACCCGCCGCGGACTGCTGCCTTTCAAGCCCCTGTTTCTGGAATCCGTGGTGAATACCGGACTGCTGATTCATCCGTTTGTTGTTTGCTATTGGGTCCCGGACGGTGAAATGTACCCGAAGTATGAGGTAGGAGATAATGTTTTGCGGATTTCATGGCAGTTCCTCGGCAACTCCCGGACGGAATGTCTCGGCTGTCTCCTGCCTGCCCGCTCCGCCGGAACGCTTGACCGCAAAACGCTGGCAAAGAACCTGCATGATGAAATGCAGGATGCTTTCCTCCGGGTCTGGAAGGAAATCGACGGCAGACACGGCGCGCAATCTGAAAAAACTGAATGAAGGAGAAAAACAGGTATGGATTTTTACAGCTCGCCATCGGTGTATTCGGGGTACTTCAAGCCGGCGTTGCTGGCTGAAAACGAAAAGTACATATTGAAAATCGCGGAAACCGAGGATGAATTTTCTCAGGTGTTCCGTATGCGCACGCAGTCGTTTCAGCATTTTGACAATTCCGGGGAAATCGACCGCGACAAGTATGACGATAAAGCGATGATCATCATCGCATTGCGCCGCAGCGACAATGCGGTTCGCGGCACATACCGCTTTATGAACCATCCGGGAAACCGGCTGGAGGATATGTATTCCGGCGAGTATTTTGATTTGTCGCCTCTCCCGCCGGGAATACTGCCGGTAAGCTTTGAAATCGGAAGGACCTGCGTGGCGGATTCCGACATTGAGGAAAACAGCGCCATAATTTCCCTCTTCTGGAAAGGAATCGGCGCCATGCTGCATCGCGGACGCTGGCGTTACCTCATCGGAAGCGTGAGTGTTTTCAATCCCGAACCGGCCAGGGTTTGGGCAATGGCGGAGTATTTTGAACAGAACGGATGTACGGATAGGAAAATGGGCATGTGTTCCGCCCTCTCTGCGGTTCCGCGCCCCTCCGATGCCGAAATGACCGCATACCGCGCAAAGTATCCGAATATAAGGCGTACCATACCGCCCCTGTTGCGCAGCTATATGACCATAGGGTCGAAAATCATCAGCGAACCGCAATATTGCGCCCATCTCGGGTGCGCGCATTTTTTAGTGTGCCTTGATATGGCGAATTTGCCGTCCGGTGTGGCGAAGCGTTTTTCCCCCAACGGGACTTTGCCGCCGCATCTCTCCGAGTTGTGAGGCGGTGCAAACCTCCCGGACTTCGGAATCCGTTGACGGGAAAATACTTTGCGTTTAAGGAGCTTTGGGGCAAATATGAAATTGCCTGTACTGAAAATCCGTAATCTGGAATCGCGTTTTCCGGTAATTCAGGCCGGAATGGGAATTCACATCGGTTCCGCGGCGTTAGCCGCCGAAACCGTGAATCTGGGAGGTTTCGGCACAATCGCTTCTGTCGGCCTGGGGGACAAGGAAAACGGAAAATACAATATGGGCCGGGTTAATGCGGAGGCATTGCGGCAGGAAATCGGGCTGGCAAAAAGAAAGTGCGACGGGAAAAAACCTCTGGGTGTGAACATCATGGCGGTTCTTTCCGACTATCAGGATTTCGTACAGGCCAGCGTTGAGGCCCGGGCGGACTATATAATCAGCGGCGCGGGTTTGCCGCTGAAATTGCCGGAGTACGCCGGCAATGCCGATATTGCCTTGATTCCCGTGGTTTCCGGCGGACGCGCGCTGGAATTGATCCTGAAAGTATGGTCCCGCAAATACAAGCGGCTGCCGGATGCCGTTATTGTGGAAGGCCCCCGGAACGGCGGTCATCTCGGTTTTTCCGCGGAGCAGCTGGAGCATCCGGAAACCTGTTCTTTGGAAATTCTGCTTCAGGAAGTAAAAGATGTTGTCAAACGTTATGGCTGCGGCGGGATACCGATTATCGGCGCCGGTGAGGTTGGCTGCCGGCGGGATATTGAAAAAATGCTTCAAACCGGGTATGACGGAGTTCAGATCGGGACACATTTCATCTGCGCCGAAGAAGCCGGCATCGCCAGAGAATCCAAAGAGGTGTATGTCCATGCCGGACCGGAGGATATTGTTGTAATCAAAAGTCCCGTCGGACTCCCGGTGCGTGTGCTGAAAACGCCTTTGGTTGAACGTGTTCTGGCGAAGAAAAAAGAACCGTTTACCTGTTATTACCGTTGTCTTCGGTCCTGCAATCCGGCGGAATCGCAGTTCTGTATCGCGCAGGCATTGATCGCCACTTGGAGGGGGGATGCGGAACACGGACTTTATATGTGCGGAATGAATGTCGGAGCGTGCACCCGCATTTATCCTCTGAAGGAGTTTTTCGAAACTTTGGCGGATGACTGATGTCTCGGTTTTGCCAAAAGATAAAAAAAGTTTTTTGACCGGTTGTTTTATTTTTCAAAATTTTTTGTCATATATGTAATATTTCCGGGGAACGGTGAAAGTTTTCCGCTCCGGGAGTAATATTACAGTAGTAGAAGATACCGGAAGACTTTCGGAAACTGAAACTGTAACCCCCGTCCGGTTTCACCTTTTTCCGGTCAAGTAATAGAATTTTGTGACGGTAACACCCGTCCGCCGTCGTCTTTTTTTTCGCACGTAAGTGCGAAAAAAGACTATGGCGTGATGACTTTCCGGCTCAAAATTGTTTTTGGAGCCGTAAAGTCACCGGCCGGTCGTGACGGCAGTCCTGTTGAGTGTTACGGATGACGGAGCCGCGCTCCCGTTTGTGTCGGGAGGTTAAAAGAAAGTTATAATTCAGGCTTTCGCTGATATGGCGGCGGCGCCGCTCCCGTTTGATTGGGTAAGTATATAGAATTTTGTTGAATACGGAATGTGAGTAACGGAAAACAGCATCCGGGGATGCCGCCCCGGATACATTCACCGTATCAGCCAGTCGTCGCCGGCGCGCGGCCCGGAGTCCGGCGGAGCGCCGCGGTCATCCGGTGCCGGGTCGAACAGCCGCAGCACCGCGCCGGAATTCAGGACGCAGTAGGTCAGCAGCGCCAGCAGAATGATCAGCAGCAGCGGCGCGGAGAAGTCGAACATGGCCAGCCGGATCAGGAAAAGCAGCGCGCCGCCTACGGTAACCCACCACGACACCGCGGAGAGCACCGACCGGGCGGACGGACTGCGGGCAAGCAGCGCGGCTCCGAGCAATGCCGCGGCAAGACAGATGACCAGCTGCGGCCAGCGCCGGGCTGCGGAGAATTCGGCCGCCGCGGCAACGGCGCCGCCGAGAATGAAGAGCAGCGCCAGACCGGTCAGGGCGAGAACGGGAAGCCGGCTGTTTTCCGCCAGCCTGAGC
>JAZRUY010000086.1:0-6448 GCA_045598845.1 Victivallaceae bacterium
ATCAAACATCCGCGCATCGGGTTACTGAGCGTTGGCGGAGAAGATATCAAAGGCAACCATTTGACCAAGGAAACTTTCCCGGTGCTTTCCGCTGTTCCCGGCATGAATTTCGTAGGCAATGTAGAAGCGAATACCATTTTCACGGGCGAAGCGGATGTACTGGTATGCGACGGATTCTCCGGCAATGTACTGCTCAAAGGCGCGGAGGGGCTGGCGCGTTCAACCATATTCTGGCTTAAAAAAGTGCTGACCAAAAACGCACTGCGTCTGATGGGGGCGATGCTGATGAGCAAGGCTTTCCGCGAACTCAAGGCATTCGCCGATTCGGATGATATCGGCGGGGCTCCGCTGCTGGGTATCAACGGCATCTGCATCATCGGACACGGTTCATCCAATCCCAAGGCGGTATGCAGTTCCATCCGGGTGGCGATCGACTGCGTCAAATTCGGGCTGAACGACCGGATCATACAGCGCCTGAAAGAAACCGGATGCACCGTCGAGGCCATGCAGCAGCGGCTTGCCGAAGCCGGCAAAGATAATCAAAAATAAATAGAACAATCCGCAGCTGTTTATAACCTGACGGATTCGGATATATCAATCCGGAAACTTGACAAATATCCTTTTTGTTGCAAAATTCACCATCGTTGTCCGCTGAATAAACAGTGCGGAACGTTTTAATGTTTTACCGTGTGTATCCCCGCGGGGATGATATGCCGGCGGAGACGTTTGCCGGATTTCGTAAATAACAGGAGGAACCTCATGAAAAAAATAATTATCGCAACGGTCATGATGCTGGCTGTTTCCGGAGTACACGCTCAAACCGTAGTCGTCCGGCAGCCCGGGCTGGTGGAATCACTGGTAGTTGGAACCGGAAGAACGGCATACGGACTGTGCCGTTTCACAAAGGATCTGCTGGTAGGCGGCGAATATACGGTAACCACGCCGGATTACATTTCCGCCCCGGTTCCGGTTACGGCGGTACCGGTAATGGTGCCGCCCGCGGGAGCAGCGGCGCCGGTACCGTATACGACTTACTCTCCGGCAGCAGTACCCGTTCCGGTCTATTACGGATGCGCGCCGCGTTACGGCGCCGGCATATATTACAACAGCCTGGGATACCGGTATTATTACTGATACCGGTTCATATGCAGAATGAAACCGGCGGTGCTTATGCGCCGCCGGTTTTTTCTATTTTCCGCTCATTAAACTGTAGTAGATGTAATGGAATTGTAGTAACCGCCTTGCTACTTCATCTACAAGCACTTGATGATAAATAATTCAGATTGGCATCTCCAATGGGAGTCGAACCCATGTTGCCGGGATGAGAACCCGGTGTCCTAGGCCACTAGACGATGGAGACCAGAATACACTCCTTAATATAGCACTTCCTCTTTTTTTGTCAAGATAATCCGGCGCCGGCGGCTGATATATACCCGCATTCCAACGAAAAAGGGACAAAAAAACCGAACCGCAGGGTCCGGTTTCATAAGGAAGCGGCAATATGATCAGTTTGAACTGTGGATCAGACGGATTTTATTTTTCTTCATACCGAAATCGATCGCACGCCGGCTGAGCACATCGGATTCGCCGCATTCAGGACATATAATTTTATATTCGGTCCTCATCTGGTTGCTAAGCGATGCCAACGCCTGCATATAATCGTTACCGCCGACCACTTTATCCTTGTCGCCGTCCCTGCAATTATCGCAGAAGAAAGTTTTGCATTTATTGCAGCGGTAAACATAAACATCGTCAGTTTTCGATCCGCAGAATTTACACTCTCCGGCCCAGACCGCTCCCGCGGTCAGCATAACCGCCGCCAACAACAGACACTTTTTCATACAGTCCCCTTGTACCTTTCCGCCGGATTCCCGGCATTTTAGCAGTAAATTCACTGCCGTTGATTTTCATCCAGACTTTCTGAACGGCTAATTTATCTGTATTTTTTAATTTCTCCTTTCTATCCGTTCTATCGTAATAAACGGCCGTCATATGAATTTCTGACACTTAAAAACAATTTTTTTCGAAAAAAACGAATTTTCAGAAAAAAAAGAATAAAAAAACGCTGTCCTAATAGACAGCGCTTTTCTATCAATGAAAAAAATTAAAAACGAACTAAGTCATTCAGCATTACACCGCCGAACGGGCGCACGCCGCCCGGAAACGGATACAATTAAAATCAGAGCCGGTTTTTACGGAGATATTTAAGCAGAACTTTCTTGCGCGGAGTGTCTTCCGCGGCCGGATAAATATGCTCCGGATCCGTACCGGTATGCTCGACGCTCCAGCCGTCCCATTCGCGGAAAGCGTGGAAAGTCCAGTCCCAATTGTTCTCTTCCAAAACGCTTATAATATCCTCCAGATACCTTTCCCCACCCGGGGCCCAGCAGATGACGCTGAATTCGCCGCAGAAAATCCTGGCGCCGTATTTTTCCTCAAATTTTTTGACGAATGCCATATCTTCGGCCATCCGGGCGCGGTCGAAGTATTTTCCCCCGACAGTTCCGGGATAAACGCTGCCGATGGCAGTGCCGTTGAACACCCCCTGATGCGTATAAGCGCCGGGATTGTAATAATGGATCTGATAGATGATGTTCTTGAGCGGCAGCGGCTGCATATAACTGTAGTCGTAAACATTCGCGGAATTGTTGGATTCCACTACAATCGGCACATCCGGATCAACGGCACGGACAGCCTGAGCGGCCAGATACTGACATTCCAGATAGTTATGCCGGACGGGCATATTGTGATAGGGTTCGTTGCACAAATCGTAGCCCCAGACGGCTGGATTACCCTTCAGGCGACCGGCGATTTTCCGCCAGCTTGAAACAAAAGCGTCCAGATATTCATCTTCCAGAAACATCTTGAAATAAAGCGCGATGGCATCCTGTTTGCTGATCGCCTTTTCGCCGGCGGTGGCCAGAACCGGATTCTTGCCCACGGTGCCGCCCGGCGGACAGTGCATATCGATCAGAACTTTGATACCGTGCTTTTCGCACAGCGGCAGCATCTTTTCCAGCCAGACGATTTCGTCTTCCAGAAACGCGGCGTATTTATCCAAGTCGGCGCGGACAGCATTATCATACGGCTGAAACTGCCAGCGCAGCAAATTGACCCCCCATGATTCCATATCGGCAAGATCCTGCTCGGTGATGTCGCGGGTATGCGGGCTCATTACGCCGCGGCGGCGGATATCACCGGTAACCCTGGAGTCATATTCGCATTTGAACCCTTCCGGCACGCTCCAGACCGGAGGAAAAGTTTCGATCAGACTTGCCTTGATATTGCGGAAAGCGACTTTGCCGGTGCATTTCTGCAAACCGAGAATCAGCTCGGCAAAATCCACATTGGGCGGAATCACCACGGTGAAACTGAAAGGAGTCCAGTCGAATGTGCCGAAAACCCCGTCCGTGGCGCACGGCCAGCGCTCGAAAGTGGTTCCGCCTTTAACATGCACCATGAATTTTATGCCGCCGTATGAACCGGAGGGGGCGGTAACTCCGTCCGCCTTGACTTCTCCGCTGACCAGAAGTCCTTTTCCGGCATACGGAGTCAAATCGATGGATTCAGAGTATCCGATCGGATTCGCATCGGAGGCCTCGGTAATAACGCACTCGTACCCCTGGGCATTTTCCGGAATCAGACCGTCAATAAAAGCGGCGTCCCCGGCCATGCAGGCGGTTCCGCACACCAGCGCACAAATAAAAATAAAAAAAGACACCGTTTTTTTCAACATTTCACTCTCCTAAAATTATCATACACGGATTACCGTCTGTTTTCCGCACTTTTCAGTAAATATAACTTTGCCTGCACCGTTTTACAAAAACGGCAACGGCTTCCGCCGATAACCATGCCGCCCGGAATCAGTCGGACTCCAGCGTTTCACCGGCGATCACATTGATGCCGCTGCCGGCGAAATTACGGATCACAACATCGCCCATCGCCACCGGCAAAACGACACGCATCGCATACAGCCGGTCCAGCAAACCGGCGATCAGATTTTTCGGAAGCGCGGCATCCGTCCTGACCGCAAGGCATGGGAAAACGGAAGAATCCGTTGAGACAACAGCCGTCACCACCCGGCACGGATTCAGGATTTCCTGCCGGGCATAAGCATCTCCCCGCGGGCACCGGTTGCCGGAAACCGCAATCCCGGATTTCTCATCACCGACAACCGACAAATGACAGCCCTGCGGGCAGCAGATACATATCATCGATTTTTCCACCGGATCCATCAGGCCTCCCCGTTCAATTCAAAAAACAAATCTTCGCCATGCAGCAAAGCGCCGTCGATTCGGAGCGAAATCATCTCGGCCGGACGGACAAACCGCAACGGTTTGCGCATAATTTCCGCTCCGTCCATTTTCACAGTCAGCACGCAGCGGTCGGCGGAAAGCAGCGGCCGGAAAGCAAAAACAGCGGTCCGGCCGGGGAAACAGAAAGACGGCACCGAGTATTTCAGATTGCGGCAAACGGAAACCCGTACGGACGCCCGCGGTCTGGAACTCTCTTTGAGCCGGCTGACCACGCAATGCGCCGCCCGTTCGGCCTCCTCCGCCACGAAATCCACCAGATCGTGAACATGCAATCCGTTGCCGGCGGAAAAAATACCGGAAACACTGGTTTCGTAATTGGCATCCACCGCCGCGCCGCCGGTGGCGGGATTCAATTTCACCCCGGCCATTACGGCGAGTTCGCTCTCCGGTACCAACCCGACGGAAAACAATACGGTATCACAGTCAACATGGAAAGCCCGGGCGCAGTCCGGCCGGCCGCCGGCCAGCGGAGCGATATCGGCGCCCTCCACCCGCTTACGGCCGCATATATTTATCACGGAATGGCTGAGCCACAGCGGTATTCCGAAATCATCAAGGCACTGCACCACATTCCGGGTCAGTCCGGAGGGATGCGGCATTATTTCCACTACTCCTTTCACCTGAATACCGCTCCATCTCAGCCGCCGCGCCATAATCAGGCCGATATCGCCGGATCCCACTATCAGGGCATTGCGCCCCGGCAGCATGCCTTCGGTATTGATCAGACGCTGAGCGGTACCGGCGGTGAATATTCCGGCGGGGCGGGTTCCCGGCACCGCCAGATTGCCGCGGCAGCGCTCCCTGCACCCGCCGGCCAAAATAACCGCTCGGGCGATTATCCGGCGCACGCCGTCCGCCGGCGACAACGCGACAATTTCAAAACCGCCGCCGGCTCTCCCTGTCAGGGTGGTTACCGTATTCCGCATCGCGAAAACGGCACCGGCATTCCGCGCCTTGCCGGTCATCAGTTCGGCGAATTCCGGTCCGGTAAGCTCCCGTTTGAAATAACGAAGTCCGAATCCGTTATGAATACACTGCCGCAACACGCCGCCGGGGCGGATTTCCCGATCGATAATCAGAGTGGACAACCCTGCCCCGGCAGTCACCGCCGCCGCTGCCATTCCGGCGGCGCCGGCGCCGATCACCGCCACATCATACCGCAATTCAATCATGGGCGCCATTCTCCGAATCAAAGATTTTCAAATCACCCAGCCGGCCGGCAAGAATTCTGCTTCCGCCGCCGTTTTTGGTCAACTCCGTCAGAGGAATTCCGCTTTCCCTGCTGATTATTTTCAGAATTCTGGTCGAGCAGAAACCGCCCTGACAGCGGCCCATGCCGGCCCGGGTATAAAATTTAACCCCGTCCACCGTAGTATGCCCGCGGCGGACCGCCTCCACAATCTCCGCTTCGGAAATTTTTTCGCAACGGCAGACAATATCCGTCCATGCGGGATTTTCGGCATACAGCCGGTTCAGGCTTTCCAAGTCTTCGGCGGCGACGGAGCGGCAGGGCGGCAACCCGCGCCGGTAGTCTTTCTTTTCAACCATACTCAAACCGGCGGACTCAAGCAGTTTCAGCACATACTCGCCGATAGCGGGCGAGGCGGTAAGCCCGGGAGACTGTATTCCGGCCACCTGAATGAAGGCAGGAACTTTGCGGGAACAGTCTATATAAAAATCTTCGTTCTCCAAAACCGGGCGCAAACCGGAAAACGAGGTGATTATATCCCTTGCGGAAATACCGTTCATCATATTTTTCACATGACCGAGGATACGCTCCATATTCGCGGCTGAGGTGGCGGTGTCCTCCTTGTCATCCGTCCAATCCGCCGTCGGACCGATCATGGTGGTGCCGCCGGCGGTCGGTATCACCAGCACGCCTTTGGAATTTTTGCCCGGCACCGGAAAAACCACATGCCGCGGACGCGCCGACGAGGTCCGGTCGAGCAGATATTCCTCACCCTTTCTCGGACGCACCTTGAACTCTTCCGCACCGAATAAGCGGGAAACCTCGTCCGCAAAAAGCCCGGCGGCATTGACAACATAACGGGATTCGATCTCCCCGCCGCCCGACACGCTGATTTTCCAATATCCGCCGCAGTATTCACCGCCGGTTACCACGGTGTTGAATT
>JAZRUY010000087.1:0-7382 GCA_045598845.1 Victivallaceae bacterium
CGGCGGCGGAGGAGGCGGCGCGGCGCACAAAGCGGCGCCGGCGGAAGCGGCAAACAACAGCAAAGTCAATTTCTTCATGATCGGCCCTCCTTTTCTGGAAATAACGGTGTTCAGGCACTTCATTCCGGCGGCGGGCAGCCGCCTCCGGACACGCGGATAAATTATACGGCCGCGGATAAAAAATCAACCCCTTCCGCGCCGCCGCCGGGAAAAAGAGAATATAAACTGGCAATTACGCCGCCGCCGGATTATGTTAGCATTGTATATAGAATATACAACGATATAATATAACAACTGTCAACATACAGCGTACGACGGCCGGAGCCGTACGGAACATTACTTTTCCAAGGAGCGACAATGAGCAATCTTACCGCAAGCGACCGGGCGCCGCGCTTCGCCGCGCTGGCTCCGTTTTTCGTATTCGTGATATTCTATCTGGGCATATCGCTCTGGACGGGGGATTTCTATAAAGTGCCGATGCCGATCGCCTTCGCGGTGGCGGGGGCATCGGCGCTGCTGATGGACCACAAGCGTAAATTCGAGGAGCGGGTGGATATCTTCGCCCGCGGCATGGGCGATGTGAACATCATGCTGATGTGCCTGATTTTCGTACTGGCGGGAATCTTCGCCACCGTGGCCAAGGAGATGCACGCGGTGGACGCCGCGGTGCTGATTTCGCGGCATCTGATACCGCCGTCGCTGATGCTGACCGGAATCTTCGCGGTATCCTGCTTTATCTCGCTCGCCATCGGCACCAGCTGCGGCACCATCGCGGCGCTGACCCCGATCGCCGCCGGGCTGGTGGAGCCGACCGGAACCTCGCCCGCCATGATGCTGGGCGCGGTGATCGGCGGCGCGATGTTCGGCGACAACATGTCGATGATCAGCGACACCACCATCGCCGCCACCCGCACCCAGCAGGTGCTGATGCGCGACAAATTCCTGATGAACCTGAAAATGATCTTCCCGGCGGCGATCATCACCGCGGCGCTGTACCTGTGCCTGGGCAGAAGCGGCGAGGCGCCGGTGAACGAAGCGGTAACCGCGCAGCATATCATCGCCGTGGCGCCGTACATCATCGTGCTGCTCGGCGCGCTGTTCGGCATGAATGTGATGGCGCTGCTGTTCTCCGGGGCGCTACTCGCCGCCTGCCTCGGCGTCTGCCTGGGGGAATTCGATTTCTTCGGAGCGCTGGAAGCGGCGGGGAAAGGCGCGCTCAACATGTCGGAAACCCTGATCGTGGCGATTCTGGCCGGCGGCCTGCTGAATGTGATAAGGCACAACGGCGGCATCGGCTATCTGCTCAACACGGTCAGCCGCAAAGTTCGCACCCAGCGCGGCTGCGAACTGGGCATCTTCCTGCTGGTGGCGCTGATCAATCTTTTCACCGCCAACAACACGGTGGCGATCGTGATCGCCGGACCGATAGCCAAGGGGCTCTCGGACCGGTTCAAATGCGATCCGCGGCGGGTGGCCAGCATTCTGGACACCGGTTCATGCGTAATCCAGGGGATGATACCATACGGAGCCCAGCTGCTGATCGCGGCCGGAGTGGCGAAGTCGGCCGGCTTGCAAATCGCTCCGGCGGCGCTGATCGGAGCGCTGTTCTACCCGATTCTGCTGGGTATAGCGCTGCTGATATCCATCCTGATACGGAGAAAATAAGGGAAGTCGAAACAAAGAGTGACGGAAGCCTAAGTTAAAAGTGAATATTTTATGATTTCGCGGTATTTTATTTTATAATTTCGGGATTACGCTGTTCAGTAAACAGAATTTTGTCTCAGTAAAAATAAGAATCCGGGCCGGGAGACCCGGCGGAAACTGGAAACGGTCCGGGGGCGGAATCGCTTTCAGTTATCCGCACCGTTGCCGTTGGAGATTTTTGCAGTAAACGGCAAAAATCTCCAACCGTGCGGCACACCAGTTTTCCTATTCCGCCGCGGTATTCAACTCGTTTTCAGTCATGAAAGTAAGAAACGGATATCTTCCCTGTATTTACAACCCGCTTCAGATATTCAGGCTGTTTTGATCAAGCAGGAAATCAATAAGCCCGACAACCAGAAATCCGTCATCCGTACGCCAGGGCTTTATCTGATTTCTCACCACGATGATTTTTTTGAAACTGTCCGGAATCTGCCGCAGGGAGCGCATCTCCTGTTCGGTTTTCTCATCATCGGATAAATCAAGAGCGGACTGCACATAGTAGCGCTGACTTCCGGCATTGCAGACAAAATCCACTTCGGTCTGAATACGCTTTTCCGCGTCATGAAGCGTCACAACTCCGACATCGACATTATATCCCCGTATCACCAGTTCGTTATATATGACATTTTCCATCAGGTGATTCTCTTCCTGCTGACGGAAATTAAGTTTGGCATTGCGCAGTCCGAGGTCTTCGAAATAGAACTTGAAAGGCGTACCTATGTACCTCTTCCCCTTGACATCATATTTCATCGCCCTGGATACAATAAACGCATTTTCAAGATGCGACAGATAGGAATTGACAGTTCCGAGAGACAGTTCCTTTTCGCCTTTGCTTCTGAAGGTGCCGAATAATTTTTGCGGATTAGTCAAAGAGCCGACAGCGGAAGCAAGCATATAAACCAGCGTATCCAGAATATCAGTCCGCTGAACTCCGTTTCTTGCCACAATATCTTTCAGATAGGTACTGGAAAATAAATCGGTCAGATAACGGGATTTGCCGGTATCGCCCTTTTGCGCCAATACAGGAGGTAGCCCCCCGTAGGTCAGATACTCATTCAGTTTTTCGTTCTTGTCGCCGGAGGAAGCGGAATAATACTCGCTGAAAGACAACGGATGAATCCTGACCTGATCCCCCCTCCCCCGGAACTCAGTAATGATATCGGAGGAGAGAAATCTGGAATTGCTGCCAGTCACATAGATATCCAGATTTTTTTCGTACAGGAGACCGTTCAACAGCCATTCAAAGCCGTCCACCAACTGTATCTCGTCCAAAATAAGATAATACATTCCGCAGTCATGAATCAGGGAATGAATATATTGATCCAGCGCGCGGGAATCATGATGAAACCGGACGCTGCTCTCTCTGTCCAGTTCGATTTTGATGATATGATCCGGGGAAATACCGCTGTTCAACAAAGCATTCCTGAAAATCGGATCCAGAAGATAGGATTTTCCGCAACGTCGGATGCCGGTAATGACCTTGATAAGACCGTTTTCCCTTTTGTCCAGCAGTTGCTGAAGATAAACCGGACGCTGAATTTCTTTCATTTATACGCACCGTTACCGTTGGAGATTTTTGCAGTTACGGACAATAATCTCCAATAATATAACATCCGCCATTGCATTTGTTCAATGCGGCCGTTGGAGATTTTTGCAGTAAACGACAAAAATCTCCAATGCGCCAAGGGCAAAAATTCAAGGCTCAGGAGAGGAAGCCGCGGATATCCGGCCTGATACGGAAAAAGCGCACATAAAAAAATTCCGCCCTGCCGCAAGGCGGAATTCCGGAGAAACAGGCGAAGGCGCTTATTTCATCTTAACGCAAGACTCATCATTTTCATCAAGATAAAATTCCACCGTATTCACCTTGCCGGCGGACAGAATATCCTCAGCATCGAATTCGCTGAATGTCTCATGTTCGATTTCGGCATAGAAACACAAATCTTCCGACACGGCCCGGGAAGGCACGGAAATCCGGATATCCCGACTCGCTCCCGCCGCAATCTTAACCGGCAATTTAACTCCGGACGTGGTCAAATCGATGTCATTCCCTTCATCGTCATCAAAATAAACTTTTTTCAATGTGAGCGGCTCATCAAGTTTGTTCACGAATTTCACCGTGCGCTCGGCGGCGGTCAAAGAGAGAACTCCGCACAGCATCACAGCCAGCAGCAATAATTTTTTCATAAACTACCTCCTTTTCTGATAACCGGACACCGGAGTTTTTTCTGATACGATCTATTCTTTACAAAACAACTTTCGTTCAATTCCCCGTCAGTTTTTACAAACTCCCTCCTGAAATATCAGCACATACAGCACCTTGTAATGATTGCACGGACTCAGCAAAATCAGGTACAATTTCAGCGACGTTACACTCATAAAGTTTTGCGATTTTCACAACGGCAGACTCTTCCGGCCGCGGTTCACAAAAAATGAAACGTGAGAACGACTCCGCAGCCTGCAAAAAATTCGCACGCGTTTGATTGATAACCTCCGACATATTCTTTAAATGCAGGGAGCCGGACCGGCGACCATTTTATCTCCTTAAAAAAACATTTTTGGGGATCCACTCCGGGGCATAAAGCAAATCTCTAACAGCATCTTCATCCCCATCCCGAAAGACCTGCGGAATACCGCCGGTATAGGCGCGGACCTGCTCTTTCCCGAAAACATCTTGAGCATTGACGATTGGTTTTATATCTCCGTGAACCGGAGATGCCATATACCGAGTCAACTCTTCTCCGTAAAGCCATTTTTGCGGTCCGGTTCTCCCGCAAACAACGGAACAGTAGGGACGTTGTCTGTGATTCGCGGTCATCGCAGTCATAACGGAACGCCAAATGGCATCATCCGGAGGTAAACTGTATCCTAAAAGGACAATATGTTTTGCGCCCCGGATTGCGGCAATCGTTTCATCGGTAATTTCTTTGATGAAAGAAGGTGCCTGCCCCTTTAATTTCGTCTGCATATACATGTAATTATCATGAGCATAGGTCAATTCTCCGCAGAAAAGGCACTCTTCGGCATCATATTCCCCCCGGTGATGCGCTTCTTTTTCCTTTTCAGACCGCGCCGCGTTCCCCCAGGAAAGATTTTTTGTCAGTCCAGGTGAAAAAATGGTCGGCGAGTAAAGATCCCAACTGTCACCGCCATGCAGACTTAATCTGCCGCATACCGGACAGCGGCGAAAACAGGAACAACCGTGAACGGCATAGTACTTTCCAAGTTTAACCGTCCGGTCGGAAAGATGTTTAGGATTATTGAGTTTTTGAGCCGCTGCCTCGGTAACCGGATACCAGATATTTAAATCTAAATTATCCTGTTCTCCGTTTTCCTTCGGCTCCCGCATAGCCAGAGTATTGGGAAAGTCGAGAAACAGTTGAAGCGGACGGGCGGGAGATCCGAGATAACAGGATTTCTCTCGGTTGAGATTTTTGTGCGCCTGCCAAAGCAGCCATAAAAAGATCGGCTCAAAATTTGTCGTTAGGATAGAATAGTTAAACAGATAAAAGGCACGTGAATCAAAAGGAAATCCCTGATTAAGCATGGCATCCTTCTGCATCATTCTCGCCAGAGTTTCCGTAAATTTCAGATACGGAGTAAGCAGTTCCCGTTGAGAAAAGCAGATTTGCCGCCAGGCACAGGCAAACATGGTGTTAATCAGCAGAATATACAACTCGCGGGCGGCAACAAGTCTATCAGCGGAAAAAAATTGTCCATCAACGGTAATTCCCCGATTGTCCCGCAGACAGGCATCAATGGTGGTAAAAACGCTTTGAATAAACTCATCCGGCATTTCCGGAGCCGAATTCCGGATGATTTTTCCGATTTTTTGCAGACACGGCCAATCGTAGTGCTGGCGCAATGACAAAACGCGCTGTTCCAATTCCTTATGCGCAGCCTCAGGGAAACAACGCTTTGCAATTTCCCGTTGTTCTTTGCTGATAAGATACTCTTCGCCTGATTTATAGGAAAGAATATTCATCAGATCACAAATATCCTGCCGACAACCGTTAAAACACTTAAATGGCAAATCTTCAGGAACGATACATTCCTTTTCACACAAAGAAAAGAGAATCTTGCCTTGATCCCATGACGGCGGCATATTCAATGCCGCCGTTGCTCCGGCACCGAGAAATATCAGTGTTTCCGACCAAACGGTATGCCCGGATGGACTCATTGGCGCACACCATATTCGATGATGGAGAGATCATCAAATCCCGGCATTTCATCCAAATCAGACATGATTTCACAATTACTGTCATCACTTTTCATCAGAAA
Organism: Victivallaceae bacterium; assembly: GCA_045598845.1. Lineage (GTDB taxonomy): Bacteria > Verrucomicrobiota > Lentisphaeria > Victivallales > Victivallaceae > JAZRUY01. The sequence goes on from JAZRUY010000087.1 coordinate 5,986, forward strand.
AACAGTAATTTTTCCGGTTGCCAGTTTGGGAAGTTTCGTTCTTGCCGCCAATTGGAACGTCAACTGTTTGCGGTAAGAGAGGATACGAGCATCTTTTTGTTTCAAAATCCGCTTCCGGTCATGTTCCATAAAAACGGCAAGCTGATTTTCCGATTCCGCTTCCGTTAAAGAAAAATTTTGCTCCGGAACAAAAACAAAACGATTGGGTGTTTCCGCCTGTTCCGCATCATAGACGATTTCTTTTACGACACCTTGAATTTTATACAACTTGCCAAAAGACAAAAAGGACACGGCACAAGAAATCCGGATAATTTCGACAATCTGTTCCATTTCGGGATGATTTTCGTGATAAAACCTGATCCAGCAGTTGACGTGAGAGCGGATATCCTGAGCATATTTTTTTGAAAACGGCCGCACGTTGGCAGTTCCGTAATTGTCAATATAGTCATCCAGTTTGTCTTTTAAGGATTCCACAACGGCAATATCCATTTCCACCAACGCTTTGCCTGTCGCCGGGATATTGAAAACTTTCCTCAGTTGCTCAATTCGTTTTCCGTCTTTGGCAAAAAGAGTTTTTGCGTACTGATTTGAACTGAACTGCGTATATTTTTTCAATACAACATCCATCAATTTGTCTTCAGCCATAAACGCGGTCCTTAACTGTTATGTTTTTTTGAAAAATCCCCTGCCATCAATTTGATAGCATGGTACATCTACTTAAATGTTTAGTTACGCTCCCCTAATTCACATTGGTTGTATCCTCCACAGCGCTCCCTCTCTTGACCGGTCTGCATCGGGCATCCGGCGACATAGGACTTTTTGGCGGCCGACTTGGCGACCATTACGGGTTTACGATAAGCCATGACTGGCTCTTTTCCGAGGTGATTTCACCTCTGCTGGCGCGGAGATGCTCCGCGCGGTTTATTTTCCGCCGGGCGGCACCCCGCCACCCGGAAAACGGACATGCAAAATCAAAATCAATGCCGGTTGTTTTCAAGATGCCAGCGAATCAACCACCGGATTGCGGCGGAAGTGGTACGGTGCATATATTCATTGTCGCGCTGTGCCGCTTCTTGATTTGAAGTCATGAAATCAAGAATTTCTTCCAGTGTATCACGGTCCATTTCACCGTAACACCTCGTTTCACCGGCACCGCAGCAGCAATCATAAAGCCGATACCTAAGCGTTCCCGGACGAAGATCCTCCCAATACAGTGAATTCGCATAATTATTGGCGGTTGCAACGGAATAATTCTCCCCACACGGCTTACACTGTCCACACATCCAAATAAAAAAATCGTTACGAGTAGGCATATCTGTTCCTTTCCGAGGTGATTTCACCTCTGCTGGCGCGGAGATGCTCCGCGCGGTTTATTTTCCGCCGGGCGGCACCACGCC
>JAZRUY010000088.1:0-3465 GCA_045598845.1 Victivallaceae bacterium
ACGTTCCAGAGCCGCATCCCAGAGAAACCCGGCAATATTCCCGGCCGTAGCGGCGCCGATACCGGAAGTCGCCTTCAACTGCGCTTCAGTGGCATAGCGTACCGCAGCGGGAGAGCCGAATTCACGCATCAGAGCATGGTAGCGCACGGAACCGATGCCCGGAATCATATTCAAAACAATACACGCTTCACGGTCAAGCATAACACACCTATAACATCAGTCAAAAATTATATCCGCCTGAAACACTATGCTCACACATGACAATACGGGTATATTTTTCATAATCATATCGCGCATTTGCATAAAAAACAACAATTTAATTCGCAGCGGATAAAAATATCAACTGGCGACCATTTTGCGAAACCGGCCGAGAGCAACAGCAAAAAGCACCGATCCGATGATAAACAGTTTCAGAATGTGCGGCCAGACAATACTCCAGCCGGAGCCCCGGGTAATGATGGCGCGGCAGAGATTCATAAAATGCGTAGTCGGCGATATCTGCATAATATATTGCAGTAATTCAGGCATACTGGACTGCGGAGTAGATCCGCCTGAAAGAATTTCCATCGGCATCAATACCAGAATCATCAGAATACCCAGCTGCGGCATGTCGCGGGCATAGCAGGCGATGAAAATTCCGAATGACGTCATGGCGAACAGTGTCATAAAAGCGGCAAACATAAACAACCATGCGGAACCCGCTATCGGAATATCCAGCCAGCCTTTGATCACCAGCCAAAGCGAGCCCATGGAAGCAAGCAAAACAACCAGCGTCATGGACCAAATTTTGGAAACCATTATTTCAAACGGAGTTACCGGCATAACCAGAAGATGTTCCAAAGTACCGCGCTCCCTCTCGCGGATAAGGGCTGCGCCGGTAAGAATCATCGCCAGCATACAGACATTACTGACCAGCGTATTTTCCGCTTCTTCCCAGAATTTGTACAAATTAGGATTGAAGCGGCGGCGGATCAAGGCCTCCGCAGTGTAAGATGTCCCGGCGGAACGCTCCTTCAGGAACGCATCCACCTCGCGGTAAAGAATGCTCTGAATATAGCCGTTGCCGGTGAAAGCCTGCGACATGCGGGTAGCATCGACGTTGATCTGAATTTGCGGATTATGCCCGGCCAGTACCCTCTCCTGAAAGTTAGGCGGAAAAACCACGATAAATGTATATTCGCCACGATCCATAGCGCCGTCGATATCCGGACGGCTCAAATATTCCGGCCGCCGGAAAAGCGGCGGCAAAAAAGCATCCGACAACCGCTTGCTCAATGCGGACTGATCTTCATCGACAATCGCAATGGCGGCATCCTGAATCGCATCCGGGGCCGACTTCGCACCGGAATAGATATTGACCGTGAAATTAAATATAATAAGCCCCATCATCAGCGGATCGCGCAGCAATCCGATGATTTCCTTGATTCCCAAATGAAAAATATTTCTCAAACTCTGTTTCATATTCGACGCCTCCGGAAATCAGCGTTCCTGCTTGCGCTGCAGCAGAATGCCTATGCCGCATACGATGACGATTTCCATCATCAAAATCTGAAATTCTCCAATCATATCCCCCCACGACAAACCCTTGCTGAAAATTCCCCGGCAAATCAGCAGCATATGAGTAGTGGGATAAACATTGCCGACGATACTGGTAAGGCTGCCGTCATTAAGCACAGGATTTACCAATCCGCACATTTGAGTGGCCGGCATAATTGTCGCTATCATAGTCATAAAGATAACAGCGATCTGACTTTTAGTTACCGATGAGCAGATAAGACCGAAACCGGTGGAAACCACACAGTATACCAGCAGCGATGTCAAAAGCATAAGCAAATCGCCCTTTACAGGCACCTTGAAAAAATATTCAGCCACGATAATCTGCAAACATCCGCTGACAAAGGCGGCCAATACATACGGCAACTGCTTGCCGAGCAGAAATTCGGAGCGCCGCAGCGGGGTGACATACAAATTGATGATTGAGCCGAGTTCTTTCTCGCGCACCACAGAAAGCGCCGCCAATACAGCGGGAATCATCATCAGTACCAGTGGAATTACCGCCGGAACTATGGCAGGCAGACTTTGAACATCCGGATTGTAGCGGTAACGGTTCTGCAGAGAAAGATTGTTCCGCATCACAGCGGTAACTTCATAGCGTTTGACGGTACTGCCGCTTTTTGAATTATTTTTCGCTTTGGCGGCAGACGGAGACTTGAGCATATCAGACACAGACGACATCAGGGAAGACATGTTTTCGCTCTGCTGCGATGCCGTCCGGATGCTGTTTCCCGGCATATATGACATAGCGCGCGATTTCATCCGATCTTTGAATGACCGATTGTCCCGCAGATAATCAGCGAACATAAGCACAGACGAGGTATTGACGCTTGATACCGAGCCGGTACCGGAAGATGACGCAGTACGGTCATTTGAATTACCGCCTGATTTATTTTCATCACTGAACGGCACGGAAGACGATTTAGACAAATAGTTCTGCTGCCACAACTGATGAAAACCCTCTATATAACCGGTAATAGTTTCCGCTTTGGAGGATTCTGCGCCGTCCAGCCAGAAAGCCACCTGCGGATTACGCCCCTGCTGTACTTTGCAGGCAAAATCCGGGGGGATTTCCACAATCATCGACAATTCACCGCTGTGTAAACGGCTGTCCAGCTCGTCATAACTGCGAATCGGCTCATGTTCCCGGAAATACCGCGAACCGCTGAGCCCGAGCAGATAATCGCGGCTCAATTCGGTCTGATCATTATCCAGCACCGCATAGTCCACGTTTTCAACATCCATGTTGATGCCGTAACTGATAACCAGCAGCAGAATCAAAGCCCCGGCGAGAGCCAGCGTCATCCGGACATTGTCACGCCTCAACTCCAGCGTTTCACGCCACACGCAGGTCCAGAAACGGGAAAAATCAAATATCCGTGACCAAAAACCGTTTTTTTGCGAAACGTTTTCAGCTTTTTCAGGAGCACTTTTCGCCGATGCGGCCTCCGCCGCGTCGGCGGCGCCCTGATCCGCTTCTTCCAGATAACTGATAAAGGCTTCTTCCAATGTCGCCGCGCCGCGTTCTTCCACCAGCCTGGCCGGAGTATCGCAGGCCAGAGAGCGCCCGGCATGCATCAGAGATATCCGGTCGCAACGGGCCGCCTCGTTCATAAAGTGAGTTGTAATAAAAACCGTAACTTTATCCTGACGGGAAATTTCGATAATGAGCTCCCAGAAACTGTCGCGCGCCACCGGGTCCACACCGCTGGTCGGTTCATCGAGAATCAGAATTTCAGGACCGTGAATCACCGCTGCGGCGAGAGACAGCCGTTGCTTGATACCAAGAGGAAGCTCTCCCGGTGTGCGGCCGGCGTACTCCGTCAAGCCGAAGCGGGAAAACATGATCTCGACCCGCCTTGCCACATCGGCTTCAGCCAAACCGTAAAGTCTGGCGTACAATTCCAGATT
>JAZRUY010000089.1:0-8931 GCA_045598845.1 Victivallaceae bacterium
CGTAACTGATAGCACGAAAGACAAGACGGTTATAGCATGGGAGTCCGGCTGGGCGGCTTATCTTGTGGCTACCGTGGCAACGCAGGAGCAGCCGGTGCCGACCGTCAAGATGTTCGCCGGAAAGACCGACAAGGGCTTGATTTCCGCAAAGTGCGATGGAGGTGCTTCCGATTGGGCAGGTATCGCAGCGGCGATTAACGCAACCAAGTATGACCTCACGGTTTCAGCGGACGGAATCGGCTCAAAAAAATAAACTCGGCAAAATAGATGCCACATATAGTGCCACATTTTGTGGCGCTTTTCGTTTGTGCTGAAAATATGTTTTAAGGAGAAATTAAAGGGTATAAATGGTGGAGGTGGCGGGAGTTGAACCCGCGTTCCGACGAGATCCAATGAGGACGTCTACATGCGTATTTCATCTTTGCTTTTTTTCGTCCTTTACCGAAGCCGATGAACAGGCCTGACTCCGGACTAACCTTTTTAAAATCTCATCACGGAACAAAAGGTGGATTCCGTAATCCAGAGCGCTGATTTACACCGAAACCAGCTTAGCACTCCTCGGCTGGCACGATGTGGCGGGAATTAAGCCGCCAAGGCAAACTCTTCGTTCGCAGTTATCGTTTTGACCGATTTTTAACGAGGCCAACGATCATCCTCGGCATGCAGTCAACATCCGACCGGGCCGGTCGAATCCGGAACACCCCCAATCTTATTGTCACTGAACTCCATAAGATAATTCGAGTTGAACAGAAAATCAAGTCAACCGTGCAAGTCCGCTTGTCCGACGGGTGATTGGCTCTTGCGCGGAAGCGGTTCAATGAAAAATCCCGCGCGGCAGTTTTTCCCGGTTGAGCCCGGCGCCGCATCGCGGGCAAACTTCCGGAAGCTTTCCCGTGATCTCGTAATCGGAATCTTCGTTGTCAGCACCGGGGATCCCGGTATAATCCTTGGTCAGTTCATATTTTTTATCGAATCCGCATTTCGGGCAGGTCATACGGAAGAATTCCGGATCGGTGTTTTTTCTGAACGGCGGAAACTGAATGCAGTTCGGCATAATTCACCCCGCATAGTTTGAAATTTTTATCCTGAACGCTGAAATCAGGATTCTATCTGTTATATTCTGTTTTAAGTTTCAGGTACAGCGTGAAGCATCACAATATAATATTCATAAACCGGCAAGACTGGTAACAAAACGGCACTTACTCCCGCGTTTTCTCCGCTCCGTCTTCCTGCTTCGGCGGATACTTCTCCAGCAGATACCGTTCGCGCTGTGTCAGTTCCTCCGGCTTGGTCAGCCCTTTCTTCATGCACCACCGCAGATTGTCCGCCGCCCCCGCTCCGCGTTCCGGCTGAACTCCGCTATCATCTGATCTATGCTCCGCTGCTGCTCTTCCTTGGTAAGTTCCATTCGTCAACTCCTTTATCTGTTCCCGGGTGTAATCCGGCTTGGCGGCCAATTCTTGCAGGAAAATCGTTTTCCAGCCGTCCGAATTGTCGTATATATCCGAATTGTCGTATATAATGTAACTTATTTTGTCCCCGAATTCTTTTACCAGATTGATAAAATTCTGTTTCGCCCTGCTGTGCGTGTTGGCGAAAGTCCCGACCGGCACGATATGCCCGTCCGGTGTTTCATTCCTCGGCTTCACCCCGTTGTGCCACGCGTCCGCCGGGTGCCGGTACACAAAGGCCAGTACCGGCCGCTGCCCGTTGTCTATCACCCGTTGTATGCTCTTTCGCACCGCGTCCTTGTTCACCATGGTGGAGTCGAAGATAAAGTCCGCCGCTCCTGCTTCCGGGGAATTGATTATCGTGCTTTTGCCGGATTTTTTTGCCGGAAAAATATTTTTTTACATCGCTCTTGTGAATATCCTGTTAATAAGTTGTAAATTCAAACCCGTGTCTCCTGCTGCGGCGGAGCATGGATTTTTCTGCTGTTTTTCCGCATAACCTTCGGCTGACGGCAATGATTTAGCACCGTTTTATCCGCCTCCGCGCCGCCGCCTGTTAATAACTTTGACAGCCGGGAAAACACCGGATTATTATGGTTAGGATATCCGAACCGGATTGTCTGAAAATTCCGGAAAAACGGTTTGAAATGCGGATATTGCGCCGGTATCTTAATCACCGTTCCGGCGCATCGGTCCGGCTTTCCCCGGTCCGGTGTCGCCGCCGGTTTTCAAAACGGTTTGTTTAGCCTTATGCAAATATGAAGATCATACCGGTATGTCGGTAAACGCGGAAACAATTTGGGCTGAAGCGTCGGTGCGGTTGCGCCGGCGGAGCAGTATGATGTATGAGCAGTGGTTCAGCGGCGCGGTTCCGCTGGAGCTGTGCGGCTCGGTACTGCGTCTGGGGATAGCCAATGCGCTTATTTCTGATTTTATCAGCCGCAATTACGGCGATATTCTGGATGAATCGCTGACCGGCATCGGCGGAACAGATTACTCGGTACAGTTTGTTCCGGGTTATCAGGCTCCGTCTGTTCCGGAGGTCTCCGGGGCGCCGTCTTCCGAGCCATCCGCGTCTGAAACTTCCGCAGCAGGGAACGGCGGTGCTGCGGAGGAGCCGCTGGTGGTTGTCAATCCGTCTCCATCCGCCGGGAGCGGCTGCATGGGCGAGAATACATTCGCCAATTTTGTCGTCGGCGCCGAAAACCGTTTCGCCTATGCCGCCGCCAAGGCGGTGGCCGAAGCGCCGGGAAAAGTGCATAATCCGCTGTTTATTTACGGTGTGAGCGGAGTGGGCAAGACCCATCTGCTCAATTCCATCGCCGCCTATATCACCGCTTCCGATCCGCGCCGGCGGGTGCGCTGCACCACTTGCGGCGAGCTTCTGGATGAATTTTACGGGGATCTGCTTTCCCGCAAGGGGCTGAAGGATTTTCTGGATTCCCTGCGGGATCTGGATGTGCTGCTGGTCGATGATGTGCAGATGATTTCCGGCCGCACGCAGATGCAGATCGAATTTTTCAAGGTTTTTGAAACTCTCTGCCGCCGCAAGCGTCAGATCGTGATCGCCTCCGACCGTCCTCCCTATGAAATAGCCGATTTGGATACCAGGCTGAGTTCGCGTTTCTCGCAGGATATGACGGTGGAAATCTGCCCGCCCGAATTGGAGGCGCGGCTGGCGATTTTGAAGATGCTGCGCGCCGGTATGCCCGGGGTTTCCGGATTGATCGGGGATGAAGTGCTGGGATTTGTGGCCGAGAATATACATTCCAATGTCCGCGCCCTGCGCGGCTGTTTCATCCGGCTTTCCGCTTTCGCATCGATGAACCGCACTCCGGTTGATCTGGCTCTCGCCGAAGAACTTTTGCAGGGGCAACTGGCGCAGGAAGCTTCCTGCCGCACCGTCACCATTGAAACTATCCAGCGCGCGGTGGCGGCGGTTTTCGAGGTGTCTATGAACGATTTGCTGGGCAGTTGCCGCAGCCGTGCGCTTGCCGAGCCGAGGATGGTGGCTATGTATCTCTGCCGTGAACTGACGGACAGTTCATCCAGCGAAGTCGGCGCCGCTTTCGGGCGCAATCATGCCACGGTGCTTCATGCGGAGAAGAAAGTGCCCGAACTTTGCTCCTGCGACGGCGATATCCGGCGCGCGGTTACTCTGCTGCGGAGGCAGTTGCAGCGCAAGCGGCTGTACCGGCTGGCCGGCCGCTGATTTTCGGCAATGTTTTTCATCCGGCGCCTATTGCGCCGGGCAGGTAAACAAATATAAATCGGATGGAGAAATCTTATGTCTGTGACTCTCGGTACCGCTTTGACTGAATCGGCCTGCAAAGTGTTGTTCTGCGGAGCGGGCGAACTCGGCAAGGAAGTCATTATCGCCATGCAGCGTCTCGGGGTGGAAACGGTGGCGGTTGACCGCTACGATAACGCGCCGGGCATGCAGGTGGCGCACCGCAGTTACACGGTCAATATGCTTGACGGCGCCGCTCTGCGCGAAATCATCGAGCGGGAAAAACCGGATTACATCGTCCCGGAAGTCGAAGCGATCGCCACTGATACTTTTCTCGCTTTGGAAAAAGAGGGCTATAATGTTATTCCTACCGCCAGAGCGACTAAATTGACCATGAACCGCGAAGGTATCCGCCGTCTTGCCGCGGAAGAATTGCATCTGCCTACCAGCCCATACCGTTTCGCCGCCACCCGCGAGGAATTCGATGCCGCGGTCAGGGAGATCGGTATTCCCTGCGTGGTGAAGCCGATCATGAGTTCTTCCGGTCACGGCCAGAGCGTGATACATACCGAAGCCGATATCGAAAATTCCTGGCGTATCGCCCAGGAGGGCGGCCGCGCCGGAGCGGGTAAGGTCATTGTGGAAGGGTTTGTCAAATTCGATTACGAAATCACCCAGCTCACGGTTCGTCATGTCGGCGGCACCAGTTTTCTGGAGCCGGTCGGCCATCATCAGGTGGACGGCGATTATCAGGAGTCCTGGCAGCCGCAGAAGATGAGTGAAACCGCAAAGGCGGAGGCGCGGCGCATCGCCAAATGTATTACCGATGCCTTGGGCGGCCGCGGCATTTTCGGCGTGGAGTTGTTCGTCTGCGGCGACAAGGTGATTTTCAGCGAAGTCAGTCCGCGTCCGCACGATACCGGCATGGTGACGATGATTTCCCAGGATCTCTCCGAATTCGATCTGCATGCCCGGGCGGTGCTGGGGTTGCCGATTCCCAATATCGCCTTTCACGGTCCGTCCGCTTCCAAGGCGATTGTGGCCGACGGTTATTCGGACAAAATGTCTTTCACCGGAGTGGACAAGGCGATTTCCCGCCCCGATACCAATGTGCGTATCTTCGCCAAGCCGGTGATGAAAGGTCACCGCCGGCTGGGAGTGTGTCTGGCGCGCGCTGAAAGCGTTGAAAAGGCGCTGGATACGGTTTTCGCCATGCGCGAAGATATCAAGGTTGAATTATAGTGCCGGATTTTTCCGGCCGCTCCGGCGGATTCAGCTGGTCGGAGCGGCGCAGTTCACTGTTTGATTTTTGCCGCCGGGCGTATTTTTTCCGTTACAGTGCGGAAAGCGTATCCGGCGGAGAAAATTCGGAACTGCTCCGGTTGCGCCGCGCCGTCAGCTCCGGGGTGTATGTTTCCAATTTGCGCAACCGGGTGTTCCGCGAGTATTTTTATCAGTCCGTTGATGCTCCGGAATACCGCCGCGGTTTGCCGCCGTCGGTGCGTTTGAACTCACTTTTCGAACGGAGCTGGCGCGATACCGCCGCCGGAAAAGGAGTTCCTCCGGAGGACTTTGTTTTGGGGCAGGGCAGTGCGCCGGCATTGTACCGCAATCTTTCAGCCGGTGTGCGCGATGCCGGAATACTGCTGGACGTTTTTTTCTCAGCCTTTTCCGCTGACGACCGCCGCTATGTTCCGGAAGTGATATGCGAAATGGCCGGAACGGTCCCGGCGTCCACTTCGGTTGTAGGCGGTTTTGTTTCCGGCGGAATTCTCACTCTTATTCTGCCGGGCGACAGTATAGCCGCCGCGGTCATCGCTTTCGCTTTCGCGGTTAAAAATATGAATTATTCCGCCGGCGCGGTGCGGTTGTGCCGTCCCGGCGACCGCGGCCGTCCGGAGTATTTTCCGTCCGAACTTCCGGTATCCATGGTATTCCGGCGTATCGGCGGTGAATCCGCAGCCATGCGGGCCGCGGAATCGTCTCCGCCTCCGGCGGTTCCCGGTCCGCATTGTTCAGCCTGCTGTTTCCGGCGTCTCTGCCCGGATTATCCTTAAGCCGGATCCGTTTTCTTTTCATTACCGTTTTTTGCCAGGTTATACCGTCGGCAAGCATTGAAAAACACCTGTTTCAGCGGTATATTATCAATTCATAATTAGAGATGGCGGCGCCATTTACGAATAATCAAAATAAGCGGGGGTGACACGGTGGGTAACGCAAAACTGGAAGAATTGATTTTGAATTGCATGGATGTTCCTGCCCGGGCTGATCTGGAGAAGCTGACCGCTGATCTGGTTTCCGAAGGTCAACAGTTTTCTCCGGAGGACATCGCCGCTTTTGATGTGCTGTGGGAATCCTGGGAGCAAAGCAGCCTGGATCCCGACCGCAGCAAAGTTTGTCTGGCCGCCGCTTCCGCTTTCGCCTCGGATTCACCGGCATTGCGCAAATTGATGCCGGATGCCATGCAGGTTATACTTCCTCCCTATCTTCGCCGTCCGCCTGTATCCCGCGCCGTCGGGGTGCGGGATGCGAAAATGCCGTTGCGCGACATCGCTTTCAGAATCCGCAAATTACAGAGCCTGGTCAGCGGTACGGTGGTCTATATGGCCGATTCCGGCTGGCGCAAGGTGGATGCGGTCGACGGCAATACCGCCAGTGTTTCGCTCTCCGCATGGGGCGGCGACAACGGCGGCAGGTCGGGAATCGCCTTGGAGCATGTCCTTTCTTCCGCAGTGATCTTCAAAAGCACCTTGCGCCGTCAGGAAGTTTCCGGCCGCCGCCCGTCAGCCGCGGAATTCCGCGCGTTGCTTTCCCGTCATGCCGTTTTTCCGTTGCGCGACACCGTGATGCGCACTATAGCCGCCGCGAGTCCCTGCTGTGCGGAGATGCCGCCGGACGAGTTCGAAAAATATTGGAATGAGTCTGCAGCTCCGGCAACCGCCGCACCGTCTTCTCCGGCCGTCCGCCGCGCCTGTGCCAGCCGCAGTATCAACGAAATGGATATCCTGCTCGACCGTGAAAAAGCGGCCGGAGCCGGCTTGTTTTCCGCCGATGAACAGGAGGAGCTGAAGAAATTTTTCTCCCGGCTCAATCCGCAGGTCACGCTTAATCCTGCTCAAAAGAACAATTTGAAACTGTTCAGTTCAGTGGTCGCCAGAGTGGCATCCCGTATGCCGGAAGAGATAATGGGCGATGTTTTCGCTCCGCTGCTGCGGTGGGCGCCGTTTTTCCCGGCCCTGCCGTTGGCGGCGAAAACCGGGGATTTTCAAATCTGGTCAGATCTTGCCGCCAAGGATGTCGATGATCTCTCCCGTGCGGTAAAGGCGGTTTTCGGGGAAGAACATCTTGCGCTGATGGCATTGCGGATGCCGTTTAAGGGCTTGAGCCGCGCCGCCGCTTTCGTTGATGCTGATTTGCTCGATGATCTGCTGGTGGAGCACCGGCTGATCAGCGCCGATGTTATGGTATGGATTTGGAGAAAGGCCGTTTCCAACAAGAATTTGAAGAGCCGGGTGACTTTTCAGAACATTTCCCGCTCACTTGCCGGTATCGATGAGGATGTCCCGCAGGGATGGCGCGCCGCCCGCCGCGATTTGCGCGAATTGCTTCTGGGTACGGAAAAGTTCCAGACCCTGCTGATTGAAAACGCCGGTAAAAATGTGGAATCGGTGTCCGGCGCGGTTCAGAGCGCTTTCTATCTGACTCCGGGAGGGCGCCAGATGCTGCTGGCGAAACTTGCCGGTTTAAAGGATTTCCCGGAACTGAAAGCCTATATCGAGGGAGGCGCCGGCGCCAGGATAATGCAGGCTGCCGGAGTGAAAACGGAAGTGCATGAGGATAACGGTGTCGATATCGTGAGTATAAGTTCCCGGAATGCCAAGCAGCGGGAACTGGATAATATCATCAATGTGGAAATTCCGCGTAACCGCGAGGCGGTCAAAACCGCCCGCGCTCACGGCGACCTCAGTGAAAACGCCGAATTCGATGCCGCAAAGAAAGAGCGCAGTCTGCTGCGCAGCCAGCGCGCAGGTCTGGAGCGCGAACTTGCCCAAGCGCAACCTGTCCGCATGGCGCAGGTTGCGGTGGACGGCGAAGCGGTGATCGGTTCTCAGGTTACCCTGAATTGCAATGGGGACATTGAAACCTATTTCCTGCTCGGAGCCTGGGACAGTGATCCAAAACGCAATTATGTTTCCTACCGCGCTCCGCTCGGCAAGGTGTTGCTCAACAGCCGCTCCGGTGACAAAATCAAACTTCCCGACGGGCGTTCAGCCGGGGTAACCGCAGTGACGGCTCTGCCGCCGGAGGTGATTGCCGAATTGGATGATTGACGGATTCAGATCGATGCGCTTATTCACATCGATATGATATTGTGATATCGCTTGCTTGCAGTAAAAAAATAAAAAATCCAAAATAATATAAGGAGAAAATATCATGCGTAAAGTGCTTATTCCTACTAAACTGGATACAGTTGCCGCCGATTTGCTGCGCGGCCGTGGTTTTGAGGTGGTGCAGAACGCCGCCGCTCCGATCGATGAACAGGCGAAGGCGAACTCCGATGCCGAAGTGCTGATTGTTCGCAGCGAAAAAGTGACTCCCGCGGTTATTGATTCGCTGCCTGAACTCCGGCTGGTGGTGCGCGCAGGCGCCGGTTTCAACACCATCGATATCAAATATGCCCGTCAGCGCGGCATCGATGTTATGAACACTCCCGGAGCCAATTCCAACGGCGTGGCTGAAGAAGTGGTGGCGCTGATTCTGGCTTCCTGCCGCCATGTGGTGCCAGCCGATATTTCCACCCGCAGCGGCGCCTGGGAGAAGAGCAAATTCATGGGACACGAACTTACCGGTAAAACCGTCGGCATACTTGGACTCGGTCATATCGGTCAGCTTCTGGTGAAGCGGCTGTCCGGATTTGAAGTGAAAGTGCTGGGGTTTGATCCGATGATGTCTCCCGAACTGGCAAAAAAACTCAATATCGAGCTCACTACCGTGGAGCGTATTTTCGCCGCATCTGATTTCATTTCGCTGCACATTCCGGAAAATGATGAAACCCGCGGCATGATTAACAGCCGGTTGCTCGGTTTGATGAAAGACGGCGCCACTCTGATCAACTGCGCCCGCGCCGGTATTCTCAATGAGGCGGATCTGCGCGCGGTGAAATCCAGTAAAAATATCAAATTCTGCAATGATGTATATGCCAAAGACGCCGAAGGCGAAAAATCAGTCGCCGACATCGCTGATTTGATG
>JAZRUY010000090.1:0-14765 GCA_045598845.1 Victivallaceae bacterium
ATCGTGGAGCAGCGCATCGCCAAGTACGCCGCGGTAGAGTCCCTTGCGGGCGGACAAGGAACCAGCCCCCGCACTCCTGTGGCGACCGGGCTCTACTGCGTCATCGACCTCTCGGGCGGGCCCGATGCCAAGAAGTACCCGGTCTCATACCTCAGCGACATGCCGAAGGGCGGCTGGAGCGACGAGTACAAGACGACAAAGCTTGTGTTGCGCCGAGTTGAGCCAGGGTCGTTTATGATGGGTGAGCCGGGCAAGGTCAAACGGGTTGTAATCGACAAGTCGTTTTACCTGGGTGTGTTTGAAGTCACGCAAAAACAGTGGGAGTTGGTCATGGGAGGCACCCCATCGTTTTGGGGTGGGGTGAAGCGTGGTGTGCGTCCTGTGGAACAGGTTCCCTATAATTGGATTAGAGGTGATGTTGATGGCGAACAGTGGCCGAAGTCAAACAAGGTGATTGCCGATTCGTTTATGGGAAAGCTTCGCAGCAAGTCTGGATTTGATTTTGACCTTCCGAGCGAAGCGCAATGGGAGTATGCCTGCCGCGCCGGCGGAACGGCCCCTGCGGATGTTCCGCTTGACGCGGTCTGCTGGTACAACGGCAATGCCGGCGGCGGAACGCATCCGGTCGGTCTGAAGCGGCCCAATGCCTGGGGAATTTTCGATATGCTCGGCAATGTGTGGGAATGGTGCGGCGACCGGTACGGTAAATACGGCGGCGATGCGGTTGATCCGGCCGGCCGGACATTCGGATCTGCCCGCGTCGGCCGCGGCGGCGGCTGGTCTTTCATTGCCAACCGTTGTCGCGCCGCCTCCCGTTTCAGCATAATGCCGGGGTACCGTTTTCATCATCTCGGTTTCCGGGTGGTGCTGGCGCCGGCGGACCGGATTCATTGAGTTTAACCGCCGCGGGGCAAATCTCTGAATTGGTCAGTTCAGCACAGTTTTCAGGATGACCGGCGCGATTTCGGTTTTGGGGCCGACGGGGATGGCGATGCGCTCGCCGTTGCGCCCCAGCAGGGTTATCCGGTCGGTTTCGCCGGCGAAACCGTCCGCGACCAGATTGGCCGCTATCCAGTCCAGATTTTTCCGTTTCAGTTTATCCGCGGCCGAAGCCAGCAGATTTTCGCTTTCGGCGGCGAATCCGATCAGCCGCTGATGCTGTTTCCGGCGGCCGAGTTCCAGCAGGATATCCTGAGTGCGGACTAAACGCAGTTCCAAATCACCGGATTTTTTCAGTTTGCCGTGGATTATCTCCGCAGGGCGGTAATCCGCCACCGCCGCCGCCATGATCACTGCGTTGCAACCGCCGAACCGCGAGAATACCGCCTTCGCCATTTCCGCCGCGGATTCCGTCTTGACGGTTTCCACTCCTTCCGGCTCCGGCAGCGATACCGGACCGCTGACCAGCGTAACCTGATGTCCGGCCGCCGCGGCCGCCGCGGCCAGCGCGTAGCCCATCCTGCCGCTGGAGCGGTTGGAGATGAAGCGCACCTCGTCGATTTTTTCCCGGGTGGGCCCGGCGGTGATCAGAATTTTCATATTTTCCCCGTACAGAATATCATCGGTATCCGGATTGCAGAATTTACATTTCCGGACCGGGCAAATCAAGCATTTTGCCGGCGGGGAAGATTGACGAAGCAGCGCGGGCGGATTAAATTATCCGCGACTGGATCATGTGTTTTTATTCAAACAGGTGTATGCGGAGAAACGATTTATGGAATACGAAGCGGTGATCGGGCTGGAAGTGCATGTGCAGGTGCGGACCAAAAGCAAGATGTTCTGCTCCTGCGCCAACCGTTTCGGCGCCGAGCCCAATACTCTTACCTGCCCGGTGTGCCTCGGTTATCCCGGTACTCTGCCGGTTCCCAACCGCGAGGCGATCCGCAAGGCGGTAACGGCCGGACTGCTGACCAACTGCTCCATCGCCAAATTCAGCAAATTCGACCGCAAGAGTTATTTTTACCCGGATCTTGCCAAGAATTACCAGATCAGCCAGTTCGACCTGCCGTTTTGCTCCGGCGGCTGGATCGGGATATCCGGCACCGGCTTTTCCGGCCGGCCGATGCGGTCTTTCCGCGCCGGTATCACCCGGATACATCTGGAGGAGGATCCGGCCAAATTGAACCACTCCGCCGGGGTTACCGGAGCCGATTACAACCGTTCCGGCGTGCCGCTGATCGAAATCGTCGGCGAGCCGGATCTCCGCTCAGCTGATGAGGTCTACGCGTATCTTACCGGTCTGAAGGAGATCATGCAGTACGGCGGCATCAGTGACTGCGATATGGAAAAAGGGCAGATGCGCTGCGATGTAAATGTGTCGCTGCGTCCGGTCGGGCAGAAAGAATTCGGCACCAAGGCGGAACTCAAGAATCTGAACAGTTTCCGGGCGGCTCACCGCGCGGTGGAATATGAAATCTGGCGGCAGAGTGAACTGCTGAATGCCGGTAAACCGGTACGCCAGGAGACCCGCGGCTGGAATGACGAATCCGGCGAGAGTTATCTGATGCGCAGCAAAGAGCAGGCGCACGACTACCGCTATTTTCCGGATCCGGATCTTTTGCCGGTGGAATTCTCCGATGCCGATATCGAGGCGATCCGTGCGGAACTGCCCGAACTGCCGTCGGCGATGCGCGACCGTTTCGTTGCGGATTACGGGATCACCGAATATGACGCCGCGGTGCTTACCGCCGACCGCAATACCGCCGCCTGGTTCGACCGCTGCGCCAAACTGGTCAAACAGCCTAAGGCGGCGGCCAACTGGATAACCGGCGAAGTGTCGCGGGCCGTCGGCGAGCGCGGGGTGAAGCTGGAGGACTGCGCGCTTACCCCCGAAGCGCTGGCGGAACTGCTCAACCTGATCGATTCCGGCGCCATCAACGGCAAAATCGCAAAAGAGGAGGTTTTTCCCGAAATGCTCGACGGCGCCTCCGCTGCCGATATCGTCAAGCGCAAGGGCTTGACGCAGGTCAGTGATTCCGCCGCCATCGCCGGCTTGGCGGCGCAGGTGATCGCCGCCAGCCCGGCGCAGGTGGAACAGTACCGCGCCGGCAATGCCAAGGTGCTGATGTATCTGGTCGGTCAGGTTATGAAACTGAGTCGCGGCAAGGCCAATCCGCAGCTGGTCAACGCCGAATTGCGGAAACAACTGGACAAGTAGCCGCCGGCGGTGTCTGCTGTATGATTGAGACGGAATTCATCGTTTTATCCCGGATCCCGTACAAGGAAAATTCAGTGCTGCTGGGCGGGCTGAGTCCGGATTACGGCAAAGTGAACCTGATCGCGGGGCTGCCGAAAAAAGAAGCGGCGGGCGACAAGCCGGATCTGTACCGGGTGATGAACACTGAATTCGAGGAGGGCGGAAAGGGTGATTTATTCCGCCCCGTTGTGTTGGAGACCGTTGCCGCTTTTGACGCTCTGGCGGATTATCCGCTTCATTTCAGGATGGCGGGGAAAATCGGTGCTTTTTTATTGAAAAACGCCGCGCCGGCATTGCCGATGCCGTTTACTTATGATACATTGAAAAATGTACTGGCCAGGCTCTGTCTGCCGATGGAGTGCGGCGGGGCATGGTCGCTGGAGCAATGCGCGGCGGTGATGCGGCTGAGTTATCTTTACGAGAACGGTCTGCTGCCGGAAATATCCGATGCGGCGCAGCTGGAGATGATAGAAAATCTGGTTTCCGCCGGAGTGGAAAATACGGCGATGCCGGCGGCCGGAGCGGAATATTTCAGGGTGCTGAACCGCTGGCTGGTTCAATTGTGCGATTACCATCAGCTCGGGCGCTGATGAAAAATGACGATCGTGGAAAACCTGTAATTGAATGAAAGGAGATCCGGTTATGAAAAAGATTTTTCTCTGTCTGCTGGTCGTTGCCGGCGCTTTCGCCGGCGCGGATGTCTGTGCGCGCCATCATCATTATTATCCGCAACCTTACTATCATCATCACCATTACCATCACGGCGGCAGCAGCGGTGTCCGTCTGGCTGCCGATATCGTTGATTTGGTCGGCGCCAGCATCAATGTGCTGAATCCGCGTCCGGTGGTGGTTGCTCCGGCCCCGGTGGTGGCGGCTCCCATGGTCGCCCCGGTGGTCGCTCCGGCCCCGGTAGTGGCGGCTCCTGTGGTTGCTCCGGCCCCGGTAGTGGCGGCTCCCGTGGTCGCGCCCCCGGCTGTCTATTATTGATGTGCTGATTTAGCCTGATTGAGGCAAAAAAAGGAGAAAGCGGGCATATATCTCGCGGCCGAATATAAAGATAAGCTCAAAAGAGAGCCCGATGCAAATATTGTTCCGAGAATGACCCGCTTTCTGGGTATATTATACATTATTCCGTCCGGTGATGCAACCTTGCCGGGCGAATTTTGAAAAAAAACGCCGCCGGGGTTGAAAAACATTCCGGCCGGTGTTATTTTAGGCTCTTGTGTTGTAACTGTTGTTTACAGCGGGTTGATAGCTCAGTCGGTAGAGCATCGCCCTTTTAAGGCGGTGGTCCCGGGTTCGAGTCCCGGTCAACCCACCATTTTGATATTAAAGTAGCAGGTTAAAATATCAACTCCGCGGCTGCCGCGGGGAAAAGAGGTAAAAATGAGTAGAGTCTGCGCGCTTTGCGGCAAAACCAAGGCCAACGGCGGTTGCATTACCCGCCGCGGTCTGGCCAAGAAGACCGGCGGTATCGGTATGCATGTGGTGAAAAATGTCAAGCGTACTTTCGAGCCTAATCTTCAGACGGTCAAAATCAATGACAACGGTACCGTCCGTACCGTGAAACTTTGCGCCAGTTGCATCCGTACCGGTAATTTTACCAAAGCGTAAACCGCCGGCGGCGGATCCCCGTCAACAGGGGATTTGCCGGATCAGGAGCATTAGTCAGGCAGGCAGCCGAGCGGTATCGCTCGTCTGCCTGTTGCGCTTTTCGGAAGTAAACAGTTTTTTATAAACAATCAGCGAAAGCGAATGAAAATGAAATTCCGCAGCGTGTCCAATCAAGTGAACTTCCCGCAGATGGAAGAAAAAATCCTGAAATTCTGGCAGGATAACCGGACTTTTGACAAGTCGCTGGAACAGCGCAAGCACGGCGATGAATTCGTGTTTTACGACGGCCCCCCGTTCGCGACCGGGCTTCCGCATTACGGCCATCTGCTGGCCGGTACTATCAAGGATGTGGTGCCGCGGTATCAGACTATGCGCGGCAAATATGTGGAGCGCCGTTTCGGATGGGATACTCACGGGCTGCCGATCGAAGCGCTGGCGCAGGATGCGCTCGGCGTGGCCGGCGTTCCGGAGATAAAGGCGCTGGGAGTGGATAAATTCAACGAGCAGTGCCGCTCCATGGTGCTTCGCTATGTCGGCGAATGGCGCAATACCGTTACCCGCATGGGGCGCTGGGTGGATTTCGACCGCGATTACAAAACCATGAATCCGCAGTACATGGAGACCATCTGGTGGGTGTTCAAGCAACTGTGGGAGCAGGGCCGGGTTTACAAATCCCACCGGATCATGCCGTATTCCTGGAAACTTTCCACTCCGCTTTCCAATTTCGAAGCCGGCAGCAATTACAAGGATGTGCAGGATCCCGCGGTTACGGTACGGGCGAAAGTGCTCAGCGGCGCGGATGCCGCCTGGGGCGACACTTATCTGCTGGTGTGGACCACCACTCCGTGGACATTGCCGGAGAACCTGGCCATCTGCGCCGGTCCGGAAATCGAATACAGCGTGGTCCGCGATTTGACCGATGAGTCGCGCGCCTGCTATGTGATGGCTGCCGCAAGGATAAACACCCTGTTCCGCAAACCGGAAGAATACGAAACAGTCGCTTCTCTCAAAGGCGCTGATTTGAAGGGCTGGACTTACGAACCGCTTTTCCCGTATTTCCGGGAGTTCCGGCGGCAGGGCGCCTTCCGGGTGCTGAACGACAATTACGTAAGCACCGGCGACGGTGTCGGGCTGGTGCATATCGCTCCGGCTTACGGCGAGGACGACTTCCGGGTCTGCCGCGAAGCCGGCATCGGGGTTATTGCGGACCCGCTCGATACCTCCTGCAATTTTACCGCCGCCGTGCCGGAATATGCCGGGCGTTTCTGCAAGGACTGCGACAAGGATATCATCCGCCGCCTGAAAGCGGAGGGCAAACTGGTGCGGCAGGAAACCATTACTCACAGTTATCCGTTCTGCGACCGCACCGACACCCCGCTGATTTACCGGGCCATCGATGCTTGGTATGTCAAGGTGGAGGATCTGCACGACCGCATGGTGCGCAACAATACCGGAGTGCGCTGGCAACCGGATTATGTGGGGGAACGGCGGTTCGCCAACTGGCTGTCCAACGCCCGCGACTGGAACATCAGCCGCAACCGTTTCTGGGGTTCCTGCATTCCCGTCTGGATCAATGACGATGATGATTCCGACCGCATCTGCATCGGCAGCATCGCGGAACTGGAGGAACTTTCCGGCGAAAAAGTCACCGACCTGCATAAGCATTTTATCGACCGTATTGTTATCAGACGCAACGGTCATACTTACCACCGCACTCCGGAAGTGCTGGACTGCTGGTTCGAATCCGGCTCCATGCCTTATGCGCAGGTGCATTATCCGTTTGAGAACAAGGAGCGGTTCGAAAAGAATTTCCCCGCTGATTTCATCGCCGAAGGGCTGGATCAGACCCGCGGCTGGTTCTATACCCTGATGGTGCTGGCCACCTGCCTGTTCGACAAGACACCCTACCGCAATGTGATTGTGAACGGCCTGATTCTGGCGGAAGACGGGCAGAAGATGTCCAAGCGCAAAAAGAATTATCCTGATCCGATGAACATCATCAACCAGTACGGCGCCGACGCGCTGCGGCTGTTTCTGCTCGGCAGCCAGGTGGTGCGCGCCGAGGATTTGCGTTTCAGCGAAGCGCAGGTCAAGGAAGTGCTGCGCGGCATCATGATCCCGATGTGGAATGCGCTCTCTTTCTTCACCACCTATGCCGAAGTCGACAATTATCAGCCGCCGGCCGGAGAAATCCGTCCGCCGCGGAATCCGGCCAATGTGCTGGACCGCTGGATTCTTTCCAGCGCTTCCCAGATGGTGGAGGAAATCCGGCAGGAGATGGACCGTTACAATCTGCAGCGGGCCGCCAACCGGTTCAGCGCCTTCATCGATGATTTGACCAACTGGTACATCCGCCGCAGCCGGCGCAGATTCTGGAAATCCGGCGATGACAGCGATAAACAGGAGGCTTATGCCACTCTGCATTATGTGCTGCTGGTATTCGCAAAAACCGCCGCGCCGTTCATTCCGTTTACCACCGAGGCGATTTATCAGGCGCTGCGCGGTGAAAACAGTCCGGAAAGTGTGCATCTTTGCGATTATCCGGAACCGGACGACTGCCGCGATGAATATCTGGAGCGTCAGATGAGTTGTGCGATGAGCGCGGTTAAATCCGGCCGTTTCCTGCGTACCGCCAATAATCTGAAGGTACGGCAGCCGCTGGCGCGGGCCATTCTGGCGGCCGGCGATGCGGAAACGCTGGAAATGCTCAAGTCCACCGCGGATATCATCGCCGAGGAACTCAACGTGAAGTCGGTGGAGTTCGCCGCGTCCGAGGATGAACTGGTCAGCCGCCGCTGCAAGGCGAATTTCAAGGTGCTCGGCAAACGCCTGGGTAAAAACATGAAAGAAGCCGCCGGACATATAGAGACTCTGAGCAGCGGAGTGATCGGCGGAATACTCGCCGGTAATCCGTATAAATTCTGTCTTGCCGACGGCACCGGAGTGGAAATTTGCGCGGATGATCTGATCGTCCAGCGCGATGAGAAGCCCGGGCTGGTCGCCGACAGCGCCAACGGTATCACCATCGCGTTGTCAACTGAACTTACTCCGGAACTTATATCCGAAGGTTTCGCCCGCGAATTTATCAGCCGGCTGCAGTCCATGCGGAAAGAACTGGGGCTGGAAGTGGCCGACCGCATCGCGGTGGAGGTGAAAACCGAAGACGAAGCGGCCTTGACTGCATTGAATACGCACGGTGAACATATCAAAGTTGAAATTCTTGCGGCAAGTCTGAACGCGGTCAGAGCACCGGCCGGGGACGGCTGCGATATCAACGGTGTGAACTGCGGAATTTCCGTGCGCAGAATATGAACGGAATGAGTGTCAGAACCAGAATCGGATTGCTGCTGGCGGCGGTATTGTTCGCAACCCTGGTTTTTACGGCGGTACAGGCGGTAAGAACCCGGGGAACGCAGTTGCGCACCGTGGAGTTTTCGGTTTCGTTCCCGGTTATGGGAACCGTCGGTTCGGTTTGTTTCTATGCTTTGCAGGATGAAGCCGAGCGGGCGGTGCGGGCGGTGCGCGATGAATTCGCGGAAGTGGAACGGTTGTGCAGTCTCTACGATGAATCCAGCGAATTGTGCCGGCTCAACGACAGCGCCGCCGACCGTCCGTTCCGGTGTTCTGATAAACTGTGGAATCTGCTGCTGGAATCCCGGCGCGCCTGCGAATTCAGTGACGGCGCCTTCGATATTTCGGTCAAGCCGCTGATGGACCGCTGGGGATTCTACCGTCATGAGATTCCGTCCTCTTACGAGGAGGCGGAAGCCGGCCTGGCAGAGGTGCGCGCCTTGACCGGTTTGGATAAAGTGGTTTTTGACGACCGGGCGCATACGGTTTTTTTCACTGTGCGCGGCATGCAGCTCGATCTGGGCGGTATCGCCAAAGGTTATGCTCTGGACCGCGCCGCGCGGGCGGCGGCGGCCTGCGGCGTCGATTGCGGCGCGCTTGATTTGGGCGGCAATCTGCTGTTTTTGCCGCGTATGCCGGCGGACAGAAAATCCTATCAGGTGGCGATGCGTGACCCGGAACATTCCGGCCGGGTGCTCGATACCGCTTTGACTCTGCGCGGCGGCGAAGCGGTGGCCTCCAGCGGCAATTACGAGCGCTTTGTCATGATCGGCGGGCGCCGTTACGGGCATATCATCGATCCGCGTACCGGAGAAGCATCGCAGGCGGATTACGGAGTGAGCGCGGTGGCGCCTTCCGCGACGGAGGCGGACTGGCTGTCCACCGCTGTTTTTATCGGCGGGCGTCCGCTGGCGGAAAAAGCGATGCGGGAACTGCCGGGGGTCAGGATAACCATGACCGGATCCGGAGCCGATGCACCGCCCCGGCCGTGAGCATTATCTGATGCCCGCCGGCGTGCCGGACAATCCGGATAAGTTATCCTCTCTCGGGTCATCAGACATAAAAAAACACCTCGAATGAGGTGCGTAATTTCTGGGCGGTTCCGTCAACAGGATTTTTGAAAAAATCGAATTAGGAAGATTTTCAGATAATTATTCCTTGCGTTGAAAACTTGTCTTTCTACTCTTTCGAGCCTCAATATACCGCAGATGGCCTGCCATCCGCGGAGCATTGAAACTCGGAAACCGTTACGAAATCCTTTGTTTTCATCCGCAAGCCGGTTGTACGAAGCCGCCCTTATGGCGGAGAGAGAGGAATTCGACAAGCTGCCGTGAGCGGCGGCGCAGAGCCTGCCGTAAAATCGGCAGGACAACCCGGGGTTCCGGCGGCGCAAGCCGCCAGGCCGGATTAAATTCCGGCAATCCCTTGATTCTTCAGCCGTAAAAAAGCACCTCGATTGAGGTGCGTAGTTTTTATGGCGGAGAGAGAGGGATTCGAACCCTCGGATGGATTGCTCCATCACCACATTTCCAATGTGGCGCCTTCGACCACTCAACCATCTCTCCGGAAAGATGTTTGCCTTAAATATAAGCCGTCACGGATGAATTTACAAACCGCATCGGCGATTTTGCTCCGAATTACGTATCAATGCCGCGGTCTGCGGCGGCCGCCCGTGCGCGGCGGGCGGGTGCGGTTTTTCGCATTAGTTTCCGGTAAATTAGCGCAACCCGGCTCCGGGAGTTTAAGCATCTCCTCATCGGGCAGCCGGCTGGGGAAGGTGATTCCGAGCAGTTTCTCGATATCGGGCAGGAAATAAGCGCCGTACTCGCAGAGAAAACTGACGGCCTTGCCGGAATGTCCGGCCCGGCCGGTGCGGCCGATGCGGTGAATATAATCTTCGGCATGCTCCGGCAAATCATAATTGATCACCAGCGAAACGTCATCGACATGGATGCCGCGGGCCGCCACATCGGTGGCTATGACGACAGGTTCTAGTCCGGCGCGGAATTTTTCCAGAATTTTGATTCGACGGTCCTGGGAAATGTCGCCGGACAGTACCGGGACTTTGTAGCCGAAACGCGCCAGGTCATGCTGCAGCCGCAGATTGATATTCTTGCGGTTGCCGAAAATCAGCACCCTCTCGTACTGCATAGTGCGGAGCAGATAGAGCAGCAGCGCCAGTTTGTCATCGCGCATAACGGAATAGAAAGTCTGCTCGATGTTGGCGCTTACCGGTGTTTCCGGTTCGCTTTCGACCACCGCCGGATCCGCCAGCCATCCGGAAGCCAGCCGGAGAATCTTGTCCTCAAGAGTGGCGGAAAACAACATGGTCTGCCGCTCGCCCTTGCGGGGCAGCTGGGCGACGATGCGCTTGACATCGGGGATGAAACCCATGTCCAGCATCCGGTCGGCCTCGTCTATGACCAGCGCCTCCGCCTTGCTCAAGTCAACCGAGCCGCTGCGGAAATAGTCGATGACGCGGCCGGGGGTGCCGATCAGCACATCAAGAGGCTGCGCCAGTTCGCGGCGCTGCTTCTCATGATCCATGCCGCCGAAAACCACTACGCATCGCATATCGGTATAGGTATTCAGCGATTCGGCGTCCTTATGGATCTGCATCGCCAGCTCGCGGGTGGGAGCCAGAATCAATGCCCGCGGCTGTCCCGGTTTGCGGTCCTTCGGTGCGGGGTTCTTAAGAAATTTATCGAACAATGTGATCAGAAAGGCCGCGGTCTTGCCGGTTCCGGTCTGGGCCTTGCCGGCCAGATCGCGCCCTTCCAGCAGTTGCGGCAGCGTCAGCGCCTGAATCGGAGTGCAGTAGTCGAAACCGAGTTTCTGAATATTGAACTGCAATTCGGTGTCGAGCGGAAAATCGGTGAAACGGGTCTTGCCCTCGGCGGGCGGAATCCCGCGCAGTTGCTCATCGTGCGGCGGAATGACTTTAACCGCCGGACGGAATACGGCGGCGGAGGAGTCATTTGCCGCCGCGGCCGGGACCTGTTTGTTTTTTTTAGCCCGGCTGCGGCTCCGGTTGCCTGAACCGGCCTGGTTTTTACTGCCGTCCTTCGCCGGACTGGCGGGACGCCGCCGGGATACGGATTTCTTTACACTTTCTGATTTCGCTTCAGGTTTCGCATTGTCTTTGCCCAACCACGAGCGGATGGCGCCGGATAATTTTTCAAACACGATACAGCACTTTCTTTCAGATTGATATGCAAGAAAAAACATCACCGCGGAAACGGTGAAAGCAACTCATTAATATAACCTTGGAGTCCCGATAATACAATCGGAACCGGGATCCCGGAAAACGGCGGCGCGCTTATTCCGCTGGAGAATTTCCGGCGTTTTCGGCAGTATGTTCCGGTTGCGGCGGCGGGACGACAAGCTCGCCGTTGAGGCGGCGGCGTATGGGATTATGAATGCGGGATGCTCCCGGCTTGAGTTTTTTCGCCGGATATGAAACCGCATTCACGCTCATCCAGAGCCGGTCCGATACGGCGGTGCTCAACCTGATACCGCAGTTGCGGCCGGTAGCCTTGCTGCCGCCGGACCGGTGACTGTGGCCGGAACTGTGCCTGTGCCTGGCCATGGCGGCCGGGCAGCAGCACAGAATCAGCGCCGCCGCCAGCGATGCGGTTTTGATGAATTTCGCAGTAATTCCCCGGCGCATACCGTTATCTCCAGTCAGTTGTGCCCGATTCGTCACCGAATTCTTCATTATACTCACCGGACAGCGACCGTGAGATTTCCTCATCGGAAGCACAGGAGTAGAAGTCGCACCACTCTCTGCCGCTGTTTTCATCCGGATTGGCGATGGTCGCCACATGGCCGTCGAAAAAGAAGAAATTGCCGCCGTCGCTGTGCACCGCATACGGGACGGAATGGGTTGCCGTAGCGGTATTATTCACTGTGTTATCGGTAAAGTCAACGGTGAAAAACGGGGTGCGGCCGTTCTTGCTGTCGCTGTCCGCGCATACATCGCCGCCGATGATCAGCTGACTTGGAGAGATCTCTCTGATTTTGTCGCTATCGCTATTATCCTTGAAGCGGAGATACTTGGAGCCGCGGAAATCAAAAGAGGCATCGCTGACGGTATGCGGCGCAGATAGATTCACATTCTTGAAAATCACCCCGTAGGTTTCTTTGAAGAAATTTTGGGTATCTGTGTCATTCGTGTTGCGCTTTACCGCCGCGGCATCCATTTCTGGACTGGAATACACCATGGCCGGGCAGCGCAGCAGTTTGGTGTCGGATAAATGCCGGCGCAGCACCAGCCGCCGCGCCCAGCCGACAGTCTCATTGCCTGATATTTCGTTGCTGTTTCCGGAAACGAATCTGCCGTTGCTGGCATCGATTTCCGCCTGAATCGCGGTCATGATCTGGCGCTGGTTGTTGACGCATTTGGTGCTCATCGCCCGCTTCATCGCGAATCCGGTCGCCGGCACCGCGATGGCGGCGAGAATCGCGATGATGGAAATCACCACCATCAGCTCCACCAAAGTGAACCGGCAGGCATAACGTTTCATATTCGGACCTCCCCGTTGTCAGGACTGCGCTTTACCGCGGCGGTTTTTTCGGTATTTTTCCCGCCGGACAGTTGCAAAAAATCAAATTTCCCCGTAAAATATACCTTGTAGAAATAATATACCACAAAAAACGCCCGCTGGGGGCGGGGAGTGTAAAAATTATGAAAAAAAAGTATAATTTCACCTTGGTTGAACTGATGACGGTGATCGCCATCATTGCGGTGCTGGCCTCGATTCTGATACCGGTGACGGTTACCGTGCAGAAAAAAGCCAAAGTCACCGCCGCCAAGGCGGATATGGCGGCGCTGATCTCGGCGATTAAAACGGCGGAGAACACCTACGGAAAACTGCCGAATTCGCTGGAATACAAATCAGATCTGAAGCCAAAGTATGTGGCAAGCAACGGAGACATTGAAAGCGATAAATCCGATGATACAGTGGCGGTAAGATTCGGCGGAAACGATCCCGATGTCTATAATTATTTCATCGCCGAAATGACTGATCCGAACAACGGCAACGCTTTTGATAATATAGGCAATGCTAAGCGTTTCAACAAGCGCAGAATCAAATTGCTGGATGCGAAAAGCGGATATAATCCCTCCGTCAGCAGCAGTGATTTTTATACAGATTCCGGCAATGCCGATGCGCTGTGGCGCGATCCCTGGGGCACCCCGTATGTAATCATCATGGCGAGCAAAAACAGCGTGGAATCGCTGCCGCATCCCGCTGTTGAAGATTTTTCGGATGATGATTACAGGATCATGAAACAGGTGCTTGTCTATTCCTTCGGACCCAACGGAGAAGATAACCATGGTATCAACTCTGCGGATGACGGTGATATGAATCTGCTTTCCACCGGCGCTTTTGACAATTACGAAAACGCCGATGATATCGTGAGCTGGAAATAAACTTTCCGCCGCCCGGTTCCGCATGAAATTTCTGCGTCATATAGGAGAGTATCCGCTCTTCTGGCTGATTCTGTTCGCCTACCGTCTGATCAAGGTTCTGCCGGGCGGATCCGACCGGGTGTTCGCCCGGCTGCTGGCCGGAATACTGTATCCGGTGCCGGCTTTCGGCGGTCTGGCGAAAACCAATCTGCGCATTGCTTTCCCGGACTGGGAGGAAGACAGAATCCGGAAAACCGCCCGGGCAAGCCTGTATAATGTGTGCCGCAACCTGTTCGAATTCATCTGGCTGGACGGCGATGCGGAGCGGTTGCGGCAGCGGTATGTCGGCCAGCCGGATATTGTGGCCGATTTTCAGGCGCGGCTGAACCGGGGCGAACGGCTGATCCTGATCACACCGCATCTGGGCAGCTGGGAGGCCTCCGGGCAGATGGCGCCGTTCTTCGCCGGAGTCGATATGGCCGCCATCGCCAAGCCGGTGCGCAACCGCAAACTCAACGAACTGCTGAACAAACGCAACCGCGAGAAGATGCGCGGACTGCGGATTATCTTCACCAAAGGCGCGGTGAGAAGCGCCATGCGGGCGTTGCGCGGCGGGGTGTCGCTGGGCACGCTGATCGACCAGAATACCAGGGTGCGCGACGGCGGGGCGTTCATCGATTTTTTCGGGCTGAAATGCGCCAGCAGTCTCGCCCCGTGCATGCTCAAGCGGTGGTGCGATGCGCACGCTATCCCGGCGACCATAGTGTTCGGTGCGTGCGTTAGGCTGGAAGACGATAAAATCCATCCTTTCGTGGAATATCTGCCCAGACCGTTCAGCGAGTATCCGGACGATACCGCGGTATTGCAGGAAATCATCGCCGTGTCGGAGCGTTATGTTCGCAAGTATCCGGAGCAGTACCTGTGGTTCTATCACCGGTTCAGATACATACCCGCCGATGCTCCGGAAGAATTGGCGGCGAAATATCCGCCCTATGCGGAGAGAGTGAAGCCGAAATTCTACCGCCGGGCGCGGGGAGGGGAAAAATGAAAAAGGCGGCCGCGCTGTTGTTCGCGCTGGTTCCGGTCCTCGCCGTCGCGTTTGCCGCGGAAACCGGAGATGTCCCGGCTTCCGGCGGCCGGATCCAGGCGTCTGCCGGAGAGGAATTCACGGTAACGCTGCGCGGAAATCCC
>JAZRUY010000091.1:0-13451 GCA_045598845.1 Victivallaceae bacterium
CGCTTTTGAAGAAGCCGAGCATGCCGCAAAATTCGGAGAAATGCTGGGCGAAGTTGTCGCTCCCTGTACCAAAACCAATCTGCAGAAGCGGGTCGAGGCGGAAACCGGCGCCTGCGCCGGCAAATACGATATCGCCAGGCGCGCCAAGGAACTCGGTTATGACGCCATACACGATACCGTGCATGAAATGGCCAAGGATGAAGCCCGTCACGGCGCGGCTTTCGCCGGTTTGCTGAAGCGCTATTTCGGTAAATAATCAGATCACACGGAATATAAACCGGGCTCAGCAGAGTCCGGTTTTTTTATTTAAAACAGCAAACCCTGCCCGGATTTTGTTTTATCCGGAATATCCTGATCCGCCTCGTTCATAAATTCCGACAGGCTTATAATTTTAATTCCGTATTTCCGCGCTTTTGCCAGTTTTCCGGAATTTTCCGACGGATCAGCAGCCACCAGTAAAGATAATCCGCTGTTTACCTCATCGGTAAACCTGTATCCGCGCTGTTCGCTTAATTGCGCATAATAACTGCGTTTACGCGGCATTTTTCCTGTGAAGCAGACGGATGGTTTGTCATTGTCTGAACCGGTATCATGAGAAACGGTTACCGCTTCCAGCATTTCATCCAGTATTTCGCTTTGGTTTTTTAATTCACGCACTAATGCCTGCGCCCGCTCCGGACCGATTCCGCTGATGGCCGCGAATTGTTCCCCGGTCATTTCACGCAAATCTCCGAGGGTGCGCCCGGTAAGCAGCATGCGGGCGATATTCGGTCCGATGCCGGGAATGTTCAGCGCGGCCAGCAGTTTGTAATCCGGTACTTTTCCGGCTTTGTCTATTTCTTCCAGCAGATTGGCGGCTGATTTTTCCGCGAAACCGTCCAGCCGCAGTATATCGGTCAGAGTTAAATTGAATATATCCCGTAATTTGCGTACCGGATGCGGTCCGGTTTTCATCAGTTTGCGCAAAGTCGGTTCCCCCAGATTTTCTATGCCGAGATTCCGGACCGCCGCCTCCAGCCGGCGCAGCAGAGTTTCAAAACAGTCAGGATTCGGGCAGCAGAGCTCCGGACCGCGCCTGATCAATTCCGCGCCGCATCCGGGGCATTCGGTTATCATAACGTCTTTCCGCATCGACTCGTCCGGATTGGGAATTACCGCCGCGATATGCGGTATCACATCTCCGGCCCGTTCCACCGTCACCGTGTCTCCCGCTTTTATGCCGGTATCGATGACGTTTTGCGCGTTGTGCAATGTCGCGCGCCGGATAGTTGTTCCGGATAATTCCACCGGCTCCAGCAGCGCCACCGGTGTCAGGCAGTTCTTCCCGAAACTCCATTCCACCCCCAGCAACCGGCTGGTGCCGCTGCGGTTGTTGAATTTGTAGGCGATGGCTCCGCGCGGATGGTGGGCGGTATTGCCCAGCGAGGCGGCGAATTCGGTGTCGGCGAGTTTGATCACTACTCCGTCCTGCGGATACGGCAGTTTATCCAGTTCGGCCAGCAGACTGTCCCAGCGCCGCCGCAAATCCCGCACCGGCACTTCAAATGAGATCAAGGAATAATCCGCCAGAGTTATTTTGGCATGCTGCGCCAGCATTACGGTAATATCTTTCAAGCCCATGATCCCGGCCACGGCATTGCGCTGATTTTTATATGTGCCGCCGCCCTGTTTGATGATGTGCCGGTACAGGGAGGCAAAGTCATCATCCCTTATTACCAGTTCCCCGCGGGCCGGCCGGTCCGGTTTTCCGGTGTATCCCGGCGCTTCCAGTTCCACCAGCGGCAGTTTGTCGGAAATATTCTCCCCTTCCGTCCCGTCGCCGCGGGTGGAAAGAACCCATACGCCGTCAGCATATTCATACAAGGCGGATATCCCGTCGTATTTCGGCTGCACCAGCAGTATTTCGTCCTGATTGCGGACGGTTTTTTCCGCCCATTCCATAACGGCATCCAGTGAATACGCCTTGTCCAGCGACAACATGGGGGTACGGTGGATTATTTTGTCAGCGGCCCCGGACGGACCGTACAGTCTTTGCAATACCGGGTGCTCCGGATTCATGGCGGTCAGCGCCCGTATCAGTTCATCGTATCTGATGTCCGATATTTCCGGGTCGTGCAATTCCCAGTAGCGCCGGTCGTGATATTCTATCAGCTCGGCCAGTTGTCTTTCCGTCAATACGGAAATATCGAAATTTACCGGATCGCAGAGCATCGCGCTTCCCCGAATGTATATCTGTGTAAATTGTTTTTCCTTACTATACCACATTCATCCGGTATCGTAAAACTCCTGCCGTTTAATCTCGGTATCCTGGGCGGCTGTCCGCATCGCTTTTATTATTGTAAAAAAACGGCCTGATGCTATATTATTAGGTTTTATTTATTACAGCATTCAGTCTTTTAATGAAAGGTTTGACTTATGAGCAGAGAGTTCAATGTCGCTGTCGCCGGCGCCACCGGTGCCGTCGGAGTGGAGATGATTCATACTCTTGAAAAACGCGGTTTCCCGGTCAGGAATCTGCGGCTGCTGGCTTCGGCGCGTTCCGCCGGCAAGACGGTTGAATTCCGCGGGGAAAAAGTGATGATCGAAGAGATGACGGAGCAGTCGTTCCGCGGTATGGATATCGCTTTGTTCAGCGCCGGCGGGGATATTTCCAAACAGTTCCGTTCCGCGGTTACCGGTTCCGGCTGTGTGATGATCGATAATTCCAGCGCGTTCCGCATGGATAATGATGTGCCGCTGA
The DNA here is from genome assembly GCA_045598845.1 of Victivallaceae bacterium. Lineage (GTDB taxonomy): Bacteria > Verrucomicrobiota > Lentisphaeria > Victivallales > Victivallaceae > JAZRUY01. The sequence goes on from JAZRUY010000091.1 coordinate 2,741, forward strand.
TTGTGCCGGAGGTTAATCCGGAGGATATCGGCAAACATAACGGAGTGATCGCCAATCCCAACTGCACTACCGCGATCATGCTGGTGGCGGTTGCTCCGCTGCACCGGGCCAGGAAACTCGTCCGGCTGATCGCCTCCACCTATCAGGCCACCTCCGGCGCCGGCGCCAAGGGGATGAGCGAATTGCTGGAGCAGACCGGCGATGTGCTGGCCGGCCGTACCGCCGAGCCTAAGTTCTTCGCGCACCGCATCGCCTTTAATCTGATTCCGCATATCGACTCCTTCATGCCCAACGGCTATACCAGGGAGGAGCTCAAGATGCTTAACGAATCCCGCAAGATACTGCATTGCCCGGAGCTGCTGCTAAGCTGTACCAGCGTGCGCATTCCGGCTTTGCGCGCCCATTCCGAGGCCCTTAATATGGAATTTGAACAGGAGATCACTCCGGAGGAAGTCCGCGCTATTCTGAGCTCCGCTCCGGGGGTAACCGTGGTTGACGATCCGGAGAACAATCGCTATCCCATGCCGGTTGACGCCACCGAGAAGTACGATGTGCTGGCCGGGCGTATCCGTCAGGATATTTCCCGCAACGACCGCCGCGGTATCGATATGTTCGTGTCCGGCGACCAGCTGCTTAAGGGCGCGGCGCTCAACGCGGTGCAGATCGCCGAGCTTCTGTAACTGAAATATGCCGGAGTATTGCTGAAATGGCCAAAGAATACGATTTTACTTCCATCGAAAAAAAGTGGCAGGATTACTGGGATGCCAATGCCACTTTCCGCGCGGAGGATTTTTCTTCCAAACCGAAATATTATGTGCTGGATATGTTTCCGTATCCTTCCGGCGCCGGTTTGCATGTGGGGCACCCGGAGGGGTACACCGCCACCGACATCGTCTGCCGTTATAAGCGGATGCGCGGCTTCAATGTGCTTCATCCGATGGGGTGGGACGCTTTCGGGCTTCCGGCCGAACAGTATGCGATCGAAACCGGCACCCATCCTGCCGTAACCACCGCCAAAAACATCGCCAACTTCAAAAAACAGATCAAGGCGCTGGGGTTTTCGTACGACTGGGCGCGCGAAATCAACACCACCGACTGCGACTATTACAAGTGGACGCAGTGGATATTCACCAAACTGCATGAAAAGGGATTGGCCTACCTTGACGAGGTGGCGGTGAACTGGTGTCCCGCTCTCGGCACCGTGCTGGCCAATGAAGAGGTTATCAACGGCCGCAGCGAGCGTGGCAATCATCCCGTCATCCGCAAGCCGATGAAGCAGTGGATGCTCAAAATCACCGAGTATGCCGAGCGGCTGCTGCGCGATATCGATGAACTGGACTGGCCGGAAGGCATCAAGGAGATGCAGCGCAACTGGATAGGGCGCTCCACCGGCGCGGAAGTGATTTTCAAAACCGACTCCGGGGTGCCGGTAACCGTTTACACCACCCGTCCCGATACTTTGTTCGGCGCCACTTACATGGTACTGGCTCCGGAACATAAACTTGTCGATGTTATCACCGCTCCGGAGCAGCGCGCCGCGGTGGAACAGTACCGCAAGGAAACCGCCGCCAAGAGCGAACTGGCCCGCACCGGAGATGATTCGGCGGAAAAAACCGGGGTTTTCACCGGCGCTTACGCGGTGGATCCGGTTAACGGCCGGCGGATTCCGATATGGATTGCCGACTATGTGCTGGCCAGTTACGGCACCGGAGCGATCATGGCGGTGCCGGCGCACGACACCCGGGATTTCGCCTTCGCCGTAAAATTCGGTTTGCCGGTCATCTGCGTGATAGCGCCGGACCGTAAACTGGCCGCCGAAGCCGGAGTTGATTACGAGGCGGTGCTTGCCGGCAAGGCATGCTGGACCGGCGAGGGGAAACTTATCAATTCCGCCAATGCCGACGGTCTGGATCTCAACGGCATGTCGGTGGAGCAGAGCAAGCCGGCCGCCGCCCGCTGGCTTGAGGCGCGCGGCTTGGGCCGGGAATCGGTCAAGTACAAGTTGCGGGACTGGCTGTTCAGCCGGGAGCGTTACTGGGGCGAGCCGTTCCCGATAATTCATTATGAGGACGGTTCGATCGAAACGCTGGATGAAAAGGAATTGCCGGTCAAACTGCCGGATCTTACCGATTTCAAACCGGGCGGTACCGGTGAACCGCCGCTTTCCAAAGCAGCGGACTGGCTTAACTACACCGATCCGGCGACCGGCCGCCGCGGCCGCCGCGAAACCAATACCATGCCGCAGTGGGCCGGCTCCTGCTGGTACTACCTGCGCTACATAGATCCGCATAATTCCCGCCGCGCCTGGGACCCGGCCAAGGAAAAATACTGGCTTCCGGTTGACCTCTATGTCGGGGGGGCCGAGCATGCGGTGCTGCATCTGCTCTATGCGCGTTTCTGGCACAAGGTGCTTTATGATCTCGGGCTGGTTTCCACCAAGGAGCCGTTCCGTAAACTGATCAATCAGGGTATGATTCTCGGCACCAGTTACCGCGATGAGCGCGGGGTGATTGTGCCGTCCGATCAGGTGGAGTTCACTCCGGCCGGTCCGGTGCGTAAATCCGATCATGCCGCATTGACGGAATTCCCGGCCAAGATGTCCAAATCCCTGCGCAATGTGGTCAACCCGGATGACGTCATCGCCGAATACGGCGCCGATTCCATGCGCATGTACGAGATGTTCATGGGGCCGCTCGAGGCGGTCAAGCCCTGGAGCACCAAGGGTGTGGAAGGCATATTCCGTTTCCTGAAGCGGGCCTGGCGCATGTACGATGAAGCCGAAATTGTCGATACGCCCTGCACTGCGGAGCAGTCCCGGCTGCTCAATGCCACGGTAAAGAAAGTGACACAGGATATCGACACCTTCAATTTCAACACCGCCATATCCGCTTTGATGATCGCCTTGAACGATTTTTCCAAGCTGGCGAAACTGCCGCGGGAAATAGCGGAGAAGTTCATTCTGATGCTCTCTCCGTTCGCTCCCCATATATCCGAGGAAATCTGGCATAATCTCGGTCATGCGGATACCGTCGCCTACGAGCCGTGGCCGGAGTGGGATGAAAAGGCGCTGGAAGTCAGCGAAATAGAAATTCTGGTTCAGGTGATGGGCAAACCCAAGGCCCGCCTGATGATTCCGGCCGGCGCGGACCGCGGTACCGCCGAAGCCGTTGCGCTGGCCGCTCCGGAGGTGCGGGCTGCCGTCGGGGACAAAAAACCGAAAAAGATTATTTTTGTGCCCGGGCGGCTGCTGAATATTGTAATTTGAAAAGAGCGGTTCAACCGCGGACTGGAATCCCGGTTTCGGCCGGGATTTCCGTTTTTAGAGAAATCCGGCGGCAGACCGTAACTGCCGCCGCGCGGAAAAACGCCTGCGGTAACGTTGGCCGGGCTCTCTTTCAACCGTTCATGGGAAACGATATCCGGGACTTGAAAAGTCGCCGGTTCCAGGGTACTGTTGTGAAATATTTCCGGATTTTCCGCGCTCAGATAAAGATATAGGACGTCTTTAATACAGCGGGGAGCCAGTATTGACGATCAGTCCCGAATAAATTATCGGGCAATGGTAAATTTACTGCAAAGTGTGTACTCCAAGAAACTGCGAAGAGGAATCACTGCTGTCCGGCAAAAAAATCGGCATGGAAAATCCCCTGCAACAAAAGAGGAGAAATATAAGTGGCTATCGAATTAAATCGCATTTATCAAGGCCGGGTGAAGCAAGTCAAGATTATCGACGAGAATTCAAACCCTTCGGTTGTTGCCGATGGCGATGAGTTGCTTTTTATCCATCATTCACTTTTCCAAGATGCCGTCAATTACTATTTAGTTGCGCTTGCGGCAATGGCATTGGATAGCGAAGATTCTCTTTTCGGCAAAATCAAAACGCAAATCCGCGCAGTTTGGAATGATTTCTACCGAAACGGCCAACTTCGTCAAGGGTTGAAACACTCTATCATCCGTGCAATCGGGCATGCAGAACGCCTCAACTCCTCCGAGGGTGCCGATGAGGCGATGCGATTGATTTTGGATAACAAGGAAATTAATCCGGAAATTCTTAATGACGCGCTTGAGCAAATTGCCGAACAATGCAAAGGGAATGTAACCCAACCAGGAAATGAAAATTTTCCTCGCCTTTGCATCAAAGACACCACGGCGAATTACACTTTCGATAAAAAAGCATTAGCAGAAGCGAAAGGAAAACAAAAACTTATCAACGCTCTTTACGCTCAAGATTCCATTGGTGAGATACAAAAACTTGCGAAGGACATTGAAATCGGCTGGGGCGGAATTAAAACTCAAACAGGAAAATTTTTTACTGGCAATGAAGCAAAAGAATCGCTTAAAGATGCCATTTCCTATTTTCTCGCTCCAAATGAGTTTTCTCCCAAAATTCAAGATTTCTTTGCCAAAGAAGGCCGACATCCATTAGAACAATACTTGCAGCGGATAGATCAACTCCAGGAAATCCGTTTCGGACGAAACAACAAAGCACGCCCAGATCTTCGCAATGCGATGTGGATCTTGAAATTTTTTCCGGACAAATATTCTATCGGGTTGATCAAGTGTTTAATTCCACATGAAGAAAACGCAACAGCCGGAAACATTCCCCGCTGGGGAGACGACCCGGTCAAATTATCCAGAGGTTCCCGAGGATATGTCTTTAAAGCGTTTACCCAACTCCCGATATGGAAAGAATCTTGGAAAGAATTTGATATGGCAGCCTTTCGGGAGGCTTTGAAAACGATAAATCAATTCCGTGATAAAACGCAGAGCCGAAACGACGAATTGAAAAAATATTGTGATGCCGTCAACTGGATGGAGGGGAAAAGCACTGCAACCAAGCCCCCGACTGCCCCGGAAGACGTGGATGCTGTCGATGAAGATGAACCCAATACTCTTCCTGTTTTAGAGGGAGACAAACGATGGGATGCCCTTTTACAATTACAGCGCGAACTCGGAATCAGCAATGATTTTACTGAAAACGAATTGATGGACTACGGTCTGTCGGGGCGCACCATCCGTGGTTTCCGTCAACTTCGTACCCGTTTATTGGAAAAAGAAGAAACAATGCGCCAAAAATCTAAAAGCGATGCAGAAATATCCAACGCATTGCTCGAAGTCGTCAAAAATTTTCAGAAAAAAAATCACGAGGGCAGTGCGATGCTTTTCCAAAAGTTGGTTACACCTGAATATTTTTGCATTTGGCATCCCTGTGCTGAAAACCAAAAATTTGCATCTGCGGATATCTTGACGGATGCCATGCGGTATTATTCCTATAAGGAAGAATGCGCTCACATGGAAGAACCCATTCAAATCACTCCGGCGGATGCACGTTTCTCACGTCGTACGAACAACCTGCGGGAATTGGTTTACAGCGCCAATGGATATAAGAAAGGTTTCGGATTCTCATTAAAGGATAAGGATACGATTGCCCTCCAAATCGCCAGAGAAACACCAAATGGAATTACCCCCTGCAAAGTCTTTGTTTCATTTTCTGCACCACGATTAAAGCGAGACGGATTGATTGGAAAAGATTTTTCGGTTTACTATCCTCCCGCATTACAAGCCGTCTTCAAGGAAGACGAAATTGACGAACAAAATTTCCAAGCGACTGCCGCGATTTTAATGCCGGACTGGGATAAAAACGGAAAACGCAGAATCCTTTTGAATTTCCCTGTAAAGTTAGATATTGCTAAAATTCATCAAAATGCGAATCCGCGGTTCAACAAAGATCAATTTTATTATGCAAACAACGTAAATGCGTGCCTGTTGTGGCCGAGTTACTATCCGAAAAAAACAGTTGACTGGTATCGCGACACAAAGCCATTTGATATTGTCGCGGTCGACCTCGGACAGCGTTCCGCAGGAGCTCTTTCTCGTATTTCGATTTCAACCGAAAAACGCGACCACTCCATCCCCATCGGGGAAACTGACGGCAACAGATGGTATGCCTACCGGAAATATTCCGAACTGCTTCGACTCCCCGGCGAGGATGCTGTTGTCATCAGAAACGGGAAACGACAAAGGGAATTTTCCGGCTATGAAGGGCGTCTTGCAACCGATGCGGAAACCAAAGATGCTTGTTCACTTTGCACAACACTCATCGGTAATTCCACTCTGCTGTTGGGAAGCGATGAAAAAACAATCCGTTCGTTCCCAAAGCAGAACGATAAACTTTTGTTTGCATTGCGGTGCGCAACGAAACAAATCAAACAACTCCAACGGTGGCTTTGGATGCTTAACGAAAAAGAATTGTCTCCCAAAGCACAAACTGAAATTGCCCAATGCGAATGGTTGAATGACAAAACATCAAATGCCATTGCAAAAGAAGAAAGACGGCTTCGTCCCCTGCTGATCTCTGCTCTTGAGCAAATTGCAGATCGGATTCTGCCGCTTCGCGGGCGAAAATGGGAATGGGCGGTATTGCCGGAAACAAAATCTTTTGTGTTGCGACAAACGGCACCGGGAACGGATGATCTTCATAAAAAAATTTGCGGTCAACGCGGTCTTTCTTTTGCTCGAATTGAACAATTGGAAAAGTTGCGTATGCGCTGTCAAGCATTAAATCGGATTCTAATGCGTTCCGCAGGGGAAAGACCGGCAACACTTGCGCAAATGCGTAATATGCCGATTCCCGACTGCTGTCCGGATATTTTGATGCGGCTTGACGCGCTCAAAGAGCAGCGCGTCAACCAAACGGCAAATATGATTCTCGCTCAAGCGCTGGGCGTACAACACCGCATTCATCAAACACCGGCCAAAGAACGTGCGGAAGACGGAATTCACGGAGAGTACGAAAAGATACCAGGAGTTGAACCGGCGGCATTTATTGTACTGGAAAATTTAAGCCGGTATCGTTTCAGTCAAGACCGCTCCCGGGATGAAAACTCAAGATTAATGAAATGGTCGCATCGGCAGATATTGGGAAAGCTTAAACTTTTGTGTGAAGTTTTCGCAATTCCCATACTGGAAGTAAATGCGGCTTACTCTTCAAAATTTTCTGCAAATGTAATTCCAGGATTTCGCGCGGAAGAGTGTTCTCTTGATCAACTGAGTGCCCGGCCGTGGAATAATCTGCAGGACGATGTTAGAAAAGAGGGACTGGTTTCTCAAATTCGGAATATCGGTTTGCGACTTCGGGAAATCGACCCGAATGCAACCGTTGTAATGCCGCGAGTTGGAGGCCCTGTTTTTATTCCGTTTGCCCCTGCCGACGCCAAAGACACATTAATTCAGGCTGATATCAATGCCTCTTTTAACATCGGGTTGCGCGGAGTCGCGGATGCGACAGATCTTTTGCGCAACAACAGAATTTCCTGCGAATACAAAAAAGGACTTTGGCAGGTAAAGAAGAACAGTGAATTTGCCAAAAAGGTTTACACAAAAGATATTTCAATCGACTTCATTCCGGAAAGGTCACTGGATAAAAGCGGAGGAAACTTTTTCGTCATCGGATGCCCGGACTCCATCTGGAACACGTCCACTGAAAAGCGTCCGGCTTTTTCGTCAGCAGAAACCGCGGAGAAATATCCTTATCTGATGTTTGGGTCCGCACTATGGCGGGATTTGCTTTTGCAATTGGAGCGTTGTCGCAAAATCAATCAGTATCGGCTCAATAGACTGATCGCAAAGAAGGAGACAAAAAACGAATTCTGAACCATTATTGATTCCGGTTCGACGACTGCATAACTATATATACTGTCCCCGTCTGATGTATTTTCAGTTTGTGGAAAATGTTTTTATGCACAATGCCGATGTTGTCGAGGGTGAAGCGGTTCATAACAGAGTGGACACTCCGTCACCTGCAGAATTTCCGGAGGAATTATTTGCAGAAGGGAGAGAAAATATCCGCTCTTTAGCATTGGAAGACGCAGAACTCGGCATTTGCGGTGTTATTGATCTGTTGAAAAAAAATCCAGATAACTCCTGGTCTCTTTACGATTACAAACGGGGCTCCCCTCTGCGGAACGCAGCAGGAGAATTGATTGCAAAAGAAGCTGATGCTCTTCAAATCAAAGCTTATGCGTGCTTGGCGGAGTGCCACGGAATGCGTATTTCCCATGGGGTCGTTTTTTATGCAGAAACCAGGACTTTTGTTCCAGTTAATCTTGCAAATAAAGAAAAACAACTTCAAGAGGTAATTGATTGTGTCCGCGATACGATTCAAAAGGGGATGCCTCTTCCGTTAGAAAATGATAATCGTTGCCTGTTTTGCTCAATGTATCCAGTCTGTCTGCCCGATGAAACGAGGGTATGGCGAAATCAGCGCAAGCAATCCGGCACAATCAGACCACCAGTTGCCGAAGATGATCCCGGAGAAATTCTCATTGTGCAAAATCCTCGCGCGTGGTTATCCAAAAAGGGGAACACCATCGTCGTTTCAGAAAATGGAACTCAAATCTCTGTTCATCCATTACATCTTCTGCGATCTATCTTTCTTTACGGTGCCGCACAACTTTCGACCCAGTTGATTCAAACCTGCCTTACAAACGGAATCCAAGTTTCATTCTTTTCTCCAGCCGGGAAATATATTGGACGATTGGACACACTATCCATTTCCGGGTTAGATTCTCGCTTCGGGCAATATAAATTTGCTTCGCACGAAGCAATGGCAGTCAAAGTCGGTCACGCCATAATTCGGGCAAAGATTTCAAATCAACGAACTCTTCTGCTCCGCAATATGAAGATAAAGGATTCCGATGCGTTAAAAATGCTTGCCGCAATAAAAAATATGGTGGGAAGAGCCCGTACTCGTGATGAACTTATGGGAATTGAAGGGCGTGCCGCGGCGATTTATTTTGCCCATTTTTCCTCAATGCTGAACAACCCGTTTTTTGCCCAACATTTCAATGGACGCAACCGTCGACCGCCGCGCGATCCGGTCAACGCAATGCTCTCCCTTGGTTATAGCGTACTATCATCTGAAGTTGCGGGGATCTGTGCTGCTGTCGGACTTGACTCTGCATGCGGCTTTTTGCATACCCCCCGTTTTGGCAGACCGTCATTTGCTCTTGATATGATGGAAGAATTCAGACCCCTGATCGTAGACAGCGTCGTCATTTCATTGGTCAATAAAGGATATGTTGGCGAAGATGATTTCGTCTTCTCATCCCAAGGATGCGCCTTAAAAAAATCCGGACATCAAGCATTTTGGAACGCATATGCCAAACGAATGGCAGAAGAATTAACCCATCCTACATTTCACTACAAAATGAATTATCGGCGATTGATAGAAATTCAAATCCGGCAGATATGGCGCATATTCCGTGGAGATCAGTCTTCTTATCACCCCATTATAACCAGGTAAAATGAGTGGACAGCGAGCTTTTTTAGTCTGTTACGACATCGGTAATCCGAAACGTCTGCGTAAGGTCGAACGAATTATGTCGGGTTATGGATATCGGTTACAAGAATCGGTTTTTTATTGTACCCTTGGAAAATTGTTGCAAGCCCAAATGCGAAACGATATCTCCGATATCATCAATCGAGAGTATGATCAGTGGATGATAATTGATCTTGGGGAAAATTTTGAAGTCTTCGACAAAATCGAAACAATTGGGAAAAAATTAATAAAAATTCCCAAAATCACCTTTATTTGATTTGACTTTATCCCGCTTGTGCGATACAGTCCCAACGGACGTGTTCCATAGACCATCTTCCCTCCGCCATTGGGAAGACAAATTGTTTGTCTTTGCAGATTCGTCAAGGCATCAATCTATCGAGTAAAATAGCAATGTGCGATTCCTGCATCGTTGTTCGTGCTGATTGGAAATCAAGAGTTTAGGCCGCAGTCAACGGTATTCGCAGACCAAGCGGCAATAGATTTTTTCTTGTTGCTCGAAAGTTGTTTTACAAGCCATTTATTATAAGACAACTACAACAGCGCTGTTGACCACTCTGCAAAGTTGACCAGTTTGAGGCGGCTCTTCATCATTGGGATCATAAAAACTTCCACAAGTTGACCACTCTGCAAAGTTGACCAGTTTGAGGCGGGAGCAAGTCTCACCTTTTCCGAGTGTTGCTAAACGAGTTGACCACTCTGCAAAGTTGACCAGTTTGAGGCGGCGCTGAAAGAGATATATCGGAATGACGCATGCATGTTGACCACTCTGCAAAGTTGACCAGTTTGAGGCGGGCCTACGGTGATGTTGCCGGTCATGGACTTAATTGTTGACCACTCTGCAAAGTTGACCAGTTTGAGGCGGCGGGCGAAGTGCTCTTTCCACTGTTCGGCGGTGGGGTTGACCACTCTGCAAAGTTGACCAGTTTGAGGCGGTCATTTCCCGTATTCCGTCAGTAAATCTCCGGTAGGTTGACCACTCTGCAAAGTTGACCAGTTTGAGGCGGCAGAACGTAACCGGAAATCACAACACCAGCACGATGTTGACCACTCTGCAAAGTTGACCAGTTTGAGGCGGCCAGTCGTCACCTACGTATAGACCTTGCACCAGCATGTTGACCACTCTGCAAAGTTGACCAGTTTGAGGCGGATTTATCCTCCGTGAAGTGAAATATCGTGCTGTAGTTGACCACTCTGCAAAGTTGACCAGTTTGAGGCGGAACAAACGGTGAGACAAATCCACATCAGACCAACGGTTGACCACTCTGCAAAGTTGACCAGTTTGAGGCGGATTGATCTTACTCTCTGCCTTCCTCCGCAGAACGTTGACCACTCTGCAAAGTTGACCAGTTTGAGGCGGCAATTATCCCTTAC
>JAZRUY010000092.1:0-3550 GCA_045598845.1 Victivallaceae bacterium
GGCAGCCGCAGCCGTCTGCGTCTTCCTCCGAGCAGCGCCGCCGCCAGCGAACAGTTTATCAGCGCCGCCAGAAAAATCAGCAGATACCGGCCTCCGAAGCGGGCCGGCATGTTCAGCACCGGTATCCGCCACCACGGTACCGACAGATCGTTCCATACGAAAAGATGCGATCTGGTCCATTCTATACAGGTGTAAAGCGCCGCCGCGGTCACCGCGAAGAAAACCAGTTTCCATGTCGATTTTGCGGAACGGATGAAGTCTGTGCGGGCGGAAAACTCCATCGGTTCCCCGCCGCTGTCTGTAACTATGTTGCGGAACAGAAACGGCAGACATCCCGTGAACACCGCCGGCCATACCGCCAGCACCGGCGGCAGCAGTACCGGGATTACCGGATCTATTTCCCTCAGGAACATATAGGCGAACAGGCTCCAGCCGATTCCCCAAGCATACCCGCAGAGCGCCGCGAAGCCCGGTCCGGAAACCGCCGCCGCCGCCACCGGCGGAACGAGGGTGACCAGAGCCAGCGGCGTCCAGTTCAGCGGCGGCAGTGCGGCCGCGAACGCTGCTCCGGCGGCGGACATCGCCAGCAGCCATGCGGCTTTTGCTTTCAGTGAGATCCTTCCGGATTCATCTGTTCCGGAGCGGTCGCGCAGCGGGAAGGGAAAACGATCCAGTACCATAATCGGCTTAATATGTATCGAACCGGTGTTGAAAAAAAACTGTTTGCAATGTAATTTACACTTGAAGAACCCCCCGCGCAAGCGCATTTACGGCGCGCGGCGCATAATACAATAATACAAGAATCGTGAGTTACTGTGGAACGGTGAAAATCATGAACAGCGGAATCCGTGAATTCGACTATCTGGTTATCGGCAGCGGTCTGGCCGGTCTTACCAGCGCGCTGCATCTGGCCCGCGGCGGCCGCCGGGTGGCGGTGATAACCAAGCGTGAAATATCCGAGTGCAACAGCCGTATGGCTCAGGGCGGCGTGGCCTGCGTGATGGATAAACTCGATACTTTCGAGGAGCATATACAGGATACTCTGACCGCCGGCGCCGGCATGTGCGATCCGGATGCGGTCCGCGCCATCGTCGAGGCGGGTCCGGAGGCCATCCGCGAGATAACCTCGCTGGGGGCTAAATTCACCACCCGCGGCGATCTCGGCTACGGCGACCATGCCCGGGAATTCGATCTGGGGCGCGAGGGCGGGCATCACAAGCGCCGCATCCTGCATGCCGGAGACATCACCGGCGCCGAACTGGAAAAGGTGATGATCGATGCGGTGCGCAAGATGGAAAATGTAACCGTTTTCGAGTTCTGCATGGCCATAGACCTGATTACATCGGTAGGGCTGGGGCTGGGGGCGCCGAACCGTTGTCTCGGCGCCTATGCCCTGGATGTCAAACGGGGCGAAGTCGTCACTTTCCTCGCCGCCGCCACCGTTGTCGCCTGCGGCGGCGCCGGCAAGGTTTATCTGTACACCAGCAATCCCGATGTCGCCTGCGGTTCCGGTGTGGCGATGGCCTACCGGGCGGGGGCGAAAATCGCCAATATGGAATTCATTCAGTTCCACCCCACCATTCTCTATCATCCGTCTATCCGCTCCTTCCTGATTTCCGAAGCGCTGCGCGGCGAGGGCGCGGTGTTGAAATGCCGCGACCGCCGCGGCGGGGAGCCTAAGGAATTCATGCGCAAATTCCATCCGATGCAGAGTCTGGCGCCTCGCGATGTGGTGGCCAGAGCCATCGATTCCGAAATGAAACGTACCGGCGAGGAATGCGTATATCTGGATATCCGCCACCTCTCCGAGGAGACTCTTCGCCGCCGTTTCCCCAATATTTTCGCCAAATGTCTTGAGGCCGGGGTGAATATGGCGCACGATCTGATTCCGGTGGTGCCGGCGGCGCATTTCGTCTGCGGCGGCATCAAAACTGAAATCAACGGGCGGAGCAGCATCGCCGGTCTTTACGCGGTGGGCGAATCCGGCTGCACCGGGCTTCACGGGGCCAACCGGCTGGCCAGCAACAGTCTGCTCGAGGCGATGGTGGTGCCGCGTTTCGCCGCGGAGGATATCAATTCCCGTTTCGATGAATTGAAAGCCTCTCTTCCCGAACTGCGGGGTGAAATGCACTGGTCGTCCGGCAACGCCACTGATTCCGACGAGCAGGTGGTCATCAGCCACAACTGGGAGGAAATCCGCCGTTTCATGTGGGACTATGTCGGCATCTACCGCACCAACAAGCGGCTGGAGCGGGCCAAGAACCGGATCAAACTGATACGCAAGGAGATCGACCGCTATTACTGGGATTTCCACGTCACCTCCGAATTGATTGAACTGCGCAACATCGCCACCGTGGCGGAACTTATTATCGACAGCAGTCTGCGCCGGCACGAGAGCCGCGGGCTGCACTACAATGCCGATTATCCGGTGAAAGACTGCGAGATGGAGCGGGTCGACACGGTGCTGCAGCGCCGTTTTTGAGGAGAGTATGTCCTGATGAAACATCCCCTCCATATCCGTTCCCGCGTGCTTGATGTGGTTAAGCGTCTGCGCCGTAGCGGTTTTGAAACCTATATCGTCGGCGGCGCGGTCCGCGATCTGCTTTCCGGCCGCGAGCCCAAGGATTTCGATGTCTCCACCTCCGCCACTCCCGAACAGATCCGCGACTGCATCGGCCGCCGCAACGCCCGGATCATCGGCAAACGTTTCCGGCTGGTGCATGTCACCGCGGGCGGCGAACTTTTCGAGGTCAGCACTTTCCGCCGCGCCCCGTCGCGTCATGCCGGCGATGCCGGTGATGAAGGCGGCGGTCTGCCGGAAAATCTTATTTTGTCCGACAACGATTTCGGCACCGCCCGCGAGGATGCCTTCCGCCGGGATTTCACCGTCAACGCGTTGTTTTATGATCCGGTGGATGAGGAGATTTTAGATTTAACCGGTCAGGGGCTGGCCGATATCGAAGCGCGCCGGGTGCGCGCCATCGGCGAGCCGCGGGTGCGTTTCGAGGAGGATCCGGTGCGGATGCTCCGCGCGCTTAAACTGGTCGGGCAGTATGATTTCAGTCTGGATGCCGCCACGGAAAACGCCCTGTTTTCCTGTCTGCCGCTGCTTATGCACGCCTCTCAGTCGCGGCTTTCACTGGAACTGGAGAAAATTTTGACCGGGGTTTACGGCGATTTGCAGTTGCGGGCGTTTCACGATTACGGTCTGCTTGAGCATTTTCTGCCGTTCCTTGACAAGCGGTGGGGTACTCCGGCGTGCGAATCGGCGCTGCGGCTGCTGGCGGCGCGCAACGACCGGGTCGAAGCCGGGAAATACCGCAACAGCATCTCCGTCGCCGCCGCCTGTCTGCTTTTTCCTTTCGCCGCGGAGCGCCTGGGCGGCGGTCCGGATGAACTGCGGCTGCTGCCGGGAGTGAACGATATGCTTGAGAAAATGCTGCGCAAGGAAATTTTCGCTCCGCAGACTCTGATGCTGAAAGTCGTTTTTTCAGCGCAGCGCATCGTGAAATTCCAGCCGTTGTTCTGATAGATCATCAGGCGGGAACAG
>JAZRUY010000093.1:0-2280 GCA_045598845.1 Victivallaceae bacterium
CGGATTTGAAATATCTTTCGCCGACGGAAGAGGAACTCGTTTCCGCCGCAAAATGGTGTCTGACGCAGGATATATCACCTGAATTCAGAGGAATTCTGAAAGATATGTTCATCAAACTGGGGTGGCCTAATGTCAGTGCAAGAATATAAGCGGCGTCTTTTCGAGGCGGTTCTGAATCTGCTGTGGAGGCATTGGACCGCACTGGGGATTCCGGGTCACATGGCCGTTCAGGATCCGGAGACGGTTCTTGACCCGGAAGCGCTGCTGATCTTCTCCGCAGGTTTCGCCCGTTATGATCAGCGGTTGTATGATCTGATTCTGGACTGGCTGCAAATCCATTCCCGGCAAATCAATATCCAGCGGTTGAAAGCACTGCATGCTAAAACCGAATGGAAAGACACCGCATCGCTCGGATATATCGCATCGGTCATCGCGGAGGCGGAACCGTCCCGCTGGAGCCGGCCGGCTGAAGATTATTCAGCAAAAGACACTTGCGGAACCGCGGTGTTATTCCGGAATTCAGATAATACCCCGGAAGAATTTATTCCGGAAAACGATTCACTTGCCCTCCGCCGCGGATTTCTGCGCAATGTCCGGCAAGTATCCGGAAAAATCCCGCCGGAACTTCCGCAAAATACGGTTTCATTGCTGCTCCGTATGCGGGGAATTCTGGGAATTTCCGCCCGCGCCGAGACAATTCTGGTCTTACTGACATCCGGAGCCTGCAAGATACAGGATATTGCCGACCGCAGCGGTTTCTGCTGGAAATCAATTCAGGATGTACTGACGGAATTGACGGCCGGTAATCTGGTCGGCGCAATCAGCGGCATTGTCTCAAACGGTAAACAATACTGTCTGAAAGATCCGGAAAAAATTCTGCGGTTTCTGGATGTCCGTTCCCCGTTTTTCGCCGCCTGGACGCCTATCTACGATTCTATCGGACTGCTTTGGCAGACATGTTCCAATCCGGCGCTTGCGGAAGTGTCTGAAGAGACTTTTCAAAACGAATTGAAAAATCTGTATCTTGATAAAATCCGGCTGAAACAGATTAATTCACATCATCCGCTGCTGCGAAAAACAGATGCGGAACTCCCGGATTTTCCCGAAATCATCCAACTGCTGTAACGCCGAAAACGGACAAAAACGGGATTTTCTCCGGCTTCACCAGTATCTGAAACCAGAGAAAAACCGTACCTCCGCTTACAGATTCTTATCCTCGCCGGTATTGTCGAAATGATGCCGGCGGCGCTCCAGTTCGGTGAGGTAGAATTTGCGCAGGCGGATATTCAGCGGGGTTACTTCCACCAGTTCGTCCTCGTTGATATATTCCAGCGCCTGTTCCAGTGACATTTTGCGCGCGGGAACAATCTTGATATTCTTGTCGTTGGCGGCGGCGCGCAGGTTGGTCAGCTGCTTCTCGCGCTGCACATTGACCACGATATCGTTCTCCTTGCTGTGCTCGCCGACGATCATGCCCTCGTAGCAATCCGTGCCGGGATCGATGAAGAAAGTGCCGCGCTGCTGCAGACCGACGATGGCGAACGGCACCGCCTTGCCCTGCGCCATGCTGACCAGGGTGCCGCTGGCGCGCGACGGCAGAGTGCCCTTGAACGGTTCGTAATGGTCGTACAGATGCGAAACGATCGCCTCGCCCTGGCTCAGGGTCAGCGCCTTGCTGCGCAGCCCGATCAGACCGCGGGTGGGAATAAAGAACTCGATCAGCTGCCGGTCGCCGCGGGATTCCATCTGGATAAGCTCGCCCTTGCGCTGCCCGACCAGCTCGATGATTTTGCCGGCGAATTCGCCCGGCACATCCACGCTGAGCCGCTCCACCGGCTCGTTGCGCACGCCGTCGATTTCCTTGTAGATAACCTGCGGCTTGGCGACCGCCATCTCATAGCCCTCGCGGCGCATGGTTTCGATCAGAACGGCCAGGTGCAGCACGCCGCGGCCGGAAACCTTGAAAGAATCGCCGCCGGATTCCTCCACGCGCAGCGCCACATCCTTTTCCGTTTCCTTGAACAGCCGCCCGCGCAGCTGCCGGCTGCTGACATATTTCCCCTCTTTGCCGAAAAACGGAGAGTCGTTGATGCGGAACTGCATCGAAATGGTCGGTTCATCGATGGCGATGGGCGGCATCGCCTCGGGATGCTCCGCCTCGCACAGGGTATCAGAAATATCGATGTCGGAGATGCCGACGATGGCGCAGAGATCCCCGCACTCCACCGCATCGGTTTCCTTGCGCCCCAGACCTTCGAAAGTGAACAGCTGTTTCACCTG
>JAZRUY010000094.1:0-11633 GCA_045598845.1 Victivallaceae bacterium
ACCCGGAACGGAAATCTGCTGAAAATCGAAGTTCCGGCGGATAAAAAGGTGGATTTCGCAACAGGAAGAATAAAAATCGATCTGACGCCGTGGCAGGGAAGGTCCGTACGGGCGAGCGTAAAAATTAAACACGATATCAGCCGGCCGGAAACTCATTATTACGGGCTGAAATTCATGATCAATCACAAGTGCAAATTCGGCACCGAACAATATCCGGGATACTGGGACGGATACGACATAGACAAATCAGCGGTATGGGGTAAAAGTGACTGGCGCGAAGTGAATTTCGCTGTAAATGTGCCGCCGAATGCCGGAGAAGCGGTACTGCACATGGGAATACAGCAGACGACCGGGAATGCGGTGTTCGACCTGAATTCGCTGCGGATCACCGAGGAGTACCCGCTGCTCAACCGCAACTACCGGATCAAATACCCGGAACGGCTGCTGAACTGCCCGCAGATGCGCGGGGTAATGGTGCAGACACCTAAGGAAATGAAGGAATCCGATTTTATCCGGATGCGCGAATGGGGAGTCAAGCTGATAAGGCTGCCGGTACTGGACTGGATTGATCTGAAAACGCCGCGGACGCCGGAGGAATACTACCGCTGGGCGGTGGAGGAGATGATACCGGAGATCAGAAGAGTACTCGACCTGTGCGAAGCCAACGGTATAAAGGTGATCGTAAACATGCACCTGACGCCGGGATACCGCAATCCTGACGGTTCTCACGGGAATGATCATCAAATCTACCATGTGCAAGCCTACTTCGACTGCTATCTGCGGGTGTGGGAAGCCTGGGCGGCGGCACTGAAAGGACACCCTGCCCTGTGGGGATACGACCTCATCAACGAGCCGGCGCAGGCACTCAGGGCGGAAGTGGCGGATTTCTGGCAGGCACAGCGCATCTGCGCCGAAAAGGTGCGGGCAATAGATCCGGATACCACAATCATCTTCGCCTGCAACGGATTCGGACAGGAAGGAGGTTTCGGATACTTTTCCGCCCTGGCGATGGACAATGTGATATATCAGGGGCATTATTACGAGCCGATCCTGTTCACTCATCAGTTCATCAAAGGGTACGGCGACCAGACCTACACCGGTCCGGAATCGCTGCGCCCCTACCCCGGCACCTACAATGGCATATTCTACGATTTCAAGCATATGAAAGCGCTGATGGAGCCGCTGCACCGCTTCCAGAAACAGCACGGAGCGAGGATATTGATGGGAGAATTCGCCGCCACCGGCTGGGCTCCAGACGCACCGAAATACATTAAGGACTGCTTCGAGGCGCTGGAGGAATTCCAGTGGGACTGGTGTTACCTCTCATACGGCGGATACCCGGTGTGGAATACCGACTACAATTTCACCGCACCGGAAAAACATGTGCTTGCCGAAACCCGGAATGAACGGCAGAAGATGCTGATCGAGTATCTGAACCTTCCGGAACAACCGGCGAGTTTCGGAGAAAAATAAAAAAATAAACCGGAAACATCAACGGCGGCAAAGCCGCCGTTTTTCATAAATAAAAGATATCCGCCGGGCTATTCCCGCTCTTCACAAAACCGCGGCATCAGTCGGCCTGCCCGGCATTTCCGCCGGACGGTCTGGTGTTCTTCCGGATTTGTTTTTCTCTCACTTCAGGTTCGTCAGGAACTGCTCTCTCTGCCCATCCCGTCTGGATATCGTCATACGTTTTATACGAAGGCAATTTCATATTCTCATTGTCAGATGCAAGGTCATCCACAGGCCAAGTGCCATAAACAGGAAACCAGTCCCTCTGCGCATCCAGAATTGTGTTTTGTCCAGACAGTTGAAGGCCTTGCCGATTTTTCCTGAAAACAAGGCAAGAATCACGGATACTGCAATTACAGGCAGTGCAGTAGCCAGACCGAATACGACGGCAAGAGCCAGCGGCATTGAACTGCTCAGCATCAACGGCAGAAGATTTCCGAAATAAATGGCGGCGGATGTCGGGCAGAAAGTCAGGGCGAAAAAAGCCCCGAGCAACAGAGAACCGACTCCTCTTGAATGCTTTATGAATTGCTGCAGGACTTGTGTCTTGACCGTCCAGTTCGGCAGCGGCAGATCAATCAAATCGAGGAGAAAGACCGATACGATAAGCAGCAGCGGGCCCATCAGGAGATTCATATACTTTTGAAGGGTATGTGAAAGCCCTGGAACTGCCGCCATTCCGGTAATCAATATCCAGCTGAGGACGACGTATGTCAGACTCCGTCCCGCGGCATACAGTAAGCCGCTTGCAAGAAGAACAATTTTCTTCCTGCAGTTTTGTGCGAGAAAACCGGCGGCCGCCACATTGTTGGCCAAGGGACAGGGGCTGACGGCACACAGCAGCCCCAGCCAGCCCGCGAACAGAATATTCCAGAGAAACGTGTTCATTTCTGTTCTTCAAGGAAAGATTGGATGGAATCGGCGATATAGGATTTGAAGGCATCGTCACCCTGGCGAATCCGCGTCCATACCTGATCCAGATTCCTGTATTGTCCCCGGTGGAACAGGACAACGCTTTTTGCAGTCAGCCCGAAGTCGTCCACAAAATGACTGTTGGCATTTTCATCGACATTGATGACCTTGAAGGCTATTTCTCCCGTTGACATTTCCTTTTGGAATTGATTCTGGAGCACCTCTCGCGTCAGTTGTTCGAAGGCATTGCAGGTCTTGCACCGCACATTTCCGTGAAAGTAAAAGACTGTCGTCGCATTGGAAGTTTGTTCCGCAACCGGTGCGGACGGCGCGGCTTTCCGTTCTCTTACAAGCATGACGGCAAGCCCCGCCAGGGCGATGGTGATAAGAATGTAGGCAAGAAGCCTTTTCCCTGCGGATTTACCGCAATTGCAGACGGGGGCCGAGTGATCTGCCCGCTCCTCTGTGCCATTGCAGGCGCAGGTATTCTCCTGTTTCACCTCTTCGTTACATTTGCATGAGCAGCAGGAGCATTCCTGTCCGGAACAGGACGTTTTCTGTTCCGGAAGAAGGGCATAGATGTCCTTTGACTCAAGAAGCCTTCCAGAAGCAACGACTTTCCCGTCGATTTCCAATGCGGGCGTCATCAGAATGGCGGATTTGGCGATGGATTCCAAATCCGTTACCTTCTCGATGGGAACATCGAGTCCCGCGACATCCAGCGCAGCCTGGACATTTTCATAGAGCGCCTTGCATTTGGCGCAGCCCGTTCCGTAAACTCTGATTTGCATGGTGTAATTCTCCTGTGTTTTCTTTTCCGTTCATACCAGCAGTGGCTGGAGCATATTGAAGACAAAACCGATGAGGATGATGCCAATCACGCAGATGCCGACAAAGACTGCAAGCAGCCTGTTCCTGACCGCGCGTTTCAGAAGGATGATGGCGGGGAGCGAAAGAGTCGTCACCGACATCATGAACGACAGGACAACCCCAAGTCGCGCGCCTTTGGCAAGAAGCGCTTCGGCAATGGGAATTGTTCCGAAGATATCCGCATACATGGGGGCGCCGCAGAGGGTTGCCATGGGAACGCCCAGTGGATTTCCCTTGCCAAGCAGGGTTGCAATCATTTCCCCGGGAATCCAATTGTGGATGAAGCTTCCGATGGCGACTCCCGCGATGACATAAGGGAATACTTTTTCAGCTGTGGAAAGAACCTGTTCCCAGGCGAACGAACAACGCCCGCGCCATTTGAGATGGCCTTCCTCTTCGGAGGCAAGGCTTCCATGAACGATATATTCCTGAACCTCGCTCTCCAGATGCATCCACTCGATCAGGGTTCCGCCAAGGATGGCAAGGACCAATCCAAGCAGGATGTAGGCCACGGCAGTTTTCCAACCGAAGATGCTGACAAGAAGCACAAGGCTCCCGAGATCCACCATCGGGGATGAAATCAGAAACGAGAAGGTCACGCCAAGCGGCAGACCGGCGCGGGTAAAACCGATGAACAGAGGAATTGAGGAACAGGAGCAGAATGGCGTGACTGTTCCAAGCAGGGCCCCAAGCACCCGCCCCTGGAAACCGTGAAAGCTCCCGAGTATCCGACGACTCCGTTCAGGAGGAAAATAACTCTGTATATATGATATCACGAAAATCAAGGCACAGAGAAGAATCATGATTTTCACAACATCGTAAATGAAGAAGTGCAGACTGCCCCCAAGACGCTGTTCAACATTTACCCCCGACAGTTCAAGACCGCGGCCTATCAGACGCTCCAGCCATTTCATGCCCAGAAGCTCGTCTTGTATGAAATTCCACATTTTTGCTCCTTTATGTATTTATGTATCTAAATATGTAGATGTTTGACGGTTAAAAAACAGACGCATTAAGACCACAATGCGGCTGGGATGTACGACTTAGGTGTGTTTTTCCTTCAGGTCCGGCATGAAAAGAACCAGAATATCCGCAGCAACACGAAAACCATTTGGAGAAAGCGTGTAGTGCATCCACTTCCCGTCCTTTGTCCCGATGACCAGTCCTGAATCACACAGGATTTTCATGTGATGCGAAAGAGTGGATTGACCGATTTTCATTTCCTCCAGCAATCGGCAGGCGCACTTTTCTCCCTCTATGAGATATTTCAGGATCCTTACCCTGTTCTCGTCGCATAATGCCTTGAAAATGACTGGTATTTTCTTTTCGTTGATGTCCATAGGTGGTAATCCTTGTTTAGGGAAACGCATATAATATATTCACATATTTCGATATGTCAATCGTTTTTTGTTTTTTCGTAAGAGAAAAGTTTGCGAGACCCGATTTTCGCCCCTTTTGTCTTGATGCTAACCTGTGACCTATGGCAGAGAAAAATCACTATGAAAAAAGCTGTCCGGCGGAAACACCGGCAAGACACATCTCAATCAGGGCTTCCTCAACACTGCTCTTGCTCTGCTTGGTCTGATATCGTTTGGTGATCTCCGTTTGCAAACGGAAGCGTTCGAAGACGAGAAACCTGCAGTTCAATTTCACCTGCTTTCGTCAGCAACTTCCGCTTGTAGGAACCGGTTTGCGTATCCTGCCGATCAGGGCTTCGCTGATAGCGCGAAGCATTGCGAAGCATTGCAGATGG
This sequence comes from Victivallaceae bacterium, assembly GCA_045598845.1. GTDB lineage: Bacteria > Verrucomicrobiota > Lentisphaeria > Victivallales > Victivallaceae > JAZRUY01. Next base: position 5,048 of record JAZRUY010000094.1, read on the forward strand.
CATCAGCCTCCGCATTGAGCAAAGCGTTCAACGTGTCCTCAACGGACTGGCGAACTAAACCATCAATATGATCAAGTACACCTTTTTCATTGATTTTGATGACTCCGTAGATTGGATTGACTTTCCAGCTTCTTTCGGTACATTTCCCGTGACCTGTTTCCCTTTCTTTTGATTATTCGTGTGGTTTAACCAATCAGAGAACAGATTGCTTTTCAACCACTGTTTTTCAAAATGTGCGCAATTTTCCGGACGTTATCAGAAAACCGCGGCATCAGTCGGCCGGCACGGCCGCCCAACGCAGAAACTCACGCTGAGCGTCAACCGTATCGAGCAAACGGTGCCTGTCGCCGTAAGCGGCGCCGGATTGCAAGCCGCGGCGTCGCACTACCCAGACTTCCTGTTCAGACGGCACGGCCGCCGAAGACGGAACTGACGGGACATTTTCCCCCAGATAGAAACAGGCGGCTCCGGCGGTACGTTCGGCGGCATCGATCAGTACAATCCGCCGGCCGGATGAACGCAGAACGGAACAGTCTGAGAACAGCGGTGCAAGCGAATCACCGGCGGATTGAGCGCGCAGCACCGGTATTTCTATCAGAGTAAAGACGATGCCGGCAACCGCGGCGGCGGCAACCAGAACGCGTTTACGCCGTACGCACCGGAGAAAAAACGCTTTCAGACGCGGACTGGAAATTCCGCGCAGCCGTTCAATCAGACGGCAAACCGCCAGCGACGCGGCAGGAGTCAGCGGCAGCAGATATACCGCCCGTTTGGCGGAAGCGCAGGAAAGCGCGGCGAACGGCACCAGCAGAACGCAGAGCAAAAACAGGTCGCGGCGGATGAAAGAACGGCGCAGACCGCGGAGCATCACCGCAACGGAAGCCAAAGCGAAGATCAGCCAGGGCTCAAAAAATTGCGGCAGAGCGGCCAAATACCACCACCATGGACGGGTGTGATCGCCCTGGGCGCCGGAAAAACGGTCGATGCCGTTGGTAACCAGCACTTCGCGTATTGAACCTGGAAAACGGCGCTCCAGCAGGAACAGCCAGACCGCCGGAGCCAGCAGCGCCAGCAGGAAAGCCAGTGCGGACAGTATATAAGAAGACCATCCGATGCTGCGCCGCCGGATATCGGAAAGCAACAGAAAAACTCCAGCCGATGCGGGGGCGATCAGCAACCCGGGCAGCCCCTTGGTCATCACGCCGGCGGCCATGCCGAATGCGGCGCAGAGCAGATCGGCGCAACGGAAGCGGGGGTGGAAGAACAGCCCGGCGAAACCGTAATCAGCCAGCAGGACAGAGGCAAGCAGCAGCATATCCACCCGGCACTCCATGCGGTTGAAGAAAAAATTGGAGGAACTGAGCATGACGAAAACCGATGTAAACGCAAGCGGAGGGGAAAATTCCAGCCGGCGCGCCAGCCGGAACAGCAGCAGCGCGGAAAAGAAAGCGGCAAATGCAGACCCCAGAGCTGGTGTCCATTCGGAAACTCCGAACAACGCAAGCGCGGCGGCATCCAGCCAGTAAAACAGCGGAGGATATTCCAGAAAAGGAGCGCCGTTGAGCCGCGGCATCAACCAGTCGCCGCTGAACAGCATGGCGCGGACGATACCGGCCACCCGGCTCTCATCGCCGGAAATGATGTTCTGGAACGGCAGCCCGGCGAAACACCAGACCGCGGCGGTAACCGCTACGGCGGCGAACCAGCGGCGGGAAACGCGGAATTCAGTCATGAGATCTTTCTCCGATTTCATATCTCAGGAGCATTGGACAAATACAATGAAAGCGCTTCACGGCTTTTCACGCTTTGCGGCTCTTTGTTCCACCAGATGAACGCCTGCCCGCTGCTCTGCCGGACACCGAGCCCGTGGTAGCAAAAGCAACCCAGTTTGTAAAAAGCCTGAGAAAACCCCCGCTCCGCCGCGGCGAGATACCAGCGGTACGCTTCCGAATAATCAGCTTCACAGTCCTGCCCTGACTCGTACATCTCGCCGGCCCGGTACATGGCGTTGGCATTGCCCTGCCGCGCCAATTCCAGACATTCCCGCAACCTCAAGCCGGATTGAGGCTGAATATCCGGCTCCGGTGTTTGAGTATCCGGTGCGGCAGGCACATATTCCCGAACCGGAACAGAAACGGCGGAAAAATCAGAACCGCCCGGAGAAACCGGCACAGGCGCCGACTCGGCAGTACTGCTCAGTGCGGCAGGGGAAACGCCTTGTATCCAAAAACGGTACAGAACAGCATACGCGCCGGCGAGCAGCACCGCGACAAAAAACAAACAGATAATCACCGTCAGGCGGCTTTGAAAAAAACGGGAAAGACGGACAAACGGATGAACCCGGCGGCGCACCCGGACCGGCGGCGGCGCAAGTCGGTATTTATCCAAAGACGGGAGCCGGGATGAGTCCTCCCCGCATGCGGTAAAAAAACAGCTGCATTCGATGCACTGCGCAAGTTTGCCGGAATCCTCAGAAGAGACGGAGAAAAGCGCGCCGCATTCAGGGCAACGCACGGTGACAGCGCAAACGGATGATGTTTTTCTACGGTTGAAAATACGCATACAAAAAGATTCTGATTAAAGATAAAGACGGCATAAACGCGGTATAATATACACAGAAAAACATACACATGAAAGGGCGCGAAAAAAGTTAAATATTATCCAAATTCGGCCCGGAAACGTTAAAAAACATGGAATTTTCAGCGGAATTGCACAATATTTATTAAATAACAAAGCAATTCCGCAATTCGTTATGTATTTTCAAAAAAAACTAAATAACACACCCCGGGAAACAGCATGAACACCGCCGGATTCAGATTAAAAAGCATGCTGGCGGCGATGCTGACAATGCTGACCGCCGCAATGGCGGCGCTGCCGGTACCGCTGCCGCCGGGAATAAGCGACAGGGCATACTGGGAGAAAATCCGGCCGGACGCGGCGGCGGAGATAATCAAGGCGGCGGATGAAATACTCGCGAAGCCGGTGACACCGGCCAGTTTCCGCTCTTATCTGCAAGGCGGAATCACCGGCGACACGAATTCACATCTGATGAACTGCGCCTCGCCCCGGCGCAGCAATATGCTGATTCTGACTCTGGCCGCCTGCGCAAGCGGCGACAGCGGGAAGTACATAGACAAGATAATCGACTATCTGTGGGAGATATCCGAGGAGACTTACTGGTGCTCCTACACATCGTCCAAATGCGCCGGACAGGGCGACCCGATGGTGGACGAACTGACGGAAATCCGCACCGACCTGGTATCGGCCGCCACGGCGGCTGACATGGCGCTGACGCTGCATATCCTGGAAGACGATCTCAACGCGGTATCTCCGCGGATGGTAAAACACCTGAAAGCGGTAGCCGCGGAGCGGAGCATCGGGTCGGTGCTGGACAAGCGCACCGGAGCAATCAACTGGTGGCTGAACCCGAAAATCGCGCCCAACAACTGGACTCCGTGGTGCTCGATGAACTGCCTGACCGCGGCGCTGATATGCGAACCGGATGAACTCCGGGTGAGAGCAATGCTGGAGAAATGCGACCGCCAGATACGGCTGTACATCGACAATTACCCGGAGGACGGTTTCTGCGAAGAAGGGCCGGATTACTGGAGCCTCGGCTGCGTGACGCTGGTGTATTATCTGGGATTGAGGGAGCGGTATTTCCCGGACGCTCCGCCGCTGATAACCGGGGAAAAACTGCGGTGCATGGCGGAATATATCTGCGCTGTCCGAATCACTCCGGAATACACCGCCAGTTACGCCGACGCCGGCTCCCGCTGCGACTGTTCGCCGGCAATGCTGCACACTCTGGCCGAAGCGACCGGCTCAAAATTACTTTCGGCTTACGGTGATTACGCGCAATTGGCACCAGCGTCCTGCGATGCCTTGACCCGGCACGGTCTGGCCATGCTGCCGCTGATAACCATGCGGGAGCTGCGGGATGAAAAACGCCCGGAAGGCAAAGCGCCGGAACTGCCGCACCGGACGGACTTTTCCGGACATCTGGCGATAATCCGCAACCCGGACGGATTCTCGGTATCGCTCAAAGGCGGCAGTAACGCGGAGCCGCACAACCACAACGATCTGGGGCATTTCACCGTCTATTACAGGAATGAGCCGCTGATTCTGGATACCGGGCGGGGTGAATACTGCCAGGATACTTTCATGCCGGAAAAACGGTACGGATTCCGGCATATCGGCGCATCCGGACACAATGCGCCGGAAATCGACGGCGTCTGCCAGCAGTACGGAGCGGAGTACCGCGCCGAAGTGAAAACGGACGGAGATATTCTGAGCGTCGAACTGAAAGACGCCTATCCGGCGGAGGCCGGTTTAAACGGGTTCAGCCGCGAAGTATCGGTGGCGGAACAAAGCGTTACCGTGACCGACCGGATCGGCAAGGACGGATTGAAAGAAGTCAGACTGCGGCTGTTTTCCATGCATCCGGCGGAAATCAGCGGAAACAAAGTGAAATTCGGGAACGGCGCGGAAATGGAGTCTCACGGCATTGTACCGGTAAAAATTTCCGAGTACCGTACCGACGCGGTCATGAAAGCGAACTACGCCGACCCGCTGTACTGCATTGAACTGACCGGAAATGGGGCGGAATACCGGATGGAATTCAGGCCGCGGAAAGACGACTGAAAATTTATTTGTCAAAAATCTGAATATTGCGAATCGCCAGCTGATGACCGGCCTTGCCGTCTATATCTATCACCGCATGCCGGACCCCGGCCGGTAACGGAACTGTTATCCGACTCCAGGAATCGGCATACTGGCAGGCCTCGACCTCGCGGATTTCGCCGTTGACAATCAACCGCGCATCCTGATGCGCCTCGCGGCAGCAGCCGACCGTCAGCACGGCGGAACCGGAGTGTTCCGGTATATCCGCCTCCAAGATCCGGACCGGAGCATCGCCGGAGGCCGGAAATACCGCCGCTCCCGGCAATTTTTCATACAGACCGGAAACCGTTCCGGATTCCGGCCTGGCGCTGAATATAATTCTTTTTCCGGACAACAGCCCGGCCTCGCGGTCCAGTTCACGGATATCGCCGTATTTCACCCCGGCGGCGAGCTGCATCGCGCCGCACACCAGCACCACCGCGCGCTTTCCTTTCAGATAGTGTTCCGGATCGTCCCTAATCTGCCGCACGCCGGTGGTGAAAACCCCGATGCCGTTCCAGCGCGCCGCATCGCAGCCGTACAATAAATCGCGGGTCAGATAGGAAACGAAACTCTGATTGCCGTCACATTCCGGTGAACGCATAAAAGAACTGCCTATGCACAGTACCGCGGAGGAAGCATCCGGTTTCACCGGCCCGCCGCGGTAGAGAATGCGCCGGATCGGAATCACCGCGCCCGCGGTGTTACCGCCTATATCACACTTATCGGGAAAACACAGATTATGCGTACTGCCGAGATTGCGGTCAACGCTGATTTCGGAAAAATCCGCCGCGGCAAGGGTAACCGGCAAATTCAGGTCTTTCAGCCGCCCGGCGGCGGCGGACGCTGCGGCGGACGCGCCGCCGTCGGCGGAATGCGCATCCCACGGATACAAGTAGGAAAAGGCGTTTTCACTGCGGCGGCGGATGATTTCAGGCGACAGATAGAGCGCCTCGATGCCGGAATCCAGCAGCTGCCGGACTAAAACGGCGGTGTAAAAATCCGGAACCTCCTGGAATTCCGGCAATATGACCCGGGCGGCGATATCCCCCCACATGGGGATCGGGACCACCAGCAGCCGGCAGCCGTTGGATTCAAGAAAATCCCGGAAGGAGAGCAGCGCCCGCAAGTTATCCGGAGCGATGGAAACATCCTGCGGAGCGAATTTGTATTTGTCCGGCAAAGCCCAGAAAGTGCCGCCGAGATTGCGCCAGACCATAAGATTGTTGCCGGCCTTCACCCGGTTGCGGCCGGGGGCGTCCTCACCCTGCTCCCGCCGCCAGGCGCGGTCGAATTCCGCATTCAGTTTATCCAATGCTTCCAGCGGATAAGGGGCAAGCAGGGCATCCAGTTCCCGCAAAGCGGCGGAAATACGGGCGCGCTGTTCGGCGCGTTCTCCGTCCGTCAGCGGCGGATTGAAGCCGCGATTGAAGGCGGAAACATAAGGTTTGCTCTCCGCGCCGGTGAAAGCGATGCCGGAATCCGGATGCCCGGGCGGATCGGAAAAATCCGACACCGGATATATTTCCCGGACATAGTAATTTTCCAGAGTGTACAGATCAAGTTCATCGGCGACCTGCACCGACTGCTGCTCGGCGTTCAGACTGTCATAAGGAACCAGCAGGCAGCGGACTTTCATTCCCGGAGTCAATCCGGCGGAGGGCAGACGGCGGTAATCCCGGAATCCGTCCACGGTCAGAACCGGCTTTTCCGGACACGGCAGTCCGGCCAGAACCGAATTGCCGGTGAAAGCGCAGGTGAAACGGCAATCCGGATAATCCAGCGCGGACCGCTTCGGCAGAGCGGAGCAGTCACCGATCTCGCCTTCGACCAGAGTCGCTCCGGCGGCGGCGAAATCCGGGGTGGAACAAGTGACGGTGAACTCCCGGCAGACCAGACCGCCGCTGAGTTTCAGCACCGGACG
>JAZRUY010000095.1:0-50443 GCA_045598845.1 Victivallaceae bacterium
CGCCATCTTTTCAAGCCTGACTTGCGAAAACAAGTCAGGTTTTTTTCTTTCCTGAACGCTATGTTCCCTAAGAAGGTCGGTAATTGATGAAAAAGAAAAAGTGGAATCCCGGCGCGCAGCGCCGGGATTCCTGGGGATAGAGTGGGGGGTATGGGGAAGGGAAAGGGTCAACGACCCTTTCCCTCCCCCACAAAACCTACCCTCCTGGGGAACATAGCGTTATTCGATAATGTCAGTGACATGACCAGTGCCATTGGCAGTTCCCCCATCTTCTATCGACGGCATATAAAATTTCGCACGGAACATTTTATGGGCGGCGATATAGCCAGGCTTTGCAAGGACATGTCCACGCATGATATTTTCCTTACAGTTTACGGTGTGTCATTTTTTTCAGTTTGTTTTTCATGAACATAGCATTTTTGGGTGCTGTCCCATTTATTAAGGACATATCTACAATGTTCATCGTCTGTCAATACCGCAGGATATCCCCATATTGTCAAAGGGGGGATATAAAGCGGCAGCTTATCATGGGTATAAAAATTAGCAATGCATCTGAAAGTTCCATTACTTTCAATGCTATAGATGGTATTGTAGTCTAAACCAAACCTTCTTTGGTCAAAAATAAATTCCTTTTTCAAGTCTCCATTCAAGTCAATCAATCCTATGTGTGCAACTATTTCATCCAGGCAATCCTCATTGTACATCAGCAATTCAGTGTCACCCAAGACCAAGTTATGAGGCAGGTATAATGCCGCTATCGGCTGTCGGCAGCCGAAGTTAAGTTGAGCAAACCTCAGGCAATACAACGCACAATAACAAATCAGTAAAGTTTGTACCCATTTTAATTTTCTTTTACTCACTATGCAGGACTCCAAATCAGCTTTTACGTGTGATTATCTTCTCAGATGTCTTGACTGATAAATAACGTGAACAGAAGAGAAAAAAGACATGGAATAACGAGCAAAAAAACAACTGCAAAACCGTTTGCGATGTTCCACTTTTTTCGGACAGCGGGATATTTACGTTTCATAGCATAATATAACGGAAACCAGCCGCACACCAAAGTCCACCAGACAAAAATGCGGTTAAATTCCTGTAGAAAAGAAAAGCCGATGAACCAGGTGATTCCCGCAGGGATAAACGCCCAGAAAAAATTGGTTGTTCGTGTGGACTGCTCAATGGCAGCGGTGTCTGTATCAGTACTGTTTTCTTCCATATGGTATAATCTCCTTGAAGTTGGTTGCTTATAAGTGATTTTTGATAAGGACAATCCCAAAACATAATCGGCATACATCAAGCGATAGAAAATGCCGCTTTTTGTATATCCATCATAATTTATTTCCTTGTCAACTTTTTGGTATCTGTAAATTGTTTTCCGCTCATCCTCTTATCTCATGTCATGGTTAAAACAAAAGTACACTATTTTCCAACATATTCAAAATCTTTTTCAGTATAGAGTTGTTCCTTGGAAACTTTTACCAGATTGGGAATCGTTTGCAAAAACTCCTGAATCAAATCATCTCTGCGCCCTGGATACATAGGGACAACCATCGTCCCTTCCAAAGGCGTCACTCCATCTGTATCAAAAAAAGGCTGTTCGATTTTCTGTTTGTACCCAGCGAGCCATTTATTGTAATGTTCCACAAAAGCTCTTTTCTGCTCATCATGAAGATTTTTCAAGTGTGTGTTGGCATGCAGATAAAGTTCTACCTCACTTAAAAATGCACATGTGGTAGCCAAGGTTGTCATATCTCCGGTACGCCATAGTTTCCCGCTGGCCAAAAGAGAATTGTAAAAACTTCTGTGAACCTGAAAAAATTCCATGTCATCTGCGAATAGAGGCTCAATTTTAAGATCAAGCCTTTCCGGATTTTTCTGTCCACATTCTTCTGCTCCGGGAGTATATCCGACAAGCAAGGTAACCCCACTTCCGAGAATTACTCCAGCGATAAAAACAAATATCAAAAGTTTGTTAGGCATGACGATCTCCTATATTCAGAACCTTATTTTTAAGCTCTTTTTTGTTATTGTTCAGTTGCAAAAATCCAAACGCCGAATTTATCAAGAATATGGGGTGCTATTGCTTCTCTTGGACAATGGCCGGAAGCGCTGTCCCCGATTTCATCCACGCTGTCAGGAATGAAAATCGAAGACAGATTCAGGTATGCTCCAGCCAGTAACTGCAGTAAATCAAGAACGCAGACAATAAAAGAGCGATGACGCATAATAAAATCCGTCGCCTGATTGTCCGCCTCCGCTTTTCTTTGTCCGTAAAAAGACAATATGCGACAGCCAAAAGCGAACCTTGAACGATGGATGCAAGCAAAAACACAGTACTGGCGGTATGCAATATCAGAAGAACTGGCTGATCATAATAAGGATCGTCACTATAAGGGGGCTGATCCACCAGGGATAACAGGACACTGAATAATGTAATTTCAGCAATAAGCGCCAGCCAATATTCCGAAAAGAGCCTGTTTTTCTTTACACAAACAAGCCCGAAAGGGAACAGTATACCTCCTGAAAATATCATCACACATGTCATATTCATCCAAAAATTAATTTCAAGGTCCTTTGGTGTATGCAAAATCAACCAAATATCAATTAATTTTTTCGATGCAATGCCTCCCAGCAGAAGAGTGACCGAAATTGCAAATAACAAAATCGGATGTTTTTCTGCGAAACGCTCAAGACTGTATTTGAGATTCTTCATTGATTCTCCTTTGTGATTGTTTTTTAGCAAAAATGAATCACTTTTGCATCAGCAGCCAAAGAAAAATTGACGTTATAGGTCTGTTCAGAGTTTTGCGTAAATCGTTATTTTCACCAATAATTTGACAACATTAAAGCAATAGCACGGTTTTCCTTGTTTTCACGCATACAGGTGTTATTCATTGACTTGTTCTCCTGTCTCAACCATTTCTATTTCCTGCGAATGAACGCCGATGTGCATTTTATCGCACCATTCCAAACGCGCTTTCCATAACCATTCAGGACTTATGCCGCGATATTTTTTCGGGCATTGTCTGGAAAATTCGGGGCGTCTGTCAAGCAGATTCATCCAGTTGTCATTATCCAATTTGTGCCATGAGCAATATTTTGCAAACTGCGGTTGAAACATAAGAAGTTGAGCCCAATCGGTCCCGTCCAATTTTTCCCAATCACATTTATTCGCCAATTCAGGAGAATTCGTCAGTATCCAACGCCAGTTTTTACCAGTTAAAATATCCAAGGGACATTTGTCGGCAAACTCTGAATTGAGTTTCAGTATTTCCACCCAATCGTCATTATCAAATGAATCCCAAGGGCATCGGTCGGCAAATTCTGGCTGTTCTGCCAACAGGTCACTCCAATTTGAGCTATTTAAGGTATGCCAAGGGCATCGGTCGGCAAACTCTGGGTGCGACGCCAGCACTGCCGCCCAGTCAGTGCCGTCAAAGGTATCAAACGGACATTTGTCCGCCGCGCCGGGATTTGCTGTCAAATACTCCGCCCACTCATATCCGTCCATATCTGCGGTGAACTCCTCTGCATTATCAGAAGAGACAAGTGCATGCAGTTTTTCCGGAACCGAAGAACGATATTCCGGATGGTTTCGCAAAAATTCTTCCACGTCTTTGACAATCATCAAATCCCAAGGACAACGAGTCGCCAGTTCCGGCCTTTCATCCAGCAAATAGGGCCACCCATAGGGAACGTTGGGGTCAATTTTCTCCCATCGGCAATATTCATCCAAAATATTTTGACTGGCAATTATTTGCACCCAATCACTTCCGGTGAACGATTCCCGGCAAGTGCACCGTGCAGCAAATTCCGGACGCTTCCCAAGAAGTTCCGCCCAGGAACTTAACAGCAAATAGGATTCTTCTGAATTGTCCGGCATCGTTTCGGGGGAGTCGTTCCAATCCATACGGGAGTCAAGCTTGGACGTGGAAGCAAGAACTTGCAGCCGCAGATAAAACGGTAAACTTTCAAAGTTGAGTTCATCCGCCAAAGAGGGTTGCCTGCCAATAATCGACGCGCGGTCATCGGCATCGAACAACGTTTTCACCGCCGGACGAAAACATTCCGGTCGTTCCTGCAACAGAGACACCCAGCAGGTTTTATCCAATTTTCCCCAATCACATTCCTCATCAAATACACAGGGATGTTCACAGAGGCAATCCACCCAGTTTCTGCCATCGAACAACTCAAACGGGCAGTGTTCCTTTAGGGAAATATCCGCGCATACGGCACTGCTCCATTCCAGACCGGAGAGGAGTTCTGGCGGCCATTTGAAAATAAGATCTGGGCGAATGTGGAACAACGGGGCCCAGTTGCACTGAAAAATCATGAACCAGCGGCCACTTTCGGCCCATTCGATCCAATCGTGATTAATTTCAATTTCACTTCTCATCTTTCACCTTGTCGTAAACAACATTCCATGGCAAGTTCGTACTTAAAAGCGTCTTAAACGCATGAATGCTCTATGCCAACAACCGCCTGAACTTCATACCCCTGTCAAGCGCACTCCACGCCGTGAGAACGAACTGTAGCGGCTGGACAGCATCCGCAGTTGCGAGGAGCCGGAATCCCCGTGCACCGGAAAGACCATCTACCGCAGCATCCGAAGCGACAGGAAGCCCGCAGGAATGAAGGTTTTCAATATTTTTCAACTTGAAAAATCCAATCCCCGAACTTATCAAGGATGTGCGGTGATATTGCTTCCTGTGGACACTGACTGAATGCGTTGTCTCCGATTTCGTCCACGCTGTCCGGAATAAAAACAGAAGTCAGGTGAAAACAGAAGGCAAAGGCATATTCATCTATGATTTTCACATTGTCGGGAATAACGAGTGACGTTAAGCCATAACAGCAGCTGAAAGTTCCATTTTCAATCTTTGAAATACCTTTTGGAATGACCAGTTGTTTCAGGCTGATGCAGCCGGAAAAGGCATTTGGACCGATTCTCGTTAGACTTTCCGGCAGAACAATGGACGACAGACTGGAACATTCTATGAACGCAGCACTTTTTATTTCGGTGACATACAGCGGCAATTTCACCGATGCAAGGCAACTGCAATATGCAAAGGATTTCAATTCAATTTTCGTGATACTGTCCGGAAGTGTTACGGAAGGAAGATACCTGCAAGACATAAAGGCGTAATTCTCGATTGTTGTCACACTGTCCGGAATTTTTACGGACATCAGGTTATAGCATCCGGCAAAAGCACCAGCACCGATTTTTGTTACTCCTTCAGGAATCTCCACAGATGTCAGATTTTTGCAATTAGCAAAAGCACCTGGTCCGATTTCTACGATTCCTTCTGGAATTTTGACAGAAACAAGTTGGTCTCGATCCTCAATGTCTTCTCTCGTAATTATATGACCGTCAGTCTTTTTCATTCACGCCATTCCTTCCAACTTTACTCACTATTTTTTCATTTTTTTGGCACTACCTTATTTCCCATAATATCACATCAATTCCTAAATTTACGTCTATATATCTATTGCATTCACCGTCCGATGAAAATCAAGCCACTGCAACAACTCTGATTCAACCTGGTCAAGCAATCGTTTTTGACGATAGGCACTGACGATAGGAATCAGCACCAGCGGCGCAAAGATCGTCCAGGCTAGTACGCCTGAAAATGTCTTTCAAGCCACTTGCCATTTCCGATTTCCACAAGCAGGTCTTGTTCCTTCGGTAACAATCGCACATTCACTGCCAACTTGCCCCCGCTAACCGTCCTTACAATGTCGCGCTTCCAATCTAACTCATCATTTTGAATCTGCACGAGCACCCCCATTTCCGTTCCTTCGCTAAACTGCAATATCTGGACGTTATAGCCGCGTTGGCGATAGACATTCTCCAACCAGGCAGCCGCCTCCGTTTTACAAAATGCACAGGCTAAAACACGATGTTTGCGTAATAATGCTTTGGATACTAACTGGCTGGCGGCCCTCACTCCTGTTAGGACAGAAGCACTCGCGTTTGCCAGTCTGCTCTTCAGATTAAACCTTGTCTGGGGCATTTTTATCTCATATCCTTAACGTGTTGACATTCAAATTCAATCCTTATATTTTTCCGCCTCATCTTTATATGCGGAAAAATTCGTGTTTTTTAATTTCTCACGGCCTTCAGCATAAATAGCCTTCAGCCCTTCCTTGTCAGCAAATTCTTCTCTTAATGCCTGTTTCAGGTTATCTTCATTCACATCCTTTCCAGCCTTGAATACGCGCACCATCGCCTTGACATAGACGACACCCAGCACGTACGTGATGCCGGAGCTATTCCCCCAAGACTTCCAAGCCCGGGAATACATTTCAACAGACCTCCGGCCACCTTGCCTGCCAAGGCAAAACCAAATACCGAAATGACGCCTGTAATCTGCGAGGCCATGAATCCGCCGATGGCCTTAAGCGTATTCTTCGCCAATGAAACTCCAAGGATTGTGTTAAGACGTCCGTAAAGAGCTATCTGATTCCCCAGGCAAATCACCGTATCCACTCCGGGAATCGGAACTAAACCGGACGCTCCCGCCACACAGGAATGCTGAAGAATCACCCGCTCTGTTTCGTCTGCCTTCTCTACATATTGAGAAAGTCCACGACCAACATCCTGTAAACATTTTGCTGCATATCCCATAATGACCTCCTTTGTAATGTTTTCATGTAACAAACTTGTATTTCATTCTACACATCATGCCTCATTTGGCAGGGTGATTCAACTCCACAAAGGATCTGGACTCCATGCCAATTGCCGATATGTTGAAAAAAACATTATTGCATTTCTGTCACTCAAAACTCACTTGCCTTACGATCAGCTTTATTTCGCTCGCGCCTGTCTGGTGACTACGCCTCACGCTCCGCGTGCCCTCGCTACCGCCCGGGACGGCTGCCGTCGCCAGAACAGCGCTTACGATTCTGCTTCGCCAACTCAAAGGTTGGTGAAGGGCTATTGAACTGGAACAAGAACTCCGCCAGCGTGTCATACGAGCCCCGTGCATCGTTCACGCTCACGTGCTGCATATTACGTACGATTACCATAATGCGCGCAGTAGCTCCTTCCATCCCGGTTTTTGCTCCACGAAATTGATCCGATCAACATTAACGCCACACGAGCGCAACATTCGTTCCACCCGCTCCTTGTCCCGCCAACCCACATAAACTGTCGTCAGCTCAATGCACTTAAAAAACGCTTTTTTCCCGATGCTTGTCACACTTGATGGAATCGTCACCGACGTCAAGCCATAACAATAAGAAAAAGCACCAGCACCAATGCTCGTCACGCTTGATGGAATCGCCACAGATGTCAGCCTTTTGCACTCCAAAAACGCATCCACACCGATGCTTGTCACACTTGATGGAATCGTCACCGACGTCAAGTCATAACAATGAGAAAAAGCACCAGCACCGATGCTCGTCACACTTGATGGAATCGCCACCGATATCAGCCTTTTGCACTCCGAAAACGCATGCACACCAATGCTTGTCACACTTGATGGAATCGTCACCGACATCAGGCAATAACATCCAGAAAAAACACCAGCACCGATGCTCTTCACACTTGACGGAATCGTCACCGATAGCAACCCTCCACAAAATGAAAACGCCTCTTCACCGATGCTCGTCACACTTGATGGAATCACCACAGATGTCAGGCCACTGAATCCCAGAAAAGCTCTATCCCCGATGCTCGTTACACTTGACGGAATTTCAATCTCGCCATTTAGACCCGCAATAAGAGTTTTACCATCCTTTGAACAGAGCAAACCCTCAATCGAACTGTATACTTGATTCGAAGGATCGACGCAAAAATTCCGTATTTTGTTGCACCAATAAAACGCGCCCACACCGATGTGCATCACACTCGACGGAATCACCACCGATGTCAGCCCATAACATCGAGAAAAAGCACCAGCACCGATGCTCTTCACACTTGACGGAATCGTCACCGATAACAACCCCTTACACTCTGAAAACGCACGATCCCCAATGTTCGTCACACCTGACAGAATCGTCACCGATAGCAACCCATCACAAGATAAAAACGCCTCGTCCCCGATGCTCGTCACACTTGATGGAATCGCCACCGATGTCAGGCCACTGAATCCCCCAAAAGCTCTATTCCCGATGCTCGTTACACTCGATGGAATTTCAATCTCGCCATTTACTCCCGCAATAAGGGTTTTACCATCCTTTGAACAGAGCAACCCCTCAATCGAACTATATACCTGATTCGCAGAATCGACACAAAAATTCTGCAGTTTTTTGCACCAATTAAACGCACTCACTCCAATATGCATCACACTTGACGGAATCGTCACCGATGTCAACCCATAACAACGAGAAAAAGCATAATCACCGATGCTCTTCAAACTTAACGGAAGCGTCATCGACGTCAGTCCGTCGCAACCATAAAACGCATAATCATCGATGCTAGTCACACCTGACGGAATTACCATCGACGTCAGCCTGTCGCAACCATAAAACGCATTCACTCCGATGTGCATCACACTCGACGGAATCGCCACCGATGTCAGCCAATAACACCGAGAAAAAGCATAATCACCGATTCTAGTCACAGGGCATCCATCTAGCATTGATGGGAGAACGAGAGCCCCCTTCCGGTTCATTGGAATCGCGGGGGTGTTCACTTTTCCGCTTTCAATGGAAACCTCACCTTTTTTCTTACGGAACAGCCATCGGACATCGGAAAGAAACGCCTGCCACGGCTCGTCGCCGTCAAGCGTCAATGCAATAAGCAGCCAATGGCGCGGCGAATCCTTCGGGAACGTGCAGTCCAGTCGCTCGGCCTCGGTTTTGGCCCCGCTCTGCCGGAGGTCGTTGAGGAACTCGTTCCACAGCGTCTCGTTCCCGGCGCACTCCGAAAGCGTCTCGCGCCAGAACGCGAGACCGAGGCCCGACTCCCGCGCCGCGTCCTTCGCCTCCTCCAGCGAGTCATACGAGACCCGCGCATTGTTCACTATTAAGTTCAGCATAAACCAATTCTCTGTCTTTAATTTGTTTTCATGTCAACACCTTCCTGCTGCTCGCTCATTGCTATCGATCCGTAAAATAAATTTGCCAACTTCGACATCTGCTCCTGCTCAATCTGCAAACTACTACACATTGAACATTTCATCTCATTGTGCGCCGTAACCAACGCATCACAGTCAACGCAAAAAATAGCCATTCAAGTCCTTATTGTCAACTTTCTTTAATCAAGACCATCTTTACGTCTTGCATTGTCAATATCGCCCCCCCGAGAACCGCTTGCAATTCCTGTTTCAAACTGGACAACCGTAACGACTTCATCAGTTGAAGGGGAATTTATGTGGGACACATCGTTTTCAGGCATCTTCCGTGATTTAGCAAGATGTTTATCTACCACCGAGGATAACTTCTTCTCTGCAACCTGCCCTTCATCGCAAATTCTTGCATTCTGAGAAAACAACCTCACCCTCGCCTGCTTAAACTCATGGAGCGTAGGCAAATTCCACCCGATAACACTAGCATATTGAACAACGGCATGATCTAGATCAACAACTTCGTTTATCGGCGCCATTGTTTTTTCATCAAACGGCATTCCATTGTCTGGCAGGATAACAAGCGCGCCGAAATCTTTTCCCTCAAAATCCGCGATCTGTTTCGACAAGGACTGATTTTTAGACACAAACTCACCAATTTGGCAGAGGACAGAATCAAGCATGGCAACAAAAGCATTTGAATCAGCCTCTGTAAAATTCTTTGGATGCTTGCGTAGTTCATCCATTCCCGGAACGCTCTCCACCACTCGCCCCTTCATCAAGGATTCAACAAGTAAACGGTTTATGATGTTATACACGCTCTCTTCCGGATCAAACTCATAACTCAACCTTCTAAAAATATCATCATTAAGCCTTGATATGTCATCCATCTGCGCTACCAACGCCTTGCGTTGCCGGTCTTCGTTCATCTCCATCTTTTGCTCCACTCGCATTTCGAAGGTCTTTCGACTATCAGCTTCTTCATCAATTCGCTTGCGAAGTTCCCTCACTTCTCCCATGAGTTGCGCATTCTCTCTTTGTAGAT
The DNA here is from genome assembly GCA_045598845.1 of Victivallaceae bacterium. Lineage (GTDB taxonomy): Bacteria > Verrucomicrobiota > Lentisphaeria > Victivallales > Victivallaceae > JAZRUY01. The sequence continues at coordinate 10,057 of JAZRUY010000095.1, forward strand.
TCGCATACTGTTTTGCAAGACCGTTAAGCTCCTCTTCCAACTTCTTGCCCGTGACGCGTATGTCTCGTATACCAAGCATCGTGGCCAGACCAGCCGTACATAGTCCGAGACCTGAAAGAAGCATTGTGTCTGTGATACCATAGTCCTGGAGGTTATCCATTTTGATTTTCCTTTCTTTTGTGTGTTTTTGTCATCTTATCTGCCGACTGTGAGGTCGACAGAGAATTTTAGACGTTTGATCTCTTGCTTGCTTTTGCCGTTGAAGATTATCATCTCAAGGTCTTTTTTCATGCAATCATTAAAATCCACCTCTGAGTCGAAGCTATCAATTCCTTTACAGGAGATCATAACAGTTCCCTCATCCCTAATGTCTGGATCACCCTCTCTCCAAAGAACACAATATTTGTGAGACGAGTATATTGTATACTCAATAGTTTCCTGCTCCCTGCTGCCGGGTCTAAAGCTGCTTTTGTACGTTGATGCCAACAAGCCTGGGACGCAAATAGGCAAATACAACCTTACGAATGTCCCTTCATCATCCTTCAAGACATCCGGCTCTAACCTAGACATTTCGCACTTGATCGTATTCATAAAGTCCAAGCGCTCTAATGCCTCGCTTTGCGAACTATCCATCATACGTTTCATTAATGCTATTAAACACGCTTAACGCAATTGATTTTAAAATTGTTTCGCTAGAAGTTGTATCAATTGGGCAATGTGTTGAGACATAATAATAACGCGAAGGTCTACGGCGTATCGACCGCTCGAAATAAAGCAAATACGCCGCTCCGCGCATGATACTTCCCCCAGGAAAATACCCAGCCCTTCCATCAGTAAATTCGCAAACAAGCCTTGCCTTTTTTATCGCGGCCCTTCTCCCAACCAAGTCCGCCACCGCCTCTCGAAGTAAACCAAGACCGCTCAACCCACCCGCCAAAAACACATAATCCAAGTCAGACTCCTTTGACCAAACCTCATCAACCTTCTGAACAATCTCATTCACGGTTGGTTGAACAACTGAGAGTAGCTCTCCATTGGTAAATTTAATCTGCTTATAACTACCGAGTCTATCGAGAGGAATCTTGACACTAGGAGGATTACGTTCAAGCCACTTCCAATACGAATCTGGAAGCGCAAGATATTCGTCGCACCCCCTTTTCAAGAAGGATAGGCTGTGCTTGAGTTTTTTCCACTCTTGCTCAATTCCATGCCATCCAAGACCATTTGTGTCTTTGCTCTTCCTGAATTTCAGCAAATAATCTTCATAGGGATCGAAGACTGTTCCTCCATTGTCAAGAGACGCTATCTTTTTTGCCAAGAGTTCATAGAAACTCTTGTCAATATCAGTTCCACCACATGCCCGCCCCTTTGCGCTTGTCACTTCTTCATAGCTCGTTACATTATCTTTCCTCGCTACCTTTTCAATAACTATATCCGTCGTCCCCCCACCACAGTCAATGACAATAAACTTTTCGCCGTTTTGCATGCCTATGCCCCCCGACTGCCCCGCGGCAGAATTACATTGATTACCTTCCTCGGCAAAACTAAATGCCGCGCCTTCTGGCTCAAGCAAAGCTATGACATCCTCTCCTTCCGGGATCCCGATTGCTCGCTTTGCAGCCCGTTTCATGATCTGCTTTTGAGAATCTTCCCAAATAGTTGGGATTGTAACCCCCCACTTGACGCGAGCATTGATTTCGTCAAACGACATACCTTCATGCCATTTGGACATCTCTTTTAATGTTCTCAACTTAAATGCACGCAATATCAACGAAATGACATCTTCGATCGAATAGAACTCACCATTGCTACCCTGAATCTTCGTATCACCCTTGTAGAGCGGCATTTTAAAATACTCAAAATAAACCCACTCGTCCGGCTCAACCCCATCTACCGCACGCGATACGCCACGCGTCTTCGCTTCGTCGCCAACTATCAGGTTTTCGTCGGAATCACATTCCGTTGTCACCCCCATAATCTTGCAATCCGAATCTGTGCAAGAGGCAATCTTGGATAGGAGATCCCTCCGCACGAACATAGCGGTACGCATTTTAGCGTAACCATGCTCATCACATGAGGTATAGTGCTGTATTATGATATCCTGGGAATTACTCCCCCACACAACGCCAGAATTCTCAGTGCCAAAATCGATGGCAGCCACGTAGATCTTTTCCATTTGTTCTCCTTTCTTGTTATGGGTTGTTTACACGGCGATATGCGAGTTGCAATTGTCGATGCAATCCCTCCGAAGGGATTGCACCTTTATGATCCCGTGTAAATAATATTAGCCGTTTAAGGTAATCCTCGTCTTCTATTCGCGAGGATGTGCTGACAAGATCAATCAAATCTTGGTTTGAAATATCCAGTGGACATTCCAAGTGCTTAATCCTGCAAAACTCTTTAGCGGACTGTCGTAATGCCGCTATCGCCACCTCATCGGCCCCGGTTTTCGTGTCTAGCGCAATCGCGATATCTGCATACTCTAGTTTTAAAATTGGCGATAACTCGTCTGCATTATAACCCAATTTATCATAACACTTTTCATACATCGTTCGCATGGATTCCACAAATTGCTCCGTTTCCAGGAGTTTCGGGAATTCCGTCTTTATCAACTTAGGCAAAATCGGTGTTGTACCAACAGACAACAAATGATGTGCGTCCGTCATGACCGAAAGCAAGACCTTCATGTTCATAGATAGAGTATCAGCGGCTTCCTTCAAATCACTCTGCTCCACCGAAATGAACTGAAGACATTCTTCCACTGTCACATCCTGAGAAATCGCATTGTAAACACCTAGATTGTTTTCACAGACTTGGATATAGGATTTCACTTTCTGCGTCTGTTTGTCGGCAGGAATTCTTGAAAACAACTTACTGTCGCGCTCTGACCTCCTAATCGCATTCCCCAGAATCATATCCTTAAAATTAACGGGGAACTCATACTCGGCACGATGAATAGCATCGCCTTCAAACCCAATGTTCCAATGAGTCACAACGGCTCGAAACTTTGCCCCGTCAAACCGAGGTTCTATAACAACGACGGGCAGTGCTTTTAAAAAATAATACAACAATTCTGCCGCATGCGTTCCCGCTGCGACATTTCTATTCCACGACGTGTTGTAGAGCCGAATCGGGCGTTCTCCATCACGCGAATAGTATTGAGTGAAAAACGATTCAATGGAACCGTAAAGATTATCAACCATCCTCTGTGAAATGTACTCACGGTTATTCACCGTAGAATCAACAAACAAAGGAGTGATAATTACATTAAGAGGATATGCGCTTTGAATGTTACCGCTGGATCCTGCATCTACAACATTAATTTCTCCATTTTGCAATACCGTCTGGGGAAGTCCAGCATTTTCAAGCATTACACATGGTGGTATATTGAGCGGAAAAGATCTCATTGCATCTTGAACGGTGGCGTTTCTCATCGCCAAATCGGCCTGAAGTTTTGCGGCAAGCATCGCTGTTGTCCGCGCTTCTCGCAAATTAAACTCAGCGATTTCCCGTGTGTTTCTTATATTCGCCGCGGCAATTTCTTTGTTGACTTGTGCTGCCATCACAGCAACATCATGTGATGTCTTTGCATTGTGATCAGCAACTTCCAATGCCGCTCTTGCGTTCATCTGAGCCACACGCAATGTTGTCTCAGCATTTCTGCGTTGCAAATCTATATTGCAATTGTGAATGTCCATCTGAGAAGGCCCAAACATTTTCTTGACGAAGCCGCCAATTGCTATTGCAGATCTTGCAATGACAACACCCGCACTTATTGTTGTAAGAATCGGCATTTATCCATTTCTCCTTTTTAACATTTTTCGAAGATTCATTGGAAGCTGGTCACTGGGAATAATCTTCCCTAAGACAAATTCATCAACTTCATTTCTATTAGTGCACTGTGACTTTATCAAATCAATCCCTTTCATATTTTTCTTGTAATGCAAAGACTTCGACTCGACCGATATTTTTAAAGGCCTTGCCTCTCTCTTGCTATACTGTTCTATCAGTTGAACAAGCCTTGCAAATTGTTCTTTTCGCATACGTTGCTGGGCTTCTTCACTAGCTCTTTTTTGCGCTTCCTCCTGTTCCTTCCGCTCTTTAAGCTCCCTTTCCGTTCTAGCGTTATACCAACGCCCCAACGCCATCACTCCCGCTACAATTGCAACTGTTATTGGATCCATAATTCCCCTTACATATAACGTTTGGCGATCTGCATTACCGTATCTCGCAAATCAAATCGCTGGTCATCAACAATGGTTTGGAATTCATTCCAAGTATAATCTTGGGCGACTGCATAACCCTCTTCAAACAACTTTGCCCGTTCCAAGCCCCCCGTCTGGACAAGCTCCAGGGGCGTCACCCACGGCGGCGGCTTCTACAGGAGCCAGAACATATACGACATCCTAAACAATCCGCTCTACATCGGTCTGGTCAGGCATTACGATAAGACTTACCCAGGCGAACACCTCCCCATCGTTGACAAATCCCTGTGGGACAGTGTCCATGTCATTCTGGACAACAACCTCCGGTCCGACGGCACTCACGAGACCAGGGCGCTTCCCATGCGCGGCCTGTTCAAGTGCGGACATTGCAATGGCCCGATGCGGGAGACTTACAGCAAGCGGAAGGGAAAGAAGATGTACCGCTACTACCTGTGTAGCACAGATGCAAAGCGGAATCACCCTGGCTGCCCGTTGCGGCGCATCGCAGCCGAGCCGCTGGAAATGCTTCTCATGGAACGCGTGTCGTCGCTCCTGTCCACGCCGGAGTCCCTGGCAGGCATTCTGACCCAGGCTGCGGTTCTCAGCCCCGACAGCCCGCTGCGCCGCGCGAACCTGCCCGAGAAGTTCGTAGACCTGGCGCAGGTCTGGGATTTCATGTACCCGATTGAAAAGCAGAAGTTCATCCATACCATCGTCAGGGAAGTGCGGGTCTATGTGGACAAGGCGGTATTCAAATACAACCTTCGGGGACTTGAGGAGATTGTCAGGGAACTGCCTGACGGAAGGCAAGGCGATGCCATCACGGCCGCGACGGAAAGCGAGCCGAAACCCGGCAGGCTCGTGGCATGCCCTGACGGGGACTTCGAGGAGACCATCCGGATTCAGAGCAAGTACGATGGGCGCAGAACCATCCTTATCCAGCCGGAAAACTCCTCGCTGGTTCTCAAGCCAGAGGAACTCAGTCCGCTCCAGAAGGCGGTTCTCCAGGGACTGCACTACAGCGACCTGATGGAGACGGGCCAGGCGAAAAGCCTGACGGAGCTATCCGAACGGCTGGGGGTGGAACGCACCTTCCTGTATCACAGCCTGGAGCTGGTCAACCTCGCCCCGGACATCATCAGCGCCGTACTGAAGGGCGCAATCCCCTCGGAACTGAAACTGAAGAACCTCAGGGGCGGGATTCCGACCAGCTGGGAGGAACAGAGGATGCTCTATGGATTTACGAAACCATAACAGAGCAGAGCAAAGAACACATCGGCAGGACGTCGGACGGAGTCACATCCGCCCGGCGTTTTTTTATGCCTTGTCCGACACGATAAACGGACTGCGTGAATATAGAAAAATAAAGGAGCATCTCCTTCGATATTTGTACCGCACACGAGAATGACACAATGACAGATGGCACAAGATGTGTTCTTCACAAGTATCTCTTCTCTCGGCACTTAATAAAGAAATACCTTTATTGTTCCCCAAAGGCGCAGATAAATAACGTTGGTGTGTCTATTTTGAAATTTCCTACGTAAAATGGGGTGTGTCTATTTTTAAAAATGACACAGCAGGAAAATGAGAAATCAGAGACAAAGAGACGATTTGGCGCGAGAAGGCAGAGAAGAGAGGCCGGAAACGGTTCGCCGAGAGACGATTTGAGGTGGATTTCCGTGCGTAGAAACGAAAAAAGCCGTGCGATTATTCGTACGGCTTAAGAGAAATGGTGGCTGGGACCAGAATCGAACTGGTGACACACGGATTTTCAGTCCGTTGCTCTACCGACTGAGCTACCCCGCCGCCGTTTATGCGCACGCTAATGTTTTATAATAGAGTCCGCCGGAAACAATATTTCAAGCGGACTCATGAACTTTTCTGTAAAAAACCTTATACGTTAATCTCGGTCGGCGGTTATCGGAGCGCCGTTCTCGTTGAGCAGCAATTCCTTCAGTTTGGCCAAAGCCTGATTCTGAATTTGCCGGACCCGTTCGCGGGTTCTGCCGATTTTCTGGCTCACGCATTCCAAAGTAAGCGGTTCATTGCCGTCCAGACCAAAACGCATGGTGAGGATGATCCGCTCGCGCTCGGTAAGCTGCTCCACCAGCTGGTTCAACCTCTGAATAGCCTCCGCATCCCCGAGAATCTGCGCCGGAGTTCTGGCCTGCTTGTCCGGAATGATATCCTTGAATTCGCCTTCCTCGCCCTGCTGAATCGGGTCGTGCAGACTGAAAGTGCGCAAATCCGCCAGCTTGAGCCCCTGCACGGTGCGTTCGCTGAAACCGAGCCGCTCCGCGACTTCGGCGTCAGTTGGTTCCCGCCCGAATTCTTCAGTCAATTTGACGAACATTGATTTTATCTTGGCGATTTTAGTGGCGGACTGCACCGGCACCCGGATAGTACGGCTCTGGTTGGCCAATGCCCTGCGCATGGACTGCTTTATCCACCATGCCGCATAAGAACTGAATTTGGCGCCTTTGGTCGGATCGAATTTTTCCACCGCCCGCATGAGCCCGATATTACCCTCGCTGATCAAATCCAGCAGCGGCAAACCCATATTTTTGAAATCATGGGCGATCTTAACCACCAGCCTGAGATTGGCATTGATCAAGGTCACCCGCGCCCGTTCGTGCTTTTCCGGATCATCGCCGTGAATGGCCTCGGCCAATTCCACCTCGTCTTTTTTAGTCACCAGCGGAATTTTGGCGATTTCATCCATATACATCTTCATCGTATCGTTCTTGTTCATATTCCCGATATCGATATCGATGCGCGAATCGGCATTTTTTTCCTCAGGGGAATTCGGTTTTACCGGCATACTGCTTTTCTGCCGGGTACGTTTAGGCTTGACCGCATACGGGATGAATTTAACCGGCGGCGCACAGACTTTTTTAATCACCAGCTTGTGTTTTTTCAGTCCGGCCGGAACATCGGAGGAGACCCCCGGAGCAACCGCCGCGGCGGTTTTCTCAGCCGGCAGGGCGGATGCGGCATCCGCAACAGTATCAGCAGCAGCGGAAACCGGTTCCTTTTTTACCGGGACGCTCTCTTCCGCGACCGGGACAGATTTCTTCACCGGTGTTTTTTTCGCCGCAACAGATTTTTCCACCGGTTTGGCAGCCGAAACGGATATCGTTTTTTCATCCGATTTCTTTTTGACTGATGCTGATATTTCCGCAACCGGAACAGATTTCCTCACCGGAGCTTTTTTCTCCTTAAAGGATTTTTCCGCTGATTTGACATCCGCAGACTTTTTATTCGTTTCCTTTTCGGCGGATACGGTTTTTCCAGCTTTAGCAACAGATGCCGGTTTCTTCACCGGTGTCTTTTTCTCCGCGACAGATTTCTCCGCCGGTTTGACCGACTCGGACTTTTTAACAGCCGGCTTAGAAACAAGAACCGGATTTTTATTCGTTCCCTTTTTGACGGATACAGTTTTTTCAGCAACCGGTACCGGTTTCTTTACCGGCGTCTTTTTCGCCGCTGCGGATTTTTCAACCGGTTTCGCGGATCCCCGCTTTACCGCCGGAGACGCGGATTCTGAAACCTTTTTAATCTGATTTTTTTTCTTAACAACCGCTTTTTCCGCAACCGCAACAGATTTCTCCGCCGGTTTGACCGACTCGGACTTTTTAACAGCCGGCTTAGAAACAGAAACCGGATTTTTATTCGTTCCCTTTTTGACGGATACAGTTTTTTCAGCAACCGGTACCGGTTTCTTTACCGGCGTCTTTTTCGCCGCCGCGGATTTTTCAACCGGTTTCGCGGGTGCGTTTTTTTTATCCGCCGCCCGCGCGGAATCAGAACTGTTTTTATTAGTTTTTCCGGATACCATATTCTTCCATACCGCCTTTCATAAACGTAAACGTAAAAATCGTTTATTTATTATATTGGTTATACTGCTATTATTATGAAAAATGGACAATAAAAAACAACCGGGGGCAGACAATTAAATTCAATTTATTCCGGATTTAACTTTGAATCCGGCGGCAGCCGCCGTCTCGCGCACATACCGGGTATCATCATAAACCGTACAGTCTCCGATGCCGCATCCCAGACATTCCGCCGCGTGCAGCATAATATCGGCACGGTGTTTATCCGCATCTCCGAGCAGCACATTGAAACAGCCGGAGATATTCAACCGGTTCAGCGCCGGACGCACCAATTCAAGCGGAGTGGAAGTAACTAAAGCCAGTTTGCAGCCGGAACGCACTGCGGAACGTAAAAAATTTTCCGCTCCCGGCAGTAACTGCAAACGGAACGCATATTCATCATATAAACGGCGCCGGAACTCCCGGATTATCATTTCTTCCGGCTCCGTCACTCCGAAATTCCGCACCGCGCAAGCGGCCTGCCGCAATGTGCCGCAGTTGTGTAAAACCGCCAAATTGGCATCCGTCAAGCAACCGCGGCTGCGCAGATAATCGCAATCAAGACGATGCCATACTTCGAGGGAATCCAGCAGAACTCCGTCTAAATCAACAATCGCTCCTGTATCGCGGCGCAATCCTGATTTCAACATTTCACGAGTCAGTTTCGAGAAAGCCGCCGTTTTTTCCGCAATTTCTGAACCGTCGGAAAACAATTCCGATATCACCGCGACACCGGAAACACCGCTGCCGCCGAGCGATAAAACATTGCCGGAATGGATGCCTCCGATGGCAACCACCGGAATTTTCACGGTGGCGCAAATCGATTTCAAACAGGAAAAAGTAACGGCGGATGCATCATTTTTTGTGTCGGTGGGAAATACCGCCCCGAGTCCAAGATAATCCGCGCCGCCGGCTTCCGCGGCCACCGCTTCGGCAAGCGTGGATGCGGAGACACCGATGATTCTTTTGCCCATCGCGGCGCGGGCATCCGCCAGCGCCGCATCGCTTTGACCGATATGTACCCCGTCCGCTCCGCAGCGAGCCGCCACTTCCGGATTGTCATTGATAATCAGCGGAACGGAATGCAGCGCGCGTCTGGCCTGCAACGCTTTTTCGGTAAAAGCGGCGTTATCAAGTTCTTTTTCCCGCAATTGAACCATAGTGGCGCCGCCGGATTCGGCGGCGGCCAGATATTCAACCGGGGCTCCGCATGCCGACACCGCATACAAACGCAAATCACCGGAATTCAACCGCGGCCATCCTTTCTAAAACAGCACTGTCCATCCTGGATACCGCATCAATAATCCTGTTTTTGAAACCGGCAGCCCCTGCTTCGGCACCTGCCTCCGCAAGTTCCCCGGCAACCCCCATGGTCACCGCCGCTCCGACGGCGGCGGCAAAATAATCACTTTCCACCGCGGAAAAAGCCGCGCAGAGCGCACTCAGCATACAACCGCTGCCGCTGGTACGCGCCATTGCCGGCACTCCGTTGCGGACCCAGGCGCACCGCCGCCCGTCGCTGATGATGTCCACCGGACCGGATATCACCGCCACACAGGAGCGGGAAGCTGCGAATTCCGAAGCGAACCGCAACGCCGGTTCAATATGCTCCGCATCCGCCAGATCCGCTGCTCCGGCATCAACTCCGCGCGCACCGGATTCTATCCCGGACAAAGCCATGAATTCAGACATATTACCGCGAAGCACCGCATCACCGTCCGCTAAAAGCGCCAATGCCGCGGAACAACGGAACCCGGAAGCGCCCGCTCCTGCAGGATCAAGCACAAACGGGAGATGATGACGGCGGGCGGCGGCGGCGGCGGCGTGCGCAAGCGGAATATCGCGCGATGACAACGTACCGATATTGACGCATACCGCATCGCTGCCGGCTATCAGCTCGTCCGCTTCTTCTTCAGCCGCCGACATAACCGGAGCCGCTCCGGCCGCCAGCAGAATATCGGCGCAGAAAGAAGCGCTGACGTAATTGGAAATATTGTAAACGGCCGGGTTCTCACGCCGGACTCTATCCAGTAGATTCATAGTGTTATTCTCCATGAACAATCTTGTTACTATATCCCGGTCCGGATATTTTTCAACCGCCGCACGGTCTCAGGTTGCAAAAGAACCGGCAGCATATTATAATATTCGGATATGAAATCTGTCAAAGCATTTCCCCTCCTGTTCCCGACCGAGGGAACCGGTTTCAGCGATTTGGCTGAAGTCGACAATTCATGTCTGGCTCCTCTCCTGCTGTCATGCAAAACGGAACGGAGCGGGTACTGCACGCTGGTTCTGCTGCCGACCGAGGAGAGCGCCCGGCGCACCGCGGATGAATGTGCGGCGCTGGCGGCATTGGACGGACGGAACATCCGCATTCTCCACCTGCCGGAAAACGGACGGGGAAGACAGATTTTCACCGGAGCGGAAACCGGAAGAGCAAGAGCACTGCACCGCGCTCTTAACGAAAAAAATGATCTGATCATAGGCAGTGTGCATGCCTTTACCGGGCCGGCGCCGGTGCCGGAAGTTTCAAGACGGTCCTCGGTAACCCTGCGCCCCGGCATGAAAATCTCTCCGGAACAACTGTTGAAGAATTTAACTGAACTCGACTACGACAGCGAAAGTCAAGTCGCCATACCCGGAGAGTTTTCCCGGCGGGGCGGTATAATGGATATTTTTTCTCCGGCGGCTGATTTTCCCTGCCGGGTGGAATTTTTCGGGGATGAAATCGAATCCCTGCGCCGTTTTTCTGTAGAAACGCAGCGATCGGACCCCGGAGAAGTGACGGATTATCCTGTTATCACCCGTGACGGTTCGGCGGACGGCGGCCGCAACACCTGCGATTTTTTTAATTATATGAACGGCAGGGAATGGGAGATATGCGAAATCTACCCTGATTCAGGCCGGGAACGGCTTCGGCATTACGGAGCTGATGACGCGGTAAAGAGACTGGACAACGTTTCAACGGAACTTGCGGAGTCCGGCCGGCATTTCGTCTGGCTGGATTCCGTGGCGGCCATAAATAACCCGGATATGAAACGGCCGGATTATCTGCCGTCGCCGCTATCTGAGCACGGCGAAAAATCCGCCGCATTATCCGAAACCGGATTCAGCGCCGGCCGGCTGGCTGAATTGCGCAAAATAACCGCGCAACGGCTAAAAAGTTTCATTGCCGAACCGGAAAACTGGCGTCTCATAGTCACCGCCAGAGAGCGGCCGGACGCCGCGGAAATAAAGGAATGGATAACCGAAGCCGGTATCAGAACCGGACAATGTGAATTCCGCGCATCCGGTTTGAGCCACGGATTCATATCCAGGAAATATCGCATCGCCCTTATCACCGGCAGTGAACTGACCGGATGCGGAGTGCTGCCTGCCGATGACGGCGCAGCTGAATGGCCAGATCCGTCTGTACAGCAAGACAATCCTGCTCCGGAAGATTTCAATATATCCGATTTTGACATCAATGATTTCGTGGTGCATCTGGATTACGGCATCGGCATTTTCAAGGGTGTGAAAACACTGAAATCGGACCGTATTGCCAGAGAAATGCTGGCGATAGAATATGCTGCCGGGCAAACTGTATATATCAGAATGTGCGATGCCGCCAAAATAAGCAAATATTACGGAGGACGCGGCAAGGTGCGGATACACCGCATCGGCTCCGGAAAATGGAAACGCGACAAGGAAAACGCCTCTGCCGGCATACGTTCCTATGCCGCCGAGATGCTGCGGTTTCAAGCCGTCAGGGAAAGCAATCCGGGAATTGCTTTTCCGAAAGAAAACCGGCGTGAATGCATGCGTTTTATCCGCTCGTTCCCGTTCAAAGACACCCCGGATCAACAACGTTCGACCCAAGAAATATACAGCGACATGGAATCAAATCGGCCGATGGACCGTCTGTTGTGCGGAGATGTCGGATACGGAAAAACCGAAGTGGCCTTGCGGGCAATATTCAAAGCGGCGGTTTCCGGATATCAATCGGCTGTACTTGCTCCCACCACCGTACTGGCCCAGCAGCACTACAACACGCTGCTGCAGCGTATGGCCGATTACCCGTTTACAATAGAGATGCTGAGCCGGTTCACTCCTCCGGCCGAACAGAAAAGGATAATAGACGGGTTGAAAAGCGGCGGAGTGGATATCGTGGTCGGAACGCATCGGCTATGCGGCAAAGGTATCAAATTCGCCAATCTCGGGCTGGTTGTAATTGATGAAGAACAGCGTTTCGGGGTAAATCACAAGGAACGGCTGCGCCGGATGAGAACCGAGGTTGAAGTGCTGTCCATGTCTGCCACGCCGATTCCCAGAACTTTGTATATGGCGATGGCCGGAGCGCGGGATTTAAGCACATTGAATACCGCACCTGCGGAACGGCTGCCTGTCAATACCGTGATATCGCCGCCGGACAGGAAAATGATTGAAGACGCCGTCCGTGCCGAGCTGGCCCGCGGCGGTCAAGTATATTACCTGTACAACCGGGTTCGCACCATAGAATCACGGGCAGAGAAACTGAGGCGGATGTTCCCCGATGCCCGTATCGCGGTGGCTCACGGACAAATGCCGGAGAGCGCGCTGGAAGAAACCATGACCGATTTCGTACGCGGGAAAATAGATTGTCTGGTATGCACTACTATAATAGAATCAGGGCTGGATGTACCTAATGCAAACACTATAATCATCGAAAACGCGTCTTCATTCGGATTGTCGGAATTATATCAGCTGCGCGGCCGGGTCGGGCGCTGGAAAAATCTGGCGTACGCTTATCTTCTGACACCGGAAAACCAAGCTCCGTCCAGGGACGGCAGAAAGCGGCTGAACGCCATCCGGCGGTGCAGCGGCTTGGGAGCGGGATTTCAGTTGGCGTTGCACGACTTGGAAATCCGCGGAGCCGGAAACATTTTAGGGGCGGAACAATCAGGGCATATTGAAACCATCGGTCTCGATATGTACTGTATGCTGCTCAAAAAGGAAGTGGAAAATCTAAATTCCGGATATAACAAAAAAATATTTTTTCAGGAAACCAAGCTGAGCATAGATTTTGTCGAATACGCGTTTTATGCCCCGGAGGAAAAACTCTGCGCCGGAATACCGCGCGAGTATGCGGATGACGACCATATACGGATCTCGCTCTACCGGAAACTCGGCAAGGCGGATTCGGAAGCCGCGGTGGATGATTTTGCCGCTGAACTGCGGGACCGCTTCGGAGCCTTGCCGCAACCGGTCGTTAACTTGCTCAATGTAGTCAGACTGAAAATACTGGCCTCCTCGGCGGGATTTATAACCGCTGATGTCACCGAAGGGAAAGTAATGCTGCGCGATGCTAAAGGTGATTTTTTCAGGATCAACGGCAGAATGCCGCAGATAAATTATGCAAATCCCCCCGAATTGAGGATGATGCACCTGCTGAGAATATTTCGCAGTCTTAACCGGAATTGAATATGGATACAGCGGAAGATTTTATAGATTTACACACCCACAGCAATGCTTCGGACGGCAGTTTCCAGCCGGGCGGCATACCGGAATTGGCGCGTGCCGCCGGTCTTCGCGCGGTCGCTTTAACAGACCATGATACGGTAAACGGGTTGCCGGAATTTTGCGCGGCGGCGGATTCCGCCGGAATAGAATGTATTCCGGGAATAGAGCTGGCCTCGCTGTATTCCGGAAGGGAAATACACATTGTCGGATTATTTATAGATTACCGTTGCCGTGAATTGCAGGACTTTTGCGCCCGGATGTGCGAAGCGAGAATGCGGCGCAACGAACAGATAAGACTGAAACTGAATACTCTGGGGTATCCGGTAACCTATGAGCATCCTGCATTTTCCGGCGACAACGGCAAACGCGTCATCGGCAGACCGAGTTTCGCCGTTGCCCTGATGGATCTGTACGGTTTTTCTTCCACCGGAGAAGTATTTGAAAAACTGCTGAAAAACGGCCGGCCGGCCTTTGTGCAACGCGAACTGCCGCCGCCGGAAGCGGCAATAAAGGCAATCCATGCCGCCGGCGGAATAAGCGTGTGGGCGCATCCGGTTTTCAAAGGCGGAGCGGAATACGCTTTTGCCGGAAAGTTCGTCAAAAAATTCGCCATGGAAGGTCTGGATGCGCTGGAGGTGTATTATTCTCTTTTCAACCAGGAACAGACTGCGATATTATCCGGCTTGGCAGCGCGATACGGACTGGCCCGGTCCGGCGGCAGTGATTTTCACGGCAGCAATATGCGCGGCATAAATATCGGCACCGGGGCAGGCAGATTGAAAGTTCCGTACAGTCTGCTCAACGAATTGCGATCAAAGCAGAAGCGGACCTGACATCCGGTAAACATAAAAAGAATCTCCGCGTTTGCGGAGATTCTTTTACATCCGTAGTACACAAGATTAACGGGCGTAATACTCGATAACGCTCATAATCTTGACATTGACCGGAATCTCTGCCAGCTCCGGCAGACGTTCAAGTCTGGCAGTGAGATTGTCGCGGTCAACCGACATATACGGCGGCACCGCGGTATTGCTCTTCCTGGCGATTTCGGCAATTGCCGGAGACTTCTCGGCATTGATACTGATAACCTGACCAGGACGCACTTGCGCACTGGAACGGTTCAGTTTTTTGCCATCGACCAGAATATGGCCGTGGCTGACAAATTGTTTAGCGGCGAAAACAGTAGGAGCGAAACCGCAACGGTAAACCATCGCATCCAAACGGAGTTCAAGACTGCGGAACAATTTCTCGTGAGTCTGTCCCAGACCGGCCTTGGCCTTGGCATAAGCGATCCGGAGCTGCTGCTCGCTGATGGCATAGTAATTCTTGAGTTTCTGTTTTTCCAGAAGCAACTCACCGTAAGTGGAAAGTTTCTGACGGCGTCCCTTGCCGTGCGGACCGGCCGGATACGGACGCGGTTCTTTTCCATAACAGGTCGGACAGGTCGGATCTCCCCAAAGACATTCGCCTATCCTGCGGCAGAATTTGTGTTTCGCTCGACTTGCGGTTGGCATAACCAATCCCTTTCTTTAATTTATTGATTGACACACAAACCCGCCGGTGTCAAGCCTCAATAGCGGGGCCGGCGGGCGTATAGTTATATAATATATACCGAAACTAACCGGTTTTCAAGCAATGCTCAAAGCGATTTGCCGAATGCGGGCACCCCGGTATTCTGAATCCGGTCAGGATATTTGGCCGAGCCGTCCGGCTTAACCACACGGCAAGTCATAAAAATCAGCAGAGACCTCTTTTCTGATTTAGTATAACGGGACTGGAACAAACGCCCGACAATCGGAATATCGCAAAGAATCGGAACCTTATCATTGATATTGGTAACCGTATCCGCCGCCAGACCGCCGATAACCGCAGTCTGACCGTCAACCAGCGTCACCGTAGTATCGATCTGACGTTTATTGAACATCGGCATCTTTTCATATTCACCTTCGTTGCCGCCTTCACCTCCCTCGCTGCGGGAATCATAAATCATCCATCCAGCAAAAGTCACAATCGGGAATGACACTTTCGCAGTGATAGTCGCCGGCTCGTTGGTTTCCTCGTTTGCTTCTTTAACCCGGGGAAGAATAGTAAAAGTAATACCAACTTTCTTTGCTTCATCGAAAGTCGGCTGCGGCGGCAACTCGGTGGGAATCCACCCCTGCACAGTCGCATCGCTGCTGTTGGCGGTCAACTCAACCGTCTCCCATTCATCAGGGAAGAAACGCTCCGTTACCATTTCTATAACCGCATTCTGATCTGAACGGGTCAGCACCCGCGGCAAAGACAGAACATCCTTGCCGTCCGCCCGGTCCAGCGCAAACATCGCCGCCTTGAACGTAGTTCCGTCTTTTTCATTGGTGTACTGGAATCCCAGAGTAGCAACATCCATCATAGTCACATCATCGCCGGACGATTCTTCATTCACATAGTAACGCATCAGCTGAGAAGAATTTTCCGCCATGGCAAACCGCGCATCAGGATCATTCTGATTCACCGCCAATTGCCAGTTAAACGCCAGTTCGTCCAAATCATTCTGGGCGATATCCAGCAATTTAAGCATAATCTGAACCATCGGCTGCGGATTGATTTCGTTGTTAATGATATTTTCGACAATTCTCTGATTGTCAATGGTGTTCTTGACATAAAGCCGGCTGATGCTGCGTTCGTAGAAAACATTGGCTCCCTGCGGAAAATCAACCCCGTTGCCTTCCAAAAACGTTTTCCAATCCGCTCCGATACCGTCGGCGACATCCGATCCCACCGGATAAACTTTGGTGATCAGATTATCCAGAGGGACATTTTCCGGAGCGATGACAACCGCATAGTCATCGATTCTGTACTTTAATCCGCCCTTCTGACAGAGAACAATAATCGCTTCCATCAGAGATTTGTTGGTGAGCAGTAAATCAATGCGGACCGGAGCATTGATATCCTCTTTGCCGGGAACCGCCGCGGTTTCTTCTTCATAATCAGCATCGGCATCAATGTCGACATTCTGTGCATTACGCTCTGCTTCTCGCCTTCTCTCAATTTCGCGTAAACGTTCATCTTTAGTCGGGATATAATGCTTGAGAACGATATTTACTCCGACCCGGTCAGGATCGTACTGCAATGCCTGATCGCGCAGATTCTGAATCACCTCATCAACCTCGGTGTTTTCGCAATCCACCAAAGGAAGGATGATACTGCGCATCTTGCGCTCCAATTCGCTGATATGGGAAACCTCCTGCCGCACCGCCGGTTCATCGCCGATGAAATTTTCACCGGCGGCGGCGCCGCCGGCCGGAATAATCGGAACAGTCTGCTTCCACTCCACCTCGGAAGCCATTTTACGATGGGCATTATCCGCCCTCAATTTACCGATTTTACCGATTTTCACATTAGCAGCCTGAACGCATTTCACCGCATCGGCATTATAAGGATCTATCAACAGCACTTCCTGAAATTTTCCCAGAGCCGCCATGTATTCACCGTGCAGCATCAATTTACGCCCCTGCTCCAGCAATATCTGAATCTGATAATCCGAGGCAGCCTGCTCCGGAACCAGTTTTTCAACAGAATATTCCTGCTTGGTCTGTGCCGCCCGCTGACGTTTTTTATACATTTCAATTTTAGACTGCAACATATCGGCCTGCTCAGGGCAATAACGCAATGCTTCAGAACAAAGTTCTATGGCCGTCTCAAAATCCTGAATCAGTTCCCGCTCATCCGCCTTCGCCATCGCTTCGTCCGCCATATCGCTGTAACAGCGGGCGATAAGGCGGTCGCACGCTTCAATCTTGGAACGGAATACATCCGTATTGAAACGCATGAAACGCTGTTTCGCCTCTATATAACAATCTCTGGCCGCCATATACTGGCGGTCCAGCAACAGTTCATTACCTTTGCGAACCAAAGCGTCTCCCTGGGATTCTACGCCTTGCGCCCCCACTTCGGTCTGATTCACTATCAGATTAGATTCTGCTCCGTTTTCCGCTCCGGCCGCAATAACCGGCAATGTCATCATCATCGCTCCGGCTATCAGCGCCTCCGCCGTCCTTACGCTACTGTTGCAATACATATTAAATGCCTCCGGCTTTACTTGTTAGCGGTTGAAGAATGACGGGGCTCCGACATTCGGACTGGGATTCAATGGCACACCGTATTGATTGACCAGCCTGGCAGTAACAAACACCAGCAGATTCACCCGGTCTGACTCCTCGTAATCACTGGAGAAAAATCTTCCGATAAACGGCAAATCTCCGAGGAAAGGCAATTTGTCGTTATAGGTGCTGACCGTGCTGTCGATCATGCCGCCGAGCACAACCGTTTCGCCGTCATAGGTGTCGACGTAGACATCCAGACTGCGGCGGGAAATAATCGGCATCCATACCGACATATCCTTATTGGATTCAACCGGCTCGCCGTCCCTATTGTACTCGTATCCGTAAACCGTCATACTGTAAGTATCCTGACCTACATAAGAAGTCATCGTGGGCACCAGATGCAGGGATATCGTATAGTTATCCGGATCGACCTGAGGAGTGACCGTGAAAATCAAACCGATATCGGATTCCTCCCCGAAATCCGGAACCGGATAAGTCAGGGTATAAACACCGTTGTTCATTTCGATTTCATAAGTATCCCAGTCTTCCGGGAAATAATAACTTGTCACCAGTTTCACCGTGGCGGTTTCGCCGCTGTTGGCCAAAACTTTCGGAGCATTCAGGGTTTCACTTTTCGTGTTGCGGTTCAGTGCGTTTATGGTCAACGTAACACTCAGAGGATTGTCGGAACCGAAAATATTCTGCGAACCGAAAATCGCCTTGCTGATATCCAGTTTGTTAATCACGGCGCTGGAGAATTCTTTAACATCGCGGATAGAAGCCGGTCTGCTCTCGCTGTCGCTGTAACCGAACTCCCAGTGGCGCGCAGTTTCCTCCCCCATTTTGTCAAGTCCGCCGATCAGTTTATCGAATCCCCAGTTAAAACCGAATTCCTGCATTTCATTTTCACCCAGTTCCATGCTTTTGACCTCAATCAAAACCATCGGGGGCTCCACCGCATTGACCTGTTTGACGAAATCTTCCAGAGCCTTAATGTTTCTGGGCGTAGTGGTAACCGAAAGCTTACCGGTCATCGGATTATAGGAAACCTTATCACTCTCCTGAAAATCCACAATATTGGACAGATACTCGCGCAACTTGGAATTGCGCTCCTCCAAACTCATATTTTCCGTCGCCACCGGTTTTTTATCAATTATGTCATCCGGCTCACCGGATGAATTTCCAACTCCCATATCACTGTCGGGGTCTCCAAGTTCAAGAGCCTCGCCGCCGACATTAAGCAAACTGTTTACGATATCGGTGCGGATGTTCATTTCCAAAGTTTCCACCAGTTCCACCGAAGGCCCGACATCCACCCCGGACTGGGACACCCGGTAATTCACTCCGGTGGTTTCATGCAGATATTCCAGAATTTCACTTAACGGAATATTGGACAGACGCCCGATATTGACCTTGTCGAACATATCACCGCCGCCGCTGGCACTCCAGGAAATATCGACGCCGATACCGCTCGGATCATAAGTTTTGCTTTTATCACGCAGGAAGCCGACCACATCGCGTAAAGAAATGTCACTGAATTCCACCTCCGGGAAAACGATCTGGCGCAAGCGGGTAAACATTTCATTATTGGAATCATCCTTGGGAATTTCATCCAGTTTCTCATTTACCGCGCTATCAGGCAGCACCGGTTCCACCCATTGCCAGTAACCGTAACTCAACTGCCCGTAAACGTCCGCTTCGTGCCGGTGAATCCCGGCGGTGTAAATCTTGCGGTAAATACGGTTCAGCATTAAAATCGCCTCGCGCTGAAAAGGATCTATCAGGAACACTTCTTCAAGTTTTGAAACCGCGTCCTCGTAACGGCGTACGGAATAAAGAGTTTTGCTTTCATTTATCAGCGCGGCGATACGCTTGCTGCGGAGTTCCCGGTCTTCCTCTCCTGATTCCGGAACCAATCCGTTTTTTTCCTTATATCGCTGCCAGCGATCATCGGAATCGATGTAATTCTCCACTGATTGTTCAGATGATGTGGCGTTTTTGAATTTTTCACCGGCGACACCGCGATTGCAGAAATCTATCAATGCGCCGCCGTCATTTTCCAAAGGCGATTTACCGACTTCTGTTTCGCCGTAAGGAATAGTGACATTCATGGCTTCAGATGCCAAAGCAATAGCATCACTGTAGTTTTTAGCGGCGGATAATTCACGGGCCCGGCGTAACAAATCCCTGCCGTAATTAAGTTTGAGCAATTCGAGTTCCTTCAAAATCTCAATGCGGCGGGAGCCCCCCTCCTCACCCCAGTTTACAACAGGATTGGACAACTCGTCAAGTACTGCGTTGAATTCCTTTATTTCAGCGTAAACATCATCAAGATGTCTGGCATTTTCCAATCTGGCATCCTGCCTGGCGAAAACATCCCTGCGGATATTTTCTTCAACCACGGAGGCGGATTGCTCCCGAGCGGACACGGGTTCCGCCGCTTCTTCAGCATACGCTTCCGCCGCCACTGTGAACAGCACCAACACCGCAGCATACACACCGCACCGCCACCGAATGTTCTTCATTTCCCCGTGCCTTTCCTTAAAAGAAATATTCTCAAATCATTATCTTCTTTTACATCTCATATAAAATATGAAAAACCTGTCAAAAATCATCCCTTGCGGTCCGGATCAATCATCATCCGATGAAACCGGATTGATTTCAATGACCTTCTCCCGCACACTCATCGCATCCGGAATCTGCGATTTGACTCCCACGATAATATCGCCGGAACTTTGTTTAGAAGCGTTCGCCAAAACAACAACATTCTCTTCCGGGTCCAGTTTCACCACCCGGTATCTTTCAATGCCGGTTCTGCCGTTGCCGACATTAAAAACCTCTCCGACACCGGCAACTATCGGAGCATTCCCGAGAGAACTGCTCATATATGCTTTATCTTCCGCACTGTACAGATTAATTCCGGCCGGCATTTTCAAAACCGTGCCGTCCTTTGCTGTAACGGTCAGCACGTAACCGGTATCCAATCCGCTTACCGCGCCGCCGGGAACATCCAGCCCGGACGCATCCTGCTGTTTGGGCTGTAATTCGGTGAAAACATATCTGCGGTCGCCAACCGCCAGATCATTATTCCAATATTTTGATGACGAACCTCCCTTAACCGGATTATCAAAACGATAAATCCACTCCTCCCGGTTTTCCTTTCCCCGCTTATCCACGCCGAGGAAGCGCACCGGCAGAATTTCGGGGGCGATTTGCGTTAAACGCATCTGCAGCCAAAACGGCGGATGGCTGGATGCCTTGCGCGGATCAGTGCCGTAATTATATTCATAAATATTCGAAAAGCCGTCTTTATCCGCATCTTCGCGCGCATCGAAAGGATTTCCGGCATCCAAACGGTTGGCAATCTCATATTTATCGGGAATACCGTCCCCGTCGCCGTCATCCGGCGTGGGGACGAATTTTTCAGAGAAATCCGCCCGCGGAGGAATAAAACCGCGGCCGGAATTCTCAAGATTGCCGCACAGAGGGCACACTTTTCCGTCATACATAACCGTTTTAGGGATCAGTTTAAGGCAGAACGGGCATCTGGCGACTTCATACATGGCGGTAAGATAACTGGCATTGCGGTCCGAAAGACGCTTGTCGGCGGTATCCCATACGCCGGATTGAAATTCAAATAAGTGCCCGACTTCAAAATCATCCGAATCCTGATCCACATTTACATAATCAGGCCGGGAATCCTTGATTTTGAATTTCACCTGGCTGATATCGTTTTTCTTCACCACGATCTGCAAAGTATGGAAGAGCAATACAAACAGGAACAAAATCAAAACCAGCAGAATCACCAGTTCGTAATGTTTTTTCAGAAAATTCATAATAAGACCCCGTCAGTCTTCCTGTTCGTAAACCGCATCCGTAATATAATCCACATCAATGTAGAACAAGCACTGCTCATCGCCGCCGATAAGCGTATCGCCGTAACCTGCCCTCTGCGCATAGGGCAACCGTTTTTCTTCTTCCTTCTTCAATTCCTCGCGCTTCATTTCCACCAGCTCCAGTTCGGCACCGGACAAACGGCTGAGTTTGCTCTGTTTGGCATCCAAATAAGCGCTCGGATCGAAATTCGGCCTGATCTGACCGCGCTTAACATAAGCAGACCCGCCGCCGGTAACCGAATTGGAAACGCTCATCCGCTGGCTTTTGCGCATCAGTTCTTTGGCCGTATCATTTGTCCGGTAAAGCGAAATCGTTCTGACCAGATACACACGGGGAGAATCATCATCGATAGCCCTGTTAAGCGATTCCACCACATTCCTGATGCTGTCCACAGGACCGATCGCGGCGATGGAATAATGGAAAATCGAAAATCCGTTGCTTTCCACCGGATTCAGCCCGCGGCGGTCGAAAGATACAAAAGTAGTTATTCCGCTGCTCAGCATGCGGGTAATTATATCGCCGAGAATTTCCATATTGACCGATACCATCGCGTAATTCCTGCCGTCATCGGCGGAATTGGTTTTAACTGCCGGCATATCGTCATCATCGCCGGAACCTGCGATCTCCTGCGTCTTCCCGACATCGAGAAACGAAAAGAACATCGCGTTTTCAGAGTCGAATGAAATTTTAGCGTCCTGAATCCGGCTCAGCAGATTATTACGCATACGCTGAAAGTAAATATTATAACGCTCGGGATCATTGTGCATCAAACGGGGGATTCCCCAGGCGGCGCGGAATATTTCATTGACATTGTCATCGGTAATCCGTTCCAGCGTCACTTTCTGCGCTTCCTCCCGGAAAGCCGACATCGCCTGCGTCCAGTTCGGATAACCTGCGGTAAAATTCTTGAAATCGGACTCTTTCTGGAAAAAGTTTTCCGACTCCCCCCATACGGTGTTCATATCGTCCAGAAACTGAGACTCTTCCACCGGTTCGTTATCACTGTTGCGCAAAACCGAAAGAAAACGCGCTTTCGCTTTAGTGAGAGGAGAGTGAAAATATTTCAAAACCTTTTCATTTAAAGCGGTATAAAAATCAATATCCTGCTGGATTCTGGGAATATTGCCAGCCACCGGCGAGGGTTTCTTGCTGTTAATCTTCTCGATTTCCTTGACCATTGAATTAGTGGCATCGCCCGCCTCCTGCATTTCGGCATAAATAAACGCCGCCCAGACAGCGATGGCGATTACGGCCGCCGAAGAGACGCCGCAAAGAACAACCAGCATCATGTTATTACGAAAAAAACGTTTCACAGTCACCGCTCCGTCACTCTTCCACCAAATTCACTACCGGCTCATTCAATGTCAACTGCATTTCAAAAAACATCACATTCAAAGCACTGGTTTCAGCGGTTCCGGTAACCAGTTTGACACCGTCTTCGTCATCGCTGAAATATTCCGTATTCTGAAGCAATTCACGGAAATGACGATCCAGCTGCAACTTATCCAGGATCAGAGAATAGCCGATCAGCCGTATGCAGGTTATTTCAGGAACTGTCACCTGCAGTCTGGACGGCAAATAGGAATTCGGCAATTCGCCTGTTTTCCGCCGTTCAAGATTCAGCATTACGCAAGGCTTGCGCGTCCGCACGGTTTCTTCCCGCTGATCATCTCCGATACCTTCAAAAGCGACCAGCCACATTGAATTCGGCATATTCTCCGCCACCGCATTCATGATATTCACCCAGCGGTTACGCGATTTTAATATTTCAACCGCATCATTGTAAACACTTTTCTGACTGTTCAATTTACTGTTCAGCGCATCCACCCGTTTCATCTGCTGGGAAACCGATGTAACCTTGCTTTGAGCGGCATTGACGCGGTCCTGCTCGAAACGGAGACGCATTCTCACCCCGAAGGCAAAAATCAGAAGACATACCACCAGCAGTACCGCCGCGATGTAGAAAAACGGCTTTTTCCGGTCAAGTTCCCACTGGTTGCGGGTGGCATGGCATACCAGCGACACATTGACCGCGCAAGTGGTGACTTTACGCAAAGCCAGACCGATCAGCTCCTGAAACATCGGCGCAACCGCCTGCAATTGCTGCCGGTCTACCACATCACTGACCTGAATCAGTCCGAAAGTATTCAGATAAGCCACCGGCAGCCGCAGCTTTTCATGGAAAAAATCGGAAGTATACATCATCGTGGAACTTCCGCCGGCGAGAAGAACGCGCTCAGGAGCGTTGCCGCCGTGCTGGCTGCGCCAGACATTCACGGACCGCATAATTTCGCCATGCAGACGAATCATCACGTTTCTGGCGATTTTGGCAATTGTGGCGCCGACCTCCGATTCCGGCTCCTCGTAGGCGCCGCCCAATGCGACAAAACAGTGTTTGCGTTTCAACTCCTCCGCTTCGGCGGTACTGATGCCGAATTCGCGCGCGACCTGCTGGGTAATAAGATCACCGGCGATAGGAATAGTACGGATAAAAACCCGTTTATGGTCGGCGATCATCAGGTTGGTGCCGTCGCCGCCGATATTGATAACCAGAACGCATTCATCATCCTGGCACTGTATCGCTTTCGCGGCATTGAACATCGCCACCGGCGCCACATCCACCCACATGACTTTTTTGCCGCTGTCTTCCAATACATCGGTTATTTTAGTAACAAAGTCGTTTTTGACGGCGACAAACAGCGATTCATATTCCTCGTGCTCCTCCGTATATTCACTGACGGTGCCGTCTTCAGCCGTTTCCTGTTTGGTCTCCTGCCACAAGTGCTGCACCAGCTGGTATCCCCATACCACTTCTTTCATGGCATAAGGAACGATCTGCCGCGCCTCGTATTCAACAATGCGGTCGATCACCGACTGATTGCCGAGCAGCGGCGGCAACTGGCTCAAACGGCAAAACGCGCTCTGCCCGGAAATACTCACCCAGGTTTCGACAGCGGTAAAAGCGTTGTCGTTAAGCATGTTTTTATAAACACGCTCGAATTCGCCGATTTTGTCCTCCGCGTCCTGCTCCAGTTTCTGGACTGCGAATTTCGTCAGCACAATCGAATCGGCGGCATAGAGAAACTCCGCCATTTTCAAGCTGGCGCTACCGATATCAATCGCTAAAATGGTATTTTCTCTTGCCATAAATACTTAAAAGTTATTTTCCGGACGCATCTTCCTGCTGCGGAACATTTTCATTCGCGGGCGCCTGTTCCTCCGCGATTACCATATTATCTATCTCGGACAAGCGGTTTCCGCTTTTTGACCAGCCGTGCCCGATAATCGCGGCCAGAAGCAGGGTCACAACAAAGAAAACGGCAGTGAGCACAACTGTGGCCCGGGTCAAATGGCTGCCGGCCTGAGCGCCGAACACCGATTCCCCGATACCGCCGAAAGCGGCACCCATGCCGCCGGATTTAGACGGCTGAATAAGTATAATGCCGATCAGAAGGAAAGATATCACCACGACCAGTAAATATAAAAACCATGTCAGCATATAAAACTCCTCCGCCGATCAGTCCGGCATTTCCGAAAATCCCAAAAACACGCTTAATATACCCCTGTCAACGTCCGGCCGCATTGCTGATCAAAGCGGAAAAACTTTCCGCCTTGAGCGCGGCGCCGCCGATAAGTCCCCCGTCGATATCCTTTTGAGCCACCAGTTCGGCGGCGTTTTCCGGTTTCATGCTGCCGCCGTACTGAATACGGACCTTGTCGGCGACATCCTGACCGAAAATTCCGGCTATTTCAGCGCGGATAAAGGCATGCGTCGCCTCCGCCACCTCAGGAGTCGCCGTTTTTCCGGTACCGATCGCCCAGACCGGCTCATAGGCGACAACGACTTTCGCCATCTCGTCAGGAGTCAAACCGGCGAAACCTCCCGAAATCTGAGCGGACAAAACCGCCTCGGTCCGGCCGCCTTCGCGATCGGCAAGCATTTCACCCACGCACACGATCGGAATAAGCCCGGCGTTCAGCGCGGCGCGGAGACGCTGGTTGACCGTTGCGTCCGTCTCGCCGAAAAACTGCCGCCGCTCGCTGTGCCCGATAATCACATAATCCACTCCGGCTTCCTTGAGCATCGCCGCGGATATTTCACCGGTAAAAGCGCCGTGATCAGCCCAATGAACATTCTGGGCTCCGACTTTAATATTGCTTCCTTTCGCCGCTTCAACCGCCGCGGAAACAGAAGTGAACGGCGGGCAAACCACAATATCGGCTTCCGTGATTCCGGCGACCAGCGGCTTGAGCGCTTCCACCAGCGCTTTGCCCTCGGAAGCGGTTTTGTTCATTTTCCAATTGCCGGCGATAATCACTTTTCTGCTCATTACTGCACTCCGTTAAATTTATTCAAGCTCATTTGAGAATACCGTCTGGATGGCGTTTTCCGCCAAAAACCAACACACTTGTCAATAAAGGTAACACGGCAAGATTTATTTTTCAACAACCGCGACCCGGTTATTTTTGTAAATATCTCAACCGTTGCGAATTTAATCCGCCGTCTGTCCGTTTTCCCGGAAATACTGCCGTCAAGCGCGGAAACGGTTATTTTTCCTCGTCGGATATCAGCAGTCCGGACACTGTCACCTGCCTTCGCCAGATCAGCCAGAGCGAAAAAAATCCGGTGTTATCCTCCTCGTATTCGATATCGGCAAGCCTGAAATCATTCTCGGAAGCGTATTTTTCCAGCATAGCCCGGACAATGCCGACGGAAACATTATCGCCGAACGCGCGGTATGCCCGCTTGTTCGGCCATTTCGGCTGACCGCTGAAAAGCGGGAGGTACGGGCAGTTGAAAAGATACAATCCCCAGTTGCGCGCCTCCGCCCGTCCGGCAACCGGCTCGCCGCCGCTGCTGACCGCCCCGTCGGACAATTTTACATACCTGACGCTGGAAGTATTTCTGCACCCGGCGGCCGTCAGCGCCGCCGCGGTTACCGCAACCGCAAGCAGCGCTCCGGACATTCTATTCTGTTTTTTCATAAAACGCTATCCCGCTCCTTCCGTTTTTACAGTTTGCCCTTGTCCCGTCCGGCGAAGGCGGCATTATAGCAGAAAGCGCGCAGAGCCAGCTCCTCGCTGACCTGAAACCGCAGTGCGGCGAGCAGCTCCTCCGCCTCGCGCAGTATGCCGGCGGCGCGCTGCCGGTCTGGAACCGAAGGGCGGCCGGACGGAAAAAGCTCCGGATTCGCCAGATCGCCGAATTCGACTCCGCAGGAAAGCTGAAACAGTTCCGCCGCGAAAGTATGAACGGCGGAAAGGAACTCGTTTCGGCGCAGCGCATACGCGCCGTAACAGGCATCGGCGACCTGCTGTTCCGCTTTTTTAATCAGGACCGGATCTTCCGACCTGGCGGCGTTTTCCAGATGCCGGCTCCATTTTGCCCTGACTTCCGCCTCGGCTTCCGCGTTAAGCGATCCGGCTACCGCGCAGATGCTGTCCGCTGCGAGCGACACCTGCCGCACATCTCCGTCCGGAGCCGAAACGATCGTGTTCAAAGCCGCGGCAAGTTCATCGAAACCTGAAAATGAGAATTTTATCCCGCCGCCGCCGATCCAGACCATCCGGCAACGGCTGCGTATAGTCGGCAGCAGCGATGCCGGCTTACCTGTGGAAAGCACCAGTACGCTTTCCCGCGGCGGTTCTTCCAGAGTTTTCAGCAAAGCGTTCTGCGCCGCGTCGTTCATGCACTCGGCATCGGTAATTATACCCACTTTGCTTCTCCCCGGTCCTCCTCTGGTCAAATGGAAACAATTTTCAAACCAGCGCACCGTGTTGGGATCCGGCTCGCCGTCGCCGTCCCCCACCTTGATCTGGCACCGCTTGCCCTGCGGGGAAAGGATGTATAACTCCGGATAACTTTCCGACTCGATTTCCCGGCATACCCGGCAAACTCCGCACGGCATCCCGTTCACCGGCTCCGGACAGGCGGCGAACTGCGCGATAAGCCCGGCGGCCTCTCTCCGCATCTCCGCGGAGTCCGAACTGACCAGATAACTGTGCCCGAACCGGCCGGAAAGCAAAGAATTGCGCAGATATTCCACGGTTGAAGGGCAGGAATGGCGGCATTTTTCAGCGAGCGTCATCAAAAATTCTCCTGATTTCCGCCGCCACATCATCCGCTTCGCGGGAAGCGTCAATCAGTTTTATTCTGTCCGGCTCCGCTTCCGCGAGCCGCCGGAATTCAGCATAAACCCGACGGTGAAAATCCATTTTTTCCATTTCGAAACGGTCATATTCTCCGGCAGTGGCCTCCCGGTGCGCGGTTCTGACCGCTCCGAGTTCCGGCTCTAAATCAAGAAAAAAAGTCAGATCCGGAGTCCGTCCGGCGGAGGCGAGCCGGTTCAGCGACGAGATTACCTCCGCCCCGATTCCCCGCCCCGCCCCCTGATAAGCGGAAGTGGAATCGTAAAACCGGTCGCACAGAACACATGCCCCGGAATCCAGCGCCGGAAGTATCACCCGGCGCATATGCTGCGCTCTGGCGGCTTCGATAATCAGAAGTTCGGTTTCCGGAAAAACCGGCTCTCCGCCTGAATCGCCTTTGACCAGCAGACGCAGCTTTTCGGCCAGCGGGGTGCCGCCCGGTTCCCGGGTGCAGACCGCCCGGCCGCCGCCTGATATGATATATTCGGCCAGTTTCTTGATTTGGGTTGACTTCCCGGCGCCTTCCGCCCCTTCAAAAGTCACAAAAAAACCGTTTTCTTTCCCAGTTCCGCCCATATACGCGCCCTTCGGATATTCACGCCGCCGGAATAAAAATACTTCCGTTTGCCGTAAACTTCAAACCGTGTTATATTTTACCATAATATTAAGATACAACCGGCCGCCGCGGGAACGTTCCCCGGAAGCCAAACGGAGTTACTGATATTATGGAAAAAAAGCTTACCCGCGACACTTATCTGTCTAAAAACATCGGGGACTTTCCGGCCGAAATGACCATAAACGGTCAGAAGTACCTTAAAGTCGATGATTTGAGATACGGCACCAATCCGCATCAGGCCGCCTGCTATTACAAACCGGAAAATGTGCCGTGCGCCATCGGGGATATGGAAATTCTGAAAAACGGTAAAAACGGTCTTTCCCAGACCAATCTGGAGGACATATCCTACGCGCTGAACATCGTCAAGTTCTTTGATGTGTGCGCCTGCGCGGTGATGAAGCATGTAAATCCGTCCGGCGCGGCGGCGGCCTGTCCGGGCGACGATGTGCGCACCGTCTATATGAAAGCGCGCGACGCCGACAGCCGGGCCGCTTTCGGAAGCACGGTCGCTTTCAATACCGCGGTGGACAAGGCGGCCGCCGCCGAGATTATGAGCACTTTCGTCGAATGCGTGGTGGCTCCGGCTTATGACGACGGAGTGCTGGATATATTTCAGGATACCGAAAAATACAAACTGAACCGGCACATCCGGATTATCCGGTGCGGGGACATCGGCACCCTGCCGCGTTACAGCGGGGAGGACGCTCTCCTGCACCGCACCGTGAAAGTTCTGGCCGACGGTTCCCTGGTTGTCGCTCAGCCGCTGACCACTTCTCTGACCGGAATCGGCGTTCTCAAGCCGGCGGAGGCGGAAAACGCCCGCTGCGGCAGACAGCAGTCGGAATTCCGCGCCGGCCAGCAGCGGCTCCGCGACCTCATGACCGCCTGGTACATCAACATGAGCGTGCGTTCCAACGGAGTGGTTATCGTCAAAGACGGCCAGACGCTCTCCGTCGGAACCGGCGAACAGGACCGGGTCGGCGCCATTGAGCAGGCGATAGCCAAATTCGGGCAGAAATACACCGGCGCCGGAACTCTGGACGGCTCGGTCATGGCCAGCGACGGATTTTTCCCGTTTGAGGACGGGGTGGAAACCGCGGCGGCGGCGGGAATAAAAGCGATTATCGCTCCGGCCGGTTCGCTGCGCGACGCCGATGTGATCAAACGGGCCAATGAACTCGGGGTGGCGCTTTACTATGCCCCCGAGCGGATTTTCTCGCATCACTGATACCCGGGGATACGGCATAACGGCATATTTTTTAATTTTAAATACCGGCGGATAAAAACCGGAAGGAAGGGCGAACCATGGCAAATCAACCGATCAATCAGAAAAAACTGAACAGCGAAATCAGCCATGCGGTGATGGATGACGGCGAACGGATAGAATATCTTTTCGCCTCAAACTGGAAAAAAATCACTGCGGCGGCGATAGCGGTGGTGATAATCGCGACCGCCGTGATATGGGCGGTGGCGGGACGCGGGCGCAGAATCGCCGCCGGAGCCAATGCGCTCGCCGATGCGAAAACCGCGGAAGAGCTTGCCGCCGCGCTGAAAAACAATCCCGGGCATGAAAATGCCGGTTACACCAGATTCCGGCTGGGGAAACAGTATCTGGAAGACGGCAGATACACCGAAGCGGCGGCCGAATTCGCGGCGGTGCGCGGCCGGGCCGGCGGAATTCTGCTTGAACTCGCCTCTCTGAATGAAGGTTATGCGCTGGAGCTGGCCGGAGAAAAAGACAAGGCGGCCGGAATTTTCGACAGTTGCGGTCAGAACAGCGTATTCTCGGCCGCCTCCCGGGCGGAAGCGGACTATGCCGCCGTGCGGCTTTATCTGGATCTGGGTGAAAAGGAACGCGCCGGCGCCGCCGGCAAGCGGGCTGCGGCGGAAACCTCTCCGGCGGCCGCGGAATGGGCGGGATTGGCCGCTCAACTGCTGGCTGCCGCCGAATAGAGCAACGGAATGCCGGCCGGCAAAAAAACAATTTCGCTGGTAAAATCTCTGCACACCCGCAAGGGACGGCAGAAAAGCGGTTTATGTATCTGCGAAGGAGCGCGGGCGGTGGGCGAACTGCTGCGTTCCGCCCCGGAACTGGTGAGGATGGTTTTCGCGGCTGACGACGCCGCGGTTTTTCCTTTGCCGCCGGGATGCGAAGCCGTAAAATGCGGTCCGGGTGAACTGGCGGAACTTTCCGGCACGGTGACTCCGCAGGGAATCATCGCCGTCGCGGCGGTTCCGGAGCCGCCGGAAGGGCGGCCGCGCGACCGGTTTCTGCTGGCTTTGGACCGTATCGGCGATCCGGGCAATTTCGGAACGATCTGCCGGACCGCCAGGGCGGTGGGGCTGACTGAGATCTGGTACACCGCCGGCACGGTCGACCCGTTCGGCGACAAGGCGGTACGCAGCGCCATGGGTGCGCAGTTCGCACTGGGGATGCGCCGTTTTCAGGATTTGGAAGCGCTGCGGAACGCGGCGGCGGAATTCGGATACGGCAATTTTATCATCACCGATCCGCACGGCGGGGAAAGCTGCTTTGACGCTCCGGATTTATTCGACCGCTCGGTGCTGGTTACCGGCGGGGAACCGAACGGCGCGACGATGCTGGAAAACGCGAGACACATAAATATACCGATGCCCGGCGGTTATGAATCGCTTAACGCCGCCCAGGCCGCCACGGTGATTTTATTTGAATATGTGCGCCGGAGCATAACGGAAGGGAACGGGTAGAAGCCCGTTTTTCATAAACCAGAACACGGAACGGATATGAGTATCTGGCATCACCTGTACATCGTGACTTTTCTCGCAGGGGCGGCGCTGACGCTGGCCGCCACGCCGGTATTTAAAGTCATTGCGGAGAAACTCGACTTCATGGACCGCCCGCAGGCCAATCACAAGGGCCATGCGCGCGCCACCGCGCTGCTCGGAGGAGCGGCGATGTTTACCGTCTGGGTTATCTGTATAGCCGCGGCGCTGCTGGCGCTGCATTTCGGTTTGCTCCCCGGCATCGGCGCCGTTGTGAATTCCCACCTCGGCGGTATCGGTTCATCGCTGCCGAGACTGGCGGTGCTGGTATGCGGCGGTTTTCTGTGCGCCGCGCTGGGGCTGGTCGATGACAAGTGGGCGATGAGCGCCGGAGTAAAATTCGCCGGTCAGTTCGCCATCGCGGCCTTCGTCACCGTGTACGGCGGATTAAGACTGAATTTGTTTATCGGCAACGATGCGGCGGCGGCGGCGGTCACCGTGTTCTGGATTATGCTGATGATGAATTCCGTAAATTTCTTCGACAACATGGACGGATTAGCCGTCGGGACCATTGCGGTATCCATGCTGGTTTTCACCGTGGCCGCCGCCATCAACCGGCAGTTTCTGGTGGGTTTGCTGGCGGCGTTGAACTGCGGAATATGCTGCGGCTTCTGGTTTTACAACGCCAGCCCGGCCGTAATCTTCATGGGTGATTCCGGCAGCCATTTTCTCGGCTATCTGGCGGCGGTTACCGCCGCCGCGATAAGCTGGTTCGGCAAGGATTTCTCCCTTTCCCGGTTCCCGGTGCTGATTCCGTTTTTCGCATTGGCGCTGCCGCTGTTCGACACCGCGATGGTAGTGGCGATAAGGACCCGGAACCGCAAACCGTTCTGGATAGGCGATCACAATCACATTTCCCACCGGTTCGTCAGAATGGGATTGTCGCGGCGGCTGGCGGTCATACTGGTGCACCTGATGGCGCTGTGCCTCGGCCTCGGGGCGCTGCCGATGCTGTGGAGCAATTTCGCCACCGCGGCCCTGCTCGCGGGTCAGAGCGTCATAATGATCGCGGTGATTACGGTTATACAACTGGCGCTTTCCGAACGGAAAGACGCGAGAGAAACAGGAAAAGATCCTGAAAACGGCAAACCTGAAAAATAAAGGACGGCTACCATGGGAACTGATTCAGCGCAACGCCCCGGATGGGACGACTACTTCATGAACATCGCCGAAGTGGCGGCGCAACGCAGCAACTGTTCCCGCCGGCATGTGGCGGCGGTGCTGGTGCGCGACAACCGCATTATATCGACCGGCTACAACGGCACTCCCCGCGGCATCACCAACTGCGATGAAGGCGGATGCCCCCGCTGCAATTCCGATGTTCCGAGCGGCAGTCACCTCGGTGAATGTCTCTGCTGCCATGCCGAGGAAAACGCCATTGTGCAGGCGGCCTACCACGGAATAGAGGTGAAAGGAGCCACTCTTTACACCACCTTCAGCCCCTGCCTGCTCTGCGCCAAAATGATCATCAACGCCGGAATCGTGGAAGTGGTGTATCACCGCAATTATTCCATCGATGATGTTTCACTGCGCCTGCTCCGCGAAGCGGGGGTGAAAGTGCGCGCCGTTGCCGAAAGCGGGCGGTGATGAATACGGGGACCGCCGCTGAACGGATACTGTCGCTGGACGCCGCGGTGCGCTGGCGCGCCGGATTGAGGGAACGCGGAATAACACTCGCGGTCACCAACGGCTGCTTCGATCTGCTGCACCGCGGGCACGCCGAATACCGGGCGGCGGCCCGGCCCGCCGCCGGCGCCTTGCTGGTACTGGTGAATTCGGATGACAGCGTAAGGCGTTTGAAAGGGCCGTCCCGGCCGCTGAACTGCGAATATGACCGGGCGTTTGTACTCGCTTCGCTGGCGGCGGTTGACCGCTGCGTGATTTTCGGCGCGGAACGCTGCGCGGCGGAACTCGCCGCGCTCTGTCCGGATGTATATGTGAAAGGCGGCGACTATACCGTGGAAAAACTTGATCCGTCCGAACGCGCGGCGCTCGGGCAATGCGGGGCGCGGATTTGCTTTATCCCGTTTGTGCCGGGGAAATCCACTACCGCGGTTATAGAAAGGATGAAGTCCTGAATCCGGGGTTTCAATTAGAAAAAAAACTGTTGCGGTGCTATATTTTATGAATTGGTTTTTGTTTTCGCTTATCGTGATAAAATAATACGGAATGACACAGAAAGGCGGCAAAGAGATGAAGTGCGTTGTACTGGCTTACCACAACATCGGATGCGCGGCGATCAAAGCGCTGAAGGATAACGGCTACGGGATATCCGCCGTTTTCACCCACAAAGATAATCCGAATGAAAATATCTGGTTCGATTCCGTTGCCGAACTGGCCGGCAGTCTGGGGATTCCGGTTTATGCGCCGGAGGACATCAACCATCCGGTGTGGGTCGCCCGCATCAAGGCGATGAAACCGGATTTCATCTTCTCTTTCTACTACCGGAATATCGTTTCCGAGGAAATTCTGAAAATCGCCAAAAAGGGGGCGGTCAATCTGCACGGTTCCCTGCTTCCGAAATACCGCGGCCGGGTTCCGATCAACTGGGCGATTATCAACGGTGAAAAAAAGAGCGGTGTAACGCTTCACTATATGACCGCGAAAGCCGATGCCGGCGATATCATCGCGCAGAAGCAGTTCAGCATAACCGCGCAGGACACGGCGAAGACGGTGTTCGGCAAGGCGGAAAAAGCGGCGGCGGAGCTGCTTGACGAGCAGCTGCCGCTGCTGGCCGCCGGCAAAGCGAAACGCGTCAAACAGAATGAAAAAGCCGCCACCGTGTTCGGCAAACGCACGCCGGCCGACGGCGCCATCGACTGGAACGCCGATGCGGAAACCGTGCGCAATCTGGTCAGGGCGGTAACCAAGCCGTACCCGGGCGCGTTCAGTTTCATCGGCGACCGCAAATGTTTCTTCTGGTCGGTTGAATGTGTGAAGACCGCGAAAAAGGCGCAGCCTGGCACGGTGCTCGATTCCGCGCCGCTGACCATCGCCTGCGGCAGGAACGCGGTGAAAGTACTGACCGCCCAGCAGGAGAACGGGGTGTTCACCACCGGGGAGCAGCTCGCGGCGGAAGCCCGTATCGTCAAGAACATGGTTTTCGGCGCCGACCCCAGAATTATCCGGGCCGCCGCCCGCCGCAAATCGGTGCTGATTCTGGGCGTAAACGGCTTCATCGGCAGCCATATCAGCGAAAGGCTGCTCAAATCCGGCAAATACGATGTGTACGGCATGGATCTGCGCA
The DNA here is from genome assembly GCA_045598845.1 of Victivallaceae bacterium. Classification (GTDB taxonomy): domain Bacteria; phylum Verrucomicrobiota; class Lentisphaeria; order Victivallales; family Victivallaceae; genus JAZRUY01. Next base: position 44,412 of record JAZRUY010000095.1, read on the forward strand.
GCAACTACGTGGATCACCTCATCGGGAAATCCGGCTTCAACTTCCGCGAGGGCGACATTTCCATCCACAATGAATGGATCGAATATCATGTGCGCAAATGCGATATCGTGCTGCCGCTGGTGGCGATCGCCACTCCGATTGAATATACCCGCAATCCGCTGCGGGTGTTCGAACTGGATTTCGAGCAGAATCTGAGAATTGTCCGTTACTGCGTCAAATACAACAAGCGGATCATTTTCCCGTCCACCAGCGAAGTGTACGGCATGTGCGACGATGAGAATTTCGACGAGGACAACTCCAGGCTGGTCACCGGACCGATCCGGATGCAGCGCTGGATTTACTCCACCAGCAAGCAGTTGCTCGACCGGGTTATCTGGGCCTACGGCGCCAAGGGTCAGCTGCAGTTCACTCTGTTCCGGCCGTTCAACTGGATCGGGCCCCGGCTCGACTCGCTCAACAGCGCCAGAATCGGTTCGTCGCGCGCCATCACCCAGCTGATTCTCAATCTGGTGCAGGGTTCGCCGATTCAGCTCATCGACGGCGGCGAGCAGAAACGCTGCTTTGTGGACATCAAGGAAGGCGTGGAGGCGCTGTTCCGGATCATCGAGAACAAGGATCACAAGTGCGACAGCGCCATAATCAATATCGGCAATCCGGACAATGAAGCCAGCATCAGGCGGATGGCGGAAATTCTGGTGAAAAAATTCGACAAGCACCCGATGCGGAAGAAATTCCCCCCGTTCGCCGGTTACATGGTGGTGGAGTCAGGGAGTTTTTACGGCAAAGGCTATCAGGATGTGCAGCACCGCAAGCCGAGTATCCGGAATGCGAAGAAACTGCTGGACTGGGAGCCGAAGATCACTTTGGACAAATCCATCGAAACCACTTTGGACTTCTTCCTGTCGGAAGCCGTCCGGTCCGGTGATTTCAATCTGGACAAGTAACCGTGCGCGGCGATGAATAAATTTATCGCATTGCGTATCGATGTCGACACGCTGCGGGGCACCGCCCGCGGCGTGTCGCGCATTTGCGAAATCCTCGCCGGATACGGTGTGCGCGGTACCTTTTATTTTTCGCTCGGCCCGGACAATATGGGGCGCCATCTGTGGCGGCTGCTGCGCCCGGCTTTTCTGTGGAAAATGCTGCGCACCGATGCAGCCGGACTTTACGGTCCGGAAATTATCCTGATGGGAACCGCCTGGCCGGGGCCGCAGATATGGAAACACTGCGCGGCTCAGATCCGGGCGGCGGGCGATGCCGGTCATGAATCCGGCCTGCATGCCTGGGATCATCACCGGGCGCAGGCGGCGCTGGGCAAAATGAGTCCGGAAGAGCTCCGGCGCGGAATCGGCAAAGGGCTGGATAAATTAAAACAGATTCTCGGAGCGGAGCGGATCTGCACCTCCGCCGCGCCCGGATGGCGCTGCAACGATGCCTTGCTGAAAGTCAAAGCGGAATATCCGTTTGCCTATAACAGCGATTGCCGCGGCTTCGCCCCGTTTTATCCGGTGGTGGACGGCGAAAAACTGCCGCAGATGCAGATTCCCGTCACTCTGCCCACCTACGATGAAGCGCTGGGGCGGAACGGCGTCACCGATGCCAACTACAATGATTTTCAAATTTCGCTGCTGCGCGAAGACCGGCCCAATGTGCTGACGGTTCATGCGGAAGCGGAAGGCGGCAAATGCGCCGCCATGTTCGACCGGTACCTGAAGGAGGTCGCCGCCCGCGGATACCGGGTCGGCACTCTCGGCGAACTTATGGAGGAAACCCGGGATTCCGCGCCGGCCGGCACCATGAAACTGGAGCCGTTTCCCGGGCGCGAAGGCGGTCTGGCGGTACAGCAGCGGCAATAAAATGCGTGGTTCAGTTTTTTTCTAAAATACACCAAGGACTGAAAGCGAAGGAGAGCGGAGGATACGATGGAAGGCAAGTATGCGTTTTTAGAGAAGATACCGCGGGAAAAATCCAATCTGATCAAGGGTTTGCAGGCGGTTCAGGCGGCGGAGGGATATGTTTCCGATGAAAGCGTTTCCGCCATCGCGGAGTACTTTTCCGTAGCGCCGGTGGAAGTGGAGGGCGTGCTGACTTTTTACGCCCAGTTCAAACGCGTTAAGCCGGGAAAATACAAAATAGCGGTGTGCGACGGCACCGCCTGTCATATCAAGGGTTCGCCGCAGATCGGCGGCTGGATACAGAATGAACTCGGGATAAAGCCCGGTGAAACGGATAAGGACGGCTTGTTCTCGCTGGAAACCGTGGCCTGCCTCGGCTGCTGCAGTCTGGCTCCGGTGATGAGCGTCAACGGCCGGGTTTACGGTAAACTCGACCGCAAGGCAATGGCGAAAATTCTCAAGGAGTATGCGGAAAAATGAGTAAAATAGTGAAATTCCGGGTCGGCATGGCCAGTTGCGGCATCGCCGCCGGCGCCGAACCGGTGCTGAACGCGCTGAAAGCCAAGGCGGATGTTCCGGTTGAGGAAACCGGCTGTCTGGGGCATTGCTATGCCGAACCGCTCGTGGAAGCGGTTCTGGACGACGGCGGATCCGTATTTTATTCCAAGGTCAAGGCGGATGACGCTTCCGTCGCCAACATTCTGGCGCTGGGGGAGAACGGCCGTTTCACCGTGCCGGAAATAAGGAAGAAGAAGGAACTGGTCAAAGTTCTGGCTCTGGCCGGAAAAATCAACCCGACTGATTTCGACGACTACGTCGCCAACGGCGGCTACGGGGGTTTGAAAAAAGCGCTCGGCATGTCGCCGGCCGAAGTGGTCAACGAAGTCAAGTTGTCCGGACTGCGCGGCCGCGGGGGCGGCGGCTTCCCCACCGGCAGCAAGTGGAGTTTCCTCGCCGCCAAGCAGAGTGAGGAAAAGATTCTGATCTGCAATGCCGACGAGGGCGACCCGGGCGCGTTCATGGACCGCTCGCTGATGGAATCCGCGCCGCATCAGGTGCTGGAGGGCATGCTGATCGCCGCTTACGCCACCGGGGCCACCAAACTGTTCATCTACTGCCGCGCCGAATATCCGATGGCGATCAAACATCTGAAAATCGCCATCGCCCAGCTTGTTGAACATAAACTGAATGTGATGTCCGGCCGCACGCTGGAAATCAATATCAAGGAAGGCGCCGGGGCGTTCGTCTGCGGCGAGGAAACCGCGCTCATCGCTTCTCTGGAAGGTCAGCGCGGCACCCCGCGTTTCCGGCCGCCGTTCCCGACCGACAGCGGCTGGAAAGGCTGGCCGAGTATGATCAACAACGTGGAAACCTACGGCAATGTGCCGCTGATTCTCCGCGAAGGCGCGCAGGCGTATGCGTCGATAGGCACCGAAGGCAGCAAGGGCACCAAGATTTTCGCGCTGGCCGGCGATTTGAAATATCCCGGTCTGGTGGAAGTTCCGATGGGCACCACCCTGCGCGAGATTGTGTTCGACATCGGCGGCGCGGATCCGGCCAAAGTCAAGGCGGTGCAGACCGGCGGTCCGTCCGGCGGCTGCATTCCGGTGGAACTGTTCGACACTCCGGTGGATTACGATTCGCTGCGGAAACTGGGCGCGATCATGGGTTCCGGCGGCATGATTGTGATCGGGAACGACCGCTGCATGGTGGAAACCGCCCGTTATTTTCTTAATTTTACTCATCGCGAAAGTTGCGGCAAATGCACTTTCTGCCGGGTGGGCACCACCCGCATGTTTGAAACCCTGGAGCGCATTGTCGCCGGGAAAGGCACGGAAGACGATATCCGGCTGCTTGAGGAACTCAGTCCGAAAATCCGTATGGGTTCGCTCTGCGGGCTGGGGCAGACCGCGCCTAACCCGGTGCTGGCCACCCTGCGCTATTACCGTCACGAATACGAGGAGCATGTGAAAGAGCACCGCTGCCGCGCCTTGCAGTGCAACGCCATGGTCGATATGTTCCTCGACCAAAGCAAATGTGTCAAATGCGGTCTGTGCGCGCGCAGTTGCCCGGTGGGGGCGGTCGGCGGTGATTTTGTGATCGATAACAGCAAGTGCACCCGTTGCAACGGTTGCAAGGAGAGTTGCCCCAAACAGGCGATACGCAGAATTGAAAAAGGGAGCAATAAATAATGAGCATTCACTTTACCATAGACGGCAGAAGCGTAACCGCCGAGCCGGGGCAGACCATTCTGGAAGTGGCGGCCGCCAACGGTATCCGGATTCCCACGCTCTGCCGCGAGAACCGGGTCAGCAAGACCACCAGTTGCTTCGTCTGCGTGGTGCGCGATGTCAAAACCGGAAAATTCATGCCCAGTTGCGCCGCCTGCCCGTCGGAAGGGCAGCAGATTGAATCCGACAGCGATGCGGTGCTGGATATGCGCCGCACGGCGCTGAATCTGCTGCTGAGCGAGCACACCGGCGACTGCGAGGCGCCCTGCACTCTGGCCTGCCCGGCGCATGCCGATGTGGAGGAATATGTGCGCGCCGGCAGAAACGGCGATTTCCGCAAGTGCCTGGAAATCGTGAAGGAGAAGATTCCGCTGCCGATGACGGTCGGCCGGGTCTGCCCGCGTTTCTGCGAGAAGAACTGCCGGAAGAACATCTTCGGCAAGCCGGTGGCGATCAACGAGTTCAAGCGCTGTGCGGCCGATCTCTGCTACGATGATTATATGGAAGAACTGCCGGCTGAAACCGGTAAAAAAGCGGCGGTGGTGGGCGCCGGTCCGGCCGGACTTTCCGCCGCCTACTACCTGCGCCGCGAAGGTGTGGCGGTCACGGTTTACGACGCCATGCCCAAGGCCGGCGGCATGACCCGTTACGGCATTCCGGAGTACCGGCTGCCGAAGGCGACTCTGGACCGCGAACTGGCTCATTTTGAGAAAATGGGGGTCAAATTCGAATTCAACCGCCGGCTGGGCGCGGATCTGACCATGGATGAACTGAAGCGGAATTTCGATGCGGTTATCATCGCCATCGGCTGCTGGAAGGCCTCCGGGCTGCGCTGCGAGGGCGAGGAGCTGGCGGTGCAGGGTATCGATTTTCTGCGCAATGTGATCGGGAATAACTGTCAGGCCGCCAATCCGGGCAAGACCGTTGTGGTCGGCGGCGGCAACACCGCCATGGACTGCCTGCGCACCGCGGTGCGCCTGGGCGGCGGTGAAGTAACCTGTTTCTACCGCCGTACCGAAAAGGAAATGCCGGCGGAAAAACTGGAAATCGAGGAAGCGCGCGAGGAAGGCGTCAAGTTTGAATTCCTGCTGGCGCCGGTGAAACTGGAAAAGCGCGGCGGCCGGCTGGTGCTGACCTGCCGCCGGATGGAACTCGGCGAGCCGGATGCCTCCGGGCGCCGCAAGCCGGTGGAGATCCCCGGCAGCGAATTCGAAACCGTCGCCGACACCGTGATCGCCGCCATCGGGCAGCGCACTTCGGCGCCGGACTGCGTCAGAACCAACAAGTTCGGTTATTTGGACGCCAAGCCGGATTCCGCGCTGGTGGAGCCGGGTGTATATGCGGCCGGCGACTGCCTGAGCGGCGCCGCCACCGTGGTGGAAGGCATCGCCTCCGGGCATCAGGCGGCGCTGGAATGTGTCAATGCCCTGTGCGGCAAGGCGCTGCCGGTGGAGCATACCGTGTATGTGAGCCGCGGCAAGTGGCAGGATATGAGTGAAAAAGATGTGGTGTTTTTGCGTGATGACGTCTCCGATGCCGAACGTCAGACGCTGAAAACCCTGCCGGCGGAACAGCGGAAGAAATCGTTCGCCGAAACCACCGTCACCATGACTCCGGAGCAGCTGGCGGCGGAGGGCGCCCGCTGCATCGAGTGCAGTTGCACCGACAAGCACGATTGCAAACTGCGCAAGCACGGCGACTGTTACGGCTGCACCGCCGATGCCGTCCGCGCCGTCCTCTCGGGCGGCGCGACGTTTCTCCAGATCCGCGAAAAGGACCTGTCGCGCGACGACTTCATCCGAAAGGCCCGCGACTTCCGGGCCCTGTGCCCCCCGACCGTCCCATACGTCGTCAACGACAAGGTGGACGTCGCCATCGCCTGCTGCGCCGACGGCGTCCACATCGG
>JAZRUY010000096.1:0-5793 GCA_045598845.1 Victivallaceae bacterium
CGATGCCGTCAAGGGCGCCCGGCTGCCGGCCGGATTCGATATCCGGCATCCGCTTATCATTCAGGACCGCGGCAAGTGCATCAAATGCACCACCTGCGTGAAAATCTGCAAGGAAGTGGTAAACCGCAACCTGCTGTCTCCGAAAAAGCGCGGCTTCGAAACATTCATCGGCACCGCTTTTGATCAGGGGTTCCCCGCCTCCTGCTCCGACTGCGGCGCCTGCATCGAGGCCTGCCCGACCGGGGCGCTGGACTGGCGGCGGAAAAAATAAATCTGTATCTGACGGCCTCCGTAATCGGAGGCCTTTTTTTTGATTGGAAAATCAAATTCAGAAAAAAAACCGGAGAAACGATATGGACAAAGACACCGGAAATTTACTGCGGGATATTCTGCGGCGGCTCACACTGGATGAGAAAATCGCGCTCTGCCACGGCGACGGCGCCATGAGCACCCATGGCGTGCCGAGGCTGAATCTGCCGCCGACCACGATGAACGACGGACCGCAGGGGGTGCGGCTGGAGGACGGCCGGACCGCCACCGCTTTGCCCTGCGGCATCGCCCTGGCTTCGACTTTCGACACCGCTGCGGCGCGGGAATACGGCGCCCTGCTGGGGCGGGAAACCCTCGGCACCGGCACTCAGAGCATTTTAGGACCGGGAGTCAATCTGATGAGATCGCCGCTCGGTGCCCGCAACTTCGAGTATTTCGGCGAAGATCCGGTGCTGGCCGGCGAAATCGCCGCGGCGTACATCAGCGGGTGCCAGGGCGAAGGCGCCGGTACCGCCGCCAAGCATTTCGCGCTCAACAATCAGGAAACCTGCCGGCTGACCGGCAGTTCCAACATCGATGAGCGGACGCTGCGCGAACTCTATCTCCGCGCCTTTGAAATCCTGGTGAAGAAATCCCGGCCGTGGATGGTGATGTGCAGTTACAACCGGATCAACGGCGTATTCGCCTCCGAGAACCGTCATCTGCTGACGGAGATTCTGAAGGAGGAATGGGGATACGACGGCGTGGTCGTGTCCGACTGGGGCGCTATCCGCGGCGATTGCCGCCCGGCGCTCAACGGCATGGATCTGGATATGGGCGGCGGCGACGGCGCCTGGTTCAACCGGCCGCTGAAAGAGGCGGTGCGGCTCGGGAAAGTGCCGGAAAAGGTTCTCGACGGCATGGTGCTGCGCATCCTGCGGCTGATGTACCGCACCGGCTGTTTCGATACCGGCAAACGTCCGTCGGGAGAAGTCAATACCGCGCGTAACCGCCGTCAGGCGAAAAAGCTGGCGCAGCAGGGCATGGTGCTGCTGAAAAACGACGGCATGCTGCCGCTGTGCCGTAAAAAAATCCGCCGTATCGCCGTGATCGGCCCGGCGGCGGACTTCCGGCACCATGCGGAACTTCTGATTATGGGCGGCGGTTCCGGCGCGGTGCATCCGGAGTACGAGATCACCCCGCTGGCCGGTTTGCGCGAATATCTGGGCGAAGATGTGATCATCGACTATGCGCCCGGAGTGCGTTACCGCCATGACGGGGTGCTGCCCTCCTCCATGCTGCGCACTGCGGACGGCCGGCCGGGACTGACCGGGGAATATTACGAATCGGCTGAAGCGCTGCGGAGCGGCGGCAAACCGCTGCTCGTCCGTACCGACGCCGAAATCAATTTCATCTGGGGATGGAACAACGGCAATGTGCTGTGCCGCGACAATCCCACCGTGCTGGACAATGCGGAAACCATGGCGGTGCGCTGGTCGGGGTTCATCGTGCCGGAACGGAGCGAAAGTGCGGAAATCTCGTTTTTCGGCGAGTTGTTCGTGCGGTTTTCGGTGAAGATAAACGGCGAGCCGGTGATCTCATCGGAAGGGGAGAAAAGTTACCGGATTCAGGCGGAGGCGGGGAAACCGGTCGCGGTGGAAATAATCTTTGAACGCTGCTGCCGCAATATCAACTGCGCCCGGCTGCTGTACCGCGGCGATACCGGTGCCGGGCAGGCGCTGGAAGCCGCCGCCCGGGCCGACGCGGTACTGTTCTTCGGCGGGTCCAACCACAGCCGCGACCGCGAATATATCTCCTCGCCGGATCCGCATAACACCGCGTACGGGGATATTCCGGATTACGGGATGCCCGACGGCCAGGCGGAATTCATCGGCAGGCTGCTTGAGATCAATCCGGATACCGCGGTAATCCTTTACGGCGGCGCGCCGGTGAGCGTGGAGCCGTGGTGCGACCGGGTCCGGGCGCTGCTGATGTGCTGGTACCCCGGCATGGAGAACGGCCGGGCGGCGGCCGAAGTGCTGTTCGGCGATGCGGAGCCGGAGGGGCGGCTGTGCTGCACCTGGGGGAAGGAACTGGATGATTACGCCTGCCATGCCCTGAAACTGTTTCCGGGGCACACGCAGCCGATGTTCGCCTACACCGATTATCTGGAGGGGCTGTATATCGGCTACCGCTGGTTCGACCGCCGCGGCGTAACCCCGCGTTTTCCGTTCGGGTTCGGGCTCGGTTATACGGAATTCCGGCAGAAGGTGAAAAAGGTTGAATGTTCCGGACGCTCGGTAACGGCGGAAGTGGCGGTAACCAACACCGGCGTCCGGTCCGGCGCGCAGGTCATCCAGTTGTATGTGCGCGACCGTCAGTCGTCCGTTGACCGTCCGGACAAGGAACTGCAGGCTTTCGCCAAAATCCGGCTGAATGCGGGTGAAACCGGCACCGCGGTTTTGCGCCTGGAAGAACGGGATTTCATGTTTTACAGCGAAAAGAACAGCGGATTTATTTTCGAGCCGGGTGAATTCGAATTGCTGTTCGGCACTTCCGCCGCGGATATTTTCGATACCGTGTCCGTAACTTTGAACTGACCTCCCGGTTAAATAAAAAAGCGCGGCGCGCCGCGCTTTTTATTTTGCCTGAAAATTCCGTCAGCCGCGGAAACGGGAGGCGGCGCGGGCGAAGCCGGGAGCCGCCGCCCGGATCACCCGTTCGTCCACGCAGAAGGCCAGCCGGATGTACCCCGGGCAGCCGAATCCGCCGCCCGGCACTCCGAGGATATGCTCCTCCAGCAAGGCGCTCACGAATTCGTTTTCGTCCGGCACCGGGGATTTGACGAAGAAATAGAAAGCGCCGCGCGGCATGGTGTAGGCGATTCCGGCTCCGTCCAGCGCTTCCGCCATGGCGGCGCGGCGGCGGCGGTAGATCTCCAGATCCGCCTGCGCCCCGTCCGCCCGCATCAGTATCTGCTGCCCCAGCGCCGGGGCGTTGACGAATCCCAGCGTGCGGTTGCACATGATCAGCGCCGCCGTCAGTTCGGCGGCGGCTTCGCACCCCGGCGCCACCGCGATATATCCCAGCCGTTCCCCCGCCAGACTGATGGTTTTGGAATATGACCCGATGACAACCGAATGTTCGAATATGCCCAGCGCGCCGGGGATTTCCGCGCCGTCGAAATTCAGGAAACGGTACGGCTCGTCCGATACCAGATAGATCACCGTGCCGAATCTGCGCTCCGCCCGCCGGATGGCGGCGGTCAGCGCTTCCAGTTCCGCGCGGGAATATATCTGTCCGGTCGGATTGTTCGGCGAATTGACCAGCACCGCCCGCGTCCGCGGGGTGAACGCTTTTTCCATCGCGTCTATATCCGGTTCAAAACTGAAATCGCGCGCCGGCACCGGCACCAGAACGCCGCCGTGATTGGCGGCGTAAAAGCGGTATTCGGCGAAATAAGGCGCCGGGCATACCACCTCGTCGCCCCGTTCCAGCACCGCGTGAAACAGCACATTGATGCCTCCGGCGGCGCCGCAGGTCAGCAGCAGGTTCGCCGCCGGAACCTTCACCCCCTGTTCCTCGGAAATCCGCGCCGCCAGCGTTTCCCGCAGCGCCGGATATCCGGCATTGGGCATATATCCGAGCGAAAACGGCCGGTCCAGCCGCTCCGCCGCCGCGAGCAGGGCCGCTTTCACCTCCGGCGGCGGCGGCAGATCCGGATTGCCGAGGCTGAAATCATAGACACTGTCGGCCCCGTACTTTTTCTTCATTTCGATTCCGGCCTCGAACATCCGGCGGATGCAGGATGACCCGCCCAGCCCGTTTTTGATCTCGTCATTGATGAATTTCATAAAAAACCGCCCCCTCGGATTGGTATAAATGAGTACACCCGGATAAATTAACCGCTGCCCAGCATTTTGCAAGTAAAAACCGCCATATCATGCGGCGGTTTCAAAACAGGGAGCGCACGGCGGTGGCAATTGATTTTCGCGGAATTTCCGGAGGCGGGGGCGGCGCCGATGATGTGGTGATAATCCACGGCTGGGGCGTGCGCTCCCGGTATATGCTCCGGCTGGCCGGCGGCATATCCGCTGCCGGATACCGGGTTTTGAATTGCGGTTACAGCCACTGGTTTCACCGGATTCCGGATATTGCGGCGCGCTTTCTCGCCGGACTGCGCTCCCGCGGCCTGCCCCGCCCCGGCACTTCTTTCGTCGTCCACAGCATGGGCGGTCTGATTCTGCGCGCGGCGATGGCGGAAATGACTGAAAGCGAGTGCCGCCGCATCGCCGCGGTGGTTATGCTCGGCACGCCGAACCGCGGTTCCGGCTGGGCGGTTCTCGGAGTTCCGGTGCTCAGCCCGTCGCTGCTGGGAATGTTGCCGGGTGCTCCGGATTTCCGGTTGCCGCCCTATATTCCTCCCACCGGTGTCATCGCCGGACGGTTCGACTGCAAAGTTTCTTTCTCCGCCACCGCTCTGCCGGACGGCTGGCCGTTCAGCCGCATAACCGTCGACTGCGGTCACGCCGGGCTCGTCCGGCCGTGCCGCACCCTGCTCCCCGTGCTTGATTTTCTGAAAAATAAAAAATTCTGACTTCTCCTTGTTTTTGCTAATATCTGTGCGCTATATTACCCGGTGTTGCGGATCGCTTGTTTCTGGAGGACGGCTTATGAAAATACGGCATTGCGTTCTGTTTCTCGTTCTGTGCGCCGCGGTTCCGGCTCCTGCCCGGTATTACGGCGGATGGTACGGCGGATGGGGCTGCGGGTGGTACGGTCCGGGATACGGCGGCTGGTGCCGGCCGTTTTTCGCCCCGGCGGTTTACACTCCGGCAGTTTACGCCCCGGCGGTTTATGCCGCGCCGCCTGCGGTCGCCCCGGCGGCGGCTTACAATTCGCCCGGCGCTCCGGCGCTCTCCTCCCCGTCATCCGCTCCCGCCCCGGCCAGGATTCCGTCCGTTGAGGTCGTCTGCCCCGGCGCCGGCTCGGTGATACCGGCCAAAATAACCGGCGTCGATCTTTCCGGCGCTCCGGTTACCGTGGGTCTGGGCGGCGCGGAGGCCGGGGTAACGGTGGAAAATCCCGATCCCGTCAATCCGGTGTGGCATCTGACCGGCGCCGGCGGGGAACCGCTCAGCGACGGCATAACCGGCCGCCTGTGGCTCGCCGCTCCGGTCAACGGCTACGCCGCCCTGGTGGTTGAAAACACCTCTCCCGACGGCGCGCTGCACAGCAGTCTCTATGTCTTCAATCCGGCGTCCGGGCATTACTGCCGCACCCGGCACGAATACCGCCGGATAATCGTGAAGTAACAAAAAACGGCATATCCTGACCGTGATGTTACCGTCGCAAAACTTTATTACTTGTTTTTGTATTTTGACAAAATTCTCTTACTTCCCCAAACAAACGGGGAGCGCGGAATTTAATCTGTAATATTCCCTAAGACTACCGTCACGACTGACCGTGACTTTTCGGTTCCGAAATCAATTTCGGACCGAAAACTCATCCCGCCATAGTCTTTTTTCGCACAGATGTGCGCAA
>JAZRUY010000097.1:0-16146 GCA_045598845.1 Victivallaceae bacterium
GATCTGGCGATCGGCTGCTTCAACTTCACGGACAAAGCCGCCGGCATCTGCCTGATGTTCGACAACATCGGTTTTTCCGCCGATTCCGGGTACGATCTGAAATTCAAAAACGTCTTCACCGGGGAAACAACGGGGATTTTCCGGGAAAACTTCATCCCGGTCATCGAGCCGTTCGACTGCGAGATCTACCGGGTTACACCGGTAGCCGGATAAACAGAGCCGGGACATATCCGCACAAAGGAGCGGGAAGCGGAAGAATGACGGAAACGGAGCAAGCCCGAAAAAAATCCGGCAGATTCAACCGGTGCGCCGGCTATGCCTGTCTGCTCGCAGGATGCGGAGCGGAACTGGCGCTGCTGGCACTCCGCCGTCTGCACATCACTTACCACCGCCTGTGGCAGGGAATGTACGGAAAAATCCCCGACCCGGTATTTTTCCGCTGGGAAGAGATACTCGCTTATACGGACCGCGGTTCGGGGTGGACGGGCTGCGCCCCGCTGATCCCGCTGCTGATCGGGCTGACCGGCATGCTGCTTATGACACGCGGACAGCGCAGGCGGTATGATTATCCGCTCGCCGCGGCCGTATTCACCGTCATGACGCTCCTGTCGATGCCGTGCCTGTGCGCACCGAAGGAAACGGTGAACCGGGTGGTGTGCATGAATGAATACAAGCGGGAGTACGCAAGACTGGAGCAAGCAGGAACAAAGCCGCCGCCGGACGGCGGACGCTTTGTAATACTGGAGGACGCGCCGCGCCGCCATCCGGGAGACCTGCGGCACCGCCTGTGGTCGGACGGAAAAGTCGATCACTATTATCCATGGAAGCAGGACGAATAAGCGGCGGACGGAATCACATCATCATGCTGGCGATGACCGCGGTGGGACATTCTGCGCCCCGCCGCCCTTCCCCGCATTATCAAAGAAAAACATAATTTCGTGATAAAACACAGCAAAAAACAAGAATTCCGTGATAAAACCCGGTTGAAAATACAGAATTTTGTGATAATATACAATAAAAAAGTAAGAATTTTGTGATTTCAAGTTCAAAACATGGCTTGGTTATGTTATATTATTCCTTAGAAATAAAAATGCCGGGAGGCACACCGGATGTATTTCAAACGCAAAATCGATGATTTCCTGCAAAAATGGCATTCAGACACCAACCGTCTTCCCCTGATTATCCGCGGGGCGCGGCAGGTTGGCAAAACCGAAGCAATCCGGCACTTTGCCTTCTCTTTTTATCAGCATATCGTTGAACTTAATTTTGTCGAAGAACCGCAATATCAGTCCATCCTTGAGGACGGATACAAGGCCGAAAGCGTAATCAGGCTGATTTCCCGCATCAATCCGGATTTCCGGTTTGTTCCCGGAAAAACGCTGATTTTCTTCGATGAAATACAAGCCTTTCCGGATATCGCAACCTCGCTCAAGTTCTTCAAGCAGGATAACCGTTTCGATGTGATCTGCAGCGGATCGCTGCTGGGAATTCACTATCAAAAAGTCGAGTCACACAGCGTTGGATACAAAACAGATTATGATATGCGCTCTTTCGACTTTGAAGAGTTCCTCTGGGCGACGGGATATCCGGATGACATTGCCGATGACATGCTTCAGCATATGCGGTCGCTAAAACCTTTTTCCAGTGCGGAAATGACAAAGTATTTCTCGCTTTTTACGGACTATATCCTGCTGGGCGGAATGCCGGCCGTACTCAAAGAATTTGTCAAAAGCAAAACTTTTGAACGCACACAGGCCATCCAGAAACAACTTCTTCTGGATTATCGCGGGGATATCCGGAAATATGCCGACGGGATTGAACAAACCCGCATCATGGCGGTATTCGACCATATTGCGCCTCAGCTGGCGAAGGAAAACAAGAAATTTCAACTTTCAAAGGTGGCAAAGGGGGCAAGAAGCCGGGAGTATTTCGGCTGTGTTGAATGGCTGCTGGATGCCGGAATCATTTCCATCTGCCATTGCCTGAACTTTCCGGAACTTCCGTTGACCGGAAATTACGATGAATCCAGATACAAACTGTATGTCGCCGACACGGGACTCCTGATCGCCATGCTGGATGAAGAGGCGGGAGATGACCTTCGCCGAAACAAGAATCTCGGAATTTATAAAGGAGCGCTTTATGAAAATTTCATAGGAGAAGCGCTTTCAAAATCCGGTTATGATCTTTATTATTACCGGCGGGAAGACGGCTCCCTTGAAAAGGATTTCTTTGTCCGGACCGCGGAAGAGCTGCTGCCGGTGGAAGTCAAAGCAGGCAATACCGTTTCCAAATCGCTGCGCAATCTGATCGCCTCCGCTCATTACCCGGACATTAAGCACGGAATCAAATTCGCTCATGCCAATATCGGAAAAACCGAGACGATTACAACATTCCCGTATTTCTGCGCATTCCTGCTGAAACGCTATCTGAAAAATTTATAAATATCCGTCCGGCGGAAAAAACAAAGGATTTGCGGATGACACGCAACCTTTGTCCGTTAAACATAACCGCGCCGGCTATTCCAGGAAAAAACACGCTCACATCATCATGCCGGCGATGACCGCGGTGGAAAAGGAGGCGAAGGTGCCGGCGACCATCGCCTTGAAAGCCATTCCGGAAAGTTCGCCGCGGCGGCCCGGCGCCAGACTGCCGATGCCGGCGATCTGAATGCCGATGGAGCTGATATTGGCGAAACCGCAGAGCGCGTAACTTATGATCACCCGGGTGCGGAGCGACATTTCACAGCCGGACTCGGTCAAACCGCCGGCGAAATGCAGATAGGCGACGAATTCATTCAGGACGGTCTTTTCGCCCAGCAGGGTACCGGCGAAGCGGGTCTCGGTCCACGGCACGCCGAGCAGAGCCGCGAACGGATAGAAAATCCAGCCCAGCAGCTCCTGAACAGAATCGCAGGCCGTCCAGCCAAAAACGCGGGCAAGCGCGCCCCAGAGCAGATTGACCAGGGCGAGCAGCGAAATGAAACCGATCAGCATCGCCGCCACATTGAGCGCCATGCGCAGCCCGTCGGTACAGCCGCGGGAGCAGGCGTCAACGGAATTGGCGTCGGTTGAAACAGCGGAGCGCGGGATGATGCCGAGAGTTTCGGGAACCCCGGTTTCGGGACAGATGATCTTGGCGAAAACAACGGCGGCGGGGGCGGACATGATGGAGGCGGCGACCATGTGACCGGCGATGCCGGGAACGTAATCACTGAGCATAGCAACGTAAGCGGCCAGCGTGCCGCCGGAAATCGTGGCCATGCCGCCGGTCATCACCAGAAACAGTTCAGAGCGGGTCATCTTCGCCAGATAAGGGGTTACCGTAAGCGGAGCCTCGGTCTGCCCCAGAAAGACATTGGCGGCGGTATTGCAGGCCTCGGCGCCGGAAATCCCCAGGGTTTTCCGCATCACCAGAGCCATTGCGCCGACTATTTTCTGCATCACGCCCCAGTGATAAAGCAATGCGGTGAGAGCGGAAAGGAAGATAATGACCGGAAGCGCCTGAAACGCGAATATGAACGATGAATCGGGCCCGAAAATCCTGCCCGCGACACCGGAGTCGGTCAGCGCCGGAGAGAATACGAATTCCGCGCCGGCGGAAGCGCAGTCCAGCACTTTCATGACCGCGCGGTCAATCCAGCCGAACACGGCCTGACCGGAAGCGGTTTTAAGCATTATGAAAGCGAGAACAATCTGAAGCAGCGTGCCTTTGACCACCAGAGGCCAGCTGACTTTGCTCCGGTTCTCGGACAGCAGCAGACAGGCGCAGATCATCACCGCCATGCCGGCCGCGGCAAAAACATTGAGAATAAAAGTATTCATCGCAAAAATCCATGTCGGATTCACTGAATTTGAATCTTACCTAAAATAAACGGCGGCGGAAAGCAACGCAACCGGATTTATAACGATATTTTATTGTTTCATTTGCCCGCACACCATGGCGTACCAGCAATCCATATAGGCTTTATCCCGGGGGCTCATTCCTCCCTCGTGAACGCTGTTCTTGAAGTTGTCATAGTCAATATCGTCGGCAATATCTTTTACGGCATTAGCCCATACAGTCTTGGGAACGGTTATCCTGTAAGCATAATCCGCATCCGGGGTTACGGATATGCAGGAGCGGTCAACTCCAATTCTTTCGCAGAGCCGTTCAAGGTCTCCGCTGAATCTTGCTCTTATCATTACACTGTCCGGCTCATCTCTGTGCTGAACCGCACTGAAAAATCCATCTTTGCAAAAACCCACATGATTATCCACCTCAAAATTCATCGTTTTTTCAAAGACCAAGAGAAAGGAATACAATCGGTAATTTTGCCATGGTCATTAAGCCATTTCAGAGCGGTTTCACGGTCCGGGATGTCGTGTCTCCACTTGTCAATCATTTTCTGAGTAGGGTCGAACCCAAGCATATAGTTGCGGTGGTAGATATACAGAACCCTCGGATCAATGCAGATACTATTATAAAAATCACGATCATTATGTGAATAGAAACTCTCAGCAATAACTTCGACACGATCACCGTGCTTAATACCTTCAGGTAAGTTATATACGGGTATGTTACTGTACGGGAAGACAGCCAGTATTCCAAAATCATTAACAAACTCATACCTGCTCCGACAAGTAAAACGGATACCATCAGCGAGAATATCGGCAGAAATTATAGAGTTCCGATTTATAGTCTTTATTTCTCCAATATCCTCGCAAACAGGATTATATGATTTCATGTAATCGTAATATTTGAATATACTCATGGCACCTCCATTTTTTTGACAACTGCAATATTCTATCTAATATTTATAATATAACTTACAACAAATTTTATTTGAAAAATTATTTGTCGATAATTATTTTTTTCTTAAAACCACTTCGTTCAACCTCTATGGAAGCATCGAAATATTCCTTAAGGTCAACATAACCGTTGTTTGCCGGTAAACTGAATACTGATTCTTAAATTATTTTCACTTTACCGCCGGAAGCATACAGGCACGGAAACAACGCAAAACGGTTCTTTATCAAGTTTGCCGAGAAAACATACCATATCCGATGCCTCCGGAACAGGGACAGAATCATCCGCCATGCACCTGACAGTGAACCCGAGCAGTTCCTCCGCATTACCTAAAAGTTCATCAAGAGAATTTCCTTCATCAACGACACAGTCGAAATCCGCAAAATCTCCGTTGAAACCGCCGTTTTCATTTTCATAAACCGCGAGAAAATAAGTTTTTTCAATTCCGATATCCATACGGGAACCTTTTATAAATATATATTCCGGAATTCAGCGATAAATTTCACATAACAACAAAAAACACGGGTTTTCGCATAAAATCCGGGATTCGCGCCGCCCCCCGGACACAGGCACAGGAAAAAAAATACAGTTACGATAAAAATCTTCAATGCCGGGCATTTCATCCGCCAGCCGTAAACCAAAGCGAAACCAAAGGCGAACCAAATGTAAACCAAAGCGAAACCAGCCATAACCGACCGCCGAACCCCGTTTTTTCACAGTATAGCCACGATTATAGCCACGATTTCTGTTTCACAATCACCGAAAATCACCAAAAAGCACATAGAAAAGGAAAAATCCCGTTCAACGGGATTTGAGGTGAAAAATTGGTAGTCCGGGCGGGGATTGAACCCGCGACCAACTGCTTAGAAGGCAGCTACTCTATCCACTGAGCTACCGGACCGCCGCACTTAATATCGCACCCGGAGCCGGCTTTTACAAGATAAAGCGCCTCATTCTCCGGCGGTCATCAGGCAGGCGAGCAAGTTCCAGTTGACAAAGCCTTCGCCGCAGATTCCCCGGCCGGTTTCCGGGCTGTAATATTCGTGCATGGCGCCGCAGGAGCGGATGTCGTCGGCAAGCAGCGCGACGGTGTCGCAGGCCAGCGCGTCCGCCAGCGAGGAGTAGCCGTAACGGCGCAGCCCTTTCCAGACCATGTACTGGGTAATGATCCAAACCGGTCCCAGCCAGTTAGACGGATTACCGCGCGAAACTTCCGGCGAATACATCGGCTCGGTGGCGGCGAGAGAGCGGACCCCCCACGGAGTGCGGTAGAGACCGGGGGCAAGCAGATTTTCAAGCACCATGCGCTCCGCCTCCTCAGGCGAGGCGATACCGGCCCACATCGGAAGAAAAACCGTCCAGGAGGCGACTTTGAGCGGCAGTACCGCCCAGAACGGCTCCAGATTTTCATTGAGGGTCAGACCGTTGTAAACCGGCTGCTTGCGGACGCACTGAACATCGACGGAATAGTAACTGCCGTCGCGCTTGTCGAAACAGTATTTGCGGACGGCGGCGCGGAGCGCCTCCGCCCTGCCCCCGAACCACTGCGACGACTCCGTATCGCCGGAGGCGGCGCAGAAACGGGCGGAGGCGGCCCAGTCGGCATAGACAAGACTGTTGAGGTAGATGTCGGCGCAGGAATTGTCCGGACGCGCCCAGGCGGCGGGATTGTCGTCCACCCCGATGGCGGTGTCGTTATTCCAGACGAACAGTCCGGTCGGGCGCGACTGCGAGCGGGCGATGCGGCATTCCGCCAGCCGGCGCAAACCGGAAATCAGCGCGGCTCGGGTGGCGGGACCGAGAGCGCCGCGCAGGTGCAGCATTTCCGCGAACATGCCGTGGACCGGCTTGCCGATATTCTGCCCCGGGCGCAGGCATTCGAAAAAGTCCGGATGCTCCTTCTGAAGCATGATCGGCACCGCGCCGTCGGAGCCCTGGGCATCGAAGAAACTCAGCAGCGAGCCTTCGGCATAGGTCATGACGCGCTTCGCGGCGGCGGTGTCGCCCTTGATATCCGCAATGCCGAACAGCGCGGACGATGCCCAGAAAGAATCCCAGTCCCAGAGCGAGCCGGAATAGCAGCCTGCCGGATCAAGGTACGGGCGGCGGAGCAGCCCGCCGGGTTCGTTGAACATACATTCGGTATGGGCGGCGGCGAAATCGAGCAGCAGCGCGCGGTCGGAAGCGAATTTTTTCAAATCTGGCATGGCGGTGTATCCCCTGCAATAAATTATCAACGGTTAACGGCAAGTCGCCGGTTTACAATAGCGCGGCGGCGCGGATTTGCAAGCGCGGCGACGACGCATCCGAAGCGAAAACAAAATTTCAATATCCTTGAGAATTAAGAACTTATTATCATAAGTAACTCCGGTTGTCTGATGAAATAATATCTTCACTGTCGCTGACGCTTATTCCCGTAAGAAGGCCTATGTTGAAAAGCAAGTCGGAATGCGCTATATTGCACCTGTAATCAGTGAAACGGGTAAACCGCAACGCAATGAGCAGCAGGAATGATTAAAAAAATCGTTCCTTTTTTTGTTTCATCGGGACTGTTATTTCCCCCGAAATCAAAGAAGCCTTGCCACATCGGATCCGCGCAATAAAGTTCTTGACCAGATGCAATATATTTACTCAACCGTTTGATCGCATTAATGACGGTTCTTCCTGCGGCGTCCGGCAATTTGTCCAAGTCATTTATATTTATTCGTCCGGTGTAGCGATATGACTGTACGCATATTTCCGCGGACAGATCCGACAATATCGTTTCCGGATATACATAATCCGTTAATTTACAAATAATTTCATGGTTCGAAACTCCGGTTGGAGATTGCGTATCAAATTCTATTGAAAAGGCTTCAATATTATCACTGCCTGGCGGGATAAAAACTATATAGTCGAACGATTTATTCGATCCGATATTATTTTTACAGCTTAGCGGCAGATGATATTGCCGCATTGCTTTAATTTGTTCAAGATTTTTTCTGTTACAGGGAACCGCTAATATTTTCATTGTTTTTTCACCGGCATAAAACTGTGCAAGAATAAGAACACGGTTTTCTGATTGAAATTATCCAACGATAAAATTAGGCACTGTCTTCAGTGGTATCGGAGCAATTGAACAAGCGTTATTACGTATGCACCTCAATCATGAAATTATTTTTGCTTGCGACAATGGAGATCTTACTCCTTTTCACCTCAAAGTCACAGAATGGAGCCAATGCATTGAATTTTTCAAACAATTATCAGATTATGTGAAAAAAATAAAGCCATTAACAACAAGTCAACAAGATGCCGCAGAAATTATACGTAACCAGCATGATTATATTCAACATTTACTTGATGGAGCTCCGGCAACCAGTAAACGTCCTGAGCACGAATTAAAGGACAGACTTCAAATGTTGTTTGAGGCTGTAGAGTTTTACAAATTTCGTACAAAATGGGAACAAGAAACAGACAGCAATAAACGTAAACAATTGGTTGATGAATTATATGATCCATTATTACCGAGAAATAAAGTTCGACAATCTTATATGGCCAATTATTGGGTTGATAATGAAAAGTTTCACTGGAATGTGTCTTTTCTTGACGGCAAGCATTATCAAGACAAGGTAGATTTATTTGTTGGAGGAAGCCCGTGTCAATCTTTCAGTTTGGTTGGGAAACAAATGGGATTGTCTGATACGAGAGGAACTTTATTTTACGAGTATGCCCGCTTAATTTCTGAAATTAAACCGAAATGCTTTATATATGAAAATGTGAGAGCTGTTTTAAGCAATGACAATGGACGTACTTGGAAAACAATGTCAAAAGTTTTTTCAGACTTAGGCTACACTTGGTCTGCCAAAGTACTGAATGCGAAAGATTACGGAATACCACAAAATAGAGAACGTCTGTTCGTGGTTGGATTTAGAAAAGACCTAAATCTAAAAAGCAATTTTGAATTTCCTCGACCAATCAAGTTGACGCTTACGATGCAGGATTTTCTGTTGGATGTTGTTCCAGGAAAATATTATCTCCCGGAAAAAGGGGTTAAGTTTGTATTGGATCAAAAGAACTTAACTAAACGTTACACTCAAGTTAACGGAACTGTACAATTATGTCAAAAAAAGAATCAACAATTTAATTGGCATGGTGATTTTGTCTTTGTAGATGAAAAAACTGCAAAAGAATTAGGAATGCCGGAAATGGAGAAATATTATCTCTCCGAAAAAGTTCGCCAGTACGTATTGGCATCAGGGACAAAAACATTTTATTCAAGACCAAAAACCGACTTACCTATTGCCAGACCCCTTTTAACCTCTATGCACAAAATGCATAGAGCAGGTATTGATAATTACATTACCAGGGACGGGCGTATAAGAAAACTGGCCCCTAGAGAATGCTTACGGTTAATGGGATTCAGCGATACTTTCAAAATAGTTGTATCGGATACTTCCATGTATCAGCAAGCCGGTAATGCTATTGTTGTAGATGTTTTGGTCTCCATATTGAAGTCTATACAAAAAGTTATGCCTGATTTATTTGTAGAGAAATAAACTATGCTAATTGATAATCAAGAATATGATATTCAAGCCGTTTCACGAGTATTAACGGTACCGGATTGCAACGTATTAGGGGCAAACAAACTCGGTACCGGCAATGGAGAAGCTAAATTTTACTATGGTTCCAAAACTGAATTATATTCGTTTACTTTAGGGAATAAAATAATAGATTGCTTTTTTTTAAAGAGCGATTTAATTAACTATATGAATGCTACAAAAAATGAATATATGCACCCTTCTCAAAACTATGCAAAGAAGGAGCAAATGCCGCGGTTATGGGAAGATCGAATCCGTGAAATATCTAACCTGCCTAAAATAATTGAGTTTACGGTAGAATCCCAAGATCAAATTATAGGTTCCCGTGGGTATTTTAATTCAAGAGACAATGGATATAACTTGTTTCGCAAACTTTCCCTCCCCTTTATTAGCTATATTGCAATAATGAGATTAATGCGAAAAGGCAAACCTATGTTTTATTGGAAATTATTTGTTGATTTTGATGCCATAGCAAAGAACAAATCTATTCAGCAAGTATTCAGTTATGGTAAAAACAAACTCAATGAAGTTTCTGAAGAAAACAAAAAAATTCAGCAAATCATCAAAAATAATTCGTCAGTCAGCCGAGATGCCGCGAAACAGAAAAAATACAGAGATGATTTGCTGTCGGAGTGTCCATGTTGTCCAATAACGAGAATTTCTGACGAACGATTACTTATTGCAAGCCATATTAAACCTTATGCTGTATCAACAGAACAAGAAGCTTTTGATCATAAGAACGGATTTATGCTCTCTCCATTGTATGACAAATTATTCGATCAAGGATTTATATCCTTTGACAGTAATAAATGCATGATGGTTTCAAATTGGATTTCTCCAAATAATCAAATACAATGCAAAATCAAGGAAGGACAATTTATCCAATTGTTGCCATTAGATGAGCAACGGGAGAGTTATCTTCAATATCATAGAAAGTTTGTATTTAAAGGATAAGTGAAGATAATGTCCGGAAAATTGCACCCATTTGTTTCTGGATGATTTGATAAAATGATGCGGACAAAAAAATCATCTGTACCGATATTTTGAAAGTAACGGAGTTTTATCCCGGTAAAAACTTGATTGTTCTGTAAGTAATAGAGTTGTGTGTCGTTAACACCCGTCCGCCGTCGCCTTGTTTTCGCAACCAGTTGCGAAAACGGCTAGGGCGAGATGACTTTTCGGCTCAAAATTGTTTTTGAAACCGAAAAGTCACGGTCTGTAGTGACGGCGCCCCTGTTGAGTGTTACAAAATTCTGAGCCGCACATCCGTTTGTTTTGCAAGTATCAGATAAAAGTTAAACGATAGAGGCGATAAAAAAACCGGCGCGGTTTTTCGCGCCGGTAACGGAAAGTCCGTTTTTACGCCACGGTGATTTTATGAACCCGGGCCCGTTCCGATTTCGGAATGTTCAGAGTCAGCACGCCGTCGGAATTTTCAGCGGTGACCGCCGCGGAGTCGAGATCATCGGGCAACTGGAATTCACGCTTGTAACTGACGGTTTTCCCGTTGCGTTTCAGAGCGCTGACGGCGCTCAGTTTCAGGATGCCGGCGCTGATTTCCAGCGAGATGTCCTCCTTGCGCGCGCCGGGAATCACCAACTGCATTACGATACCGTTTTCCGTTTCGCAGATATCCGCCGCGGGAGTAAGTATCAGCATATCATTATCACCGGTTTGATTTTTGCAAAGTTCGTTCTTCATTTTTAAACTCCTTTCTGTTTCATTGTTTTTTTACCGGACTTCTATCCGGCAGACATCGGCGGACCGCTCCGGCAGACGCGGCACGGTGATATACAGTACTCCGTCGCGGCATTCCGCCTTGGCCCGGGCGCCGTCCACACTGACCGGCAGGGTGAAGGATTCGTTCAAATCGAATCCGCGGCGCTCGCGGCGCAAAACCCGCTGAACATCCGCGGCCGGTCCGGACGGTTCGCTCTTGGCGCGGACCGTTACCCGGTCGCCGGTGATTTCGACCTGAGTGCGGGATGCATCGCATCCGGGCACCGGAACGGTGATCTTCACTTCCTTTTCGCCGTTTTCCAAATCCGCGCCGCCGAAACCGCATTCCGCCGGACGCGCTCCGCCCAGCCAGTCCAGCATCGAGCGCAGCAGATTGTCGATTTCATCGGCGGTTCCGACGGGCGCCCAGGGGTTAAGCCCGAATTTTCTTTCCAGCATCATCATTTTTCCATCTCCTTAATATTGTTGATTTTTGTTTTATCCGCCGTTGCCACGGCGCTTACGGTTTTGTTATTAGCAAACCGCGTGCCAACTTTTTTCAGCCAGGAAAAAACGGGAAGCAATGACAGAACGGCGCAACCGGGCGGCACAACCGGGACGGTTTTATACAGACCGCAACCGGTAAAATACGGGAAAGGCGGCGGATATCCGGATGCGGACGGCTATTGCGCGGAAACGGTTGCAATGCTAAATTACCGCACCGGTGATTTGAACTTGATCAGACCCGGAGAAAGACCCGTTAAAGCAGTGGATAAAAACAGACAGACAATGCGCCTGCCGCCCGGTTTCCGCAACGGGGAAACCGTGACCGGCGGCGGCTACGCGCGCTGGTACCGGGCGGAGCGCGATGCCGAACCGCGCCGGGTACTGCTGCGGCTGCCGGCGCCGGAAACGGCGGCGGATAACCGCCTGCGGAGGGATTTCATTAACTGGAACAGCATGGCGGCGAAAATAAAATCCACGGCATTGCCTGAACTGCTCTATACCGCGGAATACGGCGGCATACCGTATGCGGTGTACCGGGATTACGGCGCCGCCCCGGCGGAAAAAAAACACAGTGTGTCCGCAGTATGCGCCGCCGGCAGAAAATATGCGGAAGCGGCGGAACAACTGACGGTGCTGCTGCCGGAAACGCGCGTTGCCCCGGAGGATTTCGTGACCGGCGGAGACGGAGAAGTGAAAATACTGCCGTCCGCAGCGCCGGGAGCGGAGCGGATGCAGGAAACGGAACTTATCCGGAATATCGGCGGCGCGCTGTACCGGATGCTGAATCCGGACTGGGACGGAGCCGGGGAGCCGCCGCCGCTGTGGAAAGCGCGGCCGGAAACGGATCTGCGGACGGCGGATTTCATCGGCAGAATGATGACGGCGCAACCGGGGGAACCGCCCGAATCGCTGGCGGAAATAATCAGTTTCTTCACCGCTGAAACAACCAAAATCCCGCCGACGGAGGAAAAAAGAAAACGCCGGAACGGACCGCTGAACGTATGGCTGGCGGCGGCGCTGGCGGCGGCCGCCGCCGGGTATGCCGGAATAAGACTGTACGCGCCGGCGGAAGAACCGGATGACGGCGCCGATATCGAACTGATATCCTCTGGCAAAGACTGCGCCGCGCCGCCGGAACGCACCGGAGACGCTGATATTCACGCGGCGGCGCAGGCGGAGCCGGCCGGGGTGAAAGCGCCGGAAAAAAAGAAAACGATGAAAACACCGCAGCCGGAACCGGCGGTTACCGATGTTCCGGAAGTCAGCCGGATTCCTGCCCGGCCGGCGGATGAGCAGAAGAAGAAAACCGCGGCGAAGCCGGAACGGCGGCCGGCGGTGAAGCCCGCGGCCGGGAAGCCGGCCCGCCGGGCGAGCCGCGAGGCGGAGAATATGCGGAAAAAAGCCGCACAGCGGATCGCCGAGGCGAACAGTCTGCTGGCGCAGCTTGACAGCGGCAGTTTCAGCCCGGCATGGAAAAGGGAGACGGAGCGGATAATCAGGGAATCCTTCAATCTGCTCGGAGAACTGGAACTGCTGGGGGTGAAGAGCTGCCGCATCCGCGGCATCAATCAGTTTTCCACAAGTTCGCGCGCCAATTTCATCTGCGGAGCGGACGGCGCCGGCATACTGGAAGTGGCGCCCAACACTCCGCCGCAGGCCGTTGCAAGGGCGCTGGGCGGCGGAATCGGAGCGGCGGCCGGCCGCCGGATATCGCATAAAGGACGCGGCGATATAGCGGACGCATTCGCCGCGCTGGCGGCGTACCGCGCCGGAATCGCCGTGAAACGCGATAAAAAAGACCGGTGGCCGGAAGTGCGTTCGGCCTGGGAACTGGCGAGATATATCAACGCGGTGAAATAAAGGCTTTCAGTCGCCGTAAACCGCCAGCAGCGCGATCCCGGCAATCACCGGCGGCAGACTGATGTACTGCAGACGGGTGAGCCGTTCGCGCAGCAGCCAGTGCGACAGCACGATGCTGAGAATGCAGTAGGAACTGATGATCTGGGGGACCAGAAGCGGTTCCAGTTCCATGGCGAACAGAAAGGCGGCATAGGAACCGCACTCGGAGAAGGCGCCCAGCAGCGGCCAGCCCTCCCCCCCGCGGAACGGATGGTATATCCGGCGCTCCAGCGCGGAAAGCGCCGCCCAGCATACCGCCCCGAACACCGCGTTCACCAGCCCGTAAATAATACAGAGGTCGCCCACCCCGATGTCTTCGGATAAATCGCGGTCGAGCACGATGCCGCAGACAACGGTATCCACGGCGTCGGCAATACAGAACGCCAGCGGCAGCAGAACCGCCAGCGCGCCGACGCGCAGGGTACGGCCGTTGTCCGCTCCGCGTTCCGCCCGGCTTTCCGCATACCCCAGCAACACCATGCCGGTCAGAATCAGCGCGGTGCCGGCATAGACCGCCGGATGCAGATCCGCGACTTTATGCCAGTCGCCGTGCATCAGATAGAATCCGCCCAGCACCAGCGGCGGTATCACACCGGAGGAATTCTCGATCGGCGACATCACCGACATATCGAGGAAGCGCAGCCCGATGTTGCTGACCAGAATGCAGACCGCGCTGACCGCCGATATGGCGATATAGATGATGTTTTCGCGGAGCAGCTCAGGAAGACCGGCGCGGCTGAAACCGCCGGAAACGGAGAAAAGCAGCAGTCCGGCCAGCCCCATCAGCGCGGAGATCCGCAGTGCGTTGCGGAACGGCCGGCGCGCATCGCTTAATTTAAGAAAAATATCGGTGAGTCCCCAGCCGGACCAAGCCAGAAAAGTGAGCGTTAACCAGTGCATAACCAGCCTCCGAATGTTTTGCCCGGAATTGTCCGCCGCGGCAGTTTTTCCGCATAGCGGCGGCATTTTTTGCCGGCGGATAATATACACCGCGGCGGCGAAACGGACAATCCGGTCCGCCGGCATTGCAAACCGGATGCGTCCGGTGTATTTTGTGTTTTCCTGCGGATCTACGGAAAATCAACCCACGGGACGGATAAAAATGAATACAAATCTGGAAAATCTGCGGCGGTGCTCCGATCTGCGCCGCGCAGTGAGAAGTTTTTTTGAACGGCACGGATACATAGAGGCGGTAACCGACACCCGGATCGCCGCCAACGCCCCGGAGGAGAACATCGAGGCGATCCGCGCGGAAGACGGATTTCTGCGCACCAGCCCGGAACTGGCGCTGAAAAACCTGCTCTCGCTGGGAGCGGAACGCATTTACGAAATCGGACCGTGCTTCCGGGCGGAGGAAAACGGACGCCGGCACCGCACCGAATTCACCATGCTGGAATATTATTCCGCCGGCACAGGATACCGGGAACTGGCGGAATTCACCGCCGCCATGGTAGCGGAATGCGCGGAGAAACTGCTCGGCGGCACCAAAACGGTGCTGAACGGAGAAAAATTCGATTTCGGACAGCACGAATTCATCACCGTGGAGGAGGCATTCCGCAAATATGCCGGCGCGGACGCGTTTCAGGCCGATGCGGCCGGAAATTTCGATGAACTGCTGGTGACCGGAATAGAGCCGGAACTTGGCAGACATAAAGTGACTTTTCTGTGCGACTATCCGGCCGCGCAGGCGGCGCTTTCCCGGCTGTCGCCGGAAAACCCGCGGGTGGCGGAGCGCTGGGAACTGTATATCGGCGGCCTTGAACTTGGCAACGCGTTCGGGGAACTCACCGATGCGGAAATCCAGAAAGAACGGTTCCGGCGGGCAGCGGAGATAAGGAAAGCGCGCGGCATGCATGAATATCCGGAGCCGGAAAACTTTTACGCGGCGCTGGACCGCGGGCTGCCGTTTTCTTCCGGCTGCGCCGTGGGACTGGACCGGCTGGCGATGGCGCTGTACGGAATACGCGACATCGGCGAAGTGCGTTTCTAAACCGCGGTCAAAATAAAAACCGCCCAATTTGGGCGGTTTTTATATCTCGCGGCGGTTCTATTTCTTCTTTCCAGCGACGATGTGGGTATTGCCGATCGCCTCCATCCGCTCGCTCTCGACATGGATGACAACCTTGTCGCCGCAGAGACGGCCGCTGGAGTCGCTCATCCAGGGCTGGGTGCCGTTGTCGTTGGTCAGCGTGACGATACGGTCGGACACCACATAGTTGGCGCGGTCGCCGCCGGCGCGCTGAATCTTGCCCTCGGCGGTGCGGTGGGCGAACAGCACATTGCCGATGCAGAGAATGCGGGTGAGTTCGCGGTCTTCGCCGAGCGCAATGCGGGTTGGGACATCATGCTTTTCCTTTTCCGCCGGAGCGCCGGCACCGGCGGCGAACGGATCGGCGTCAAGATCTCCGGAAGCGAACGGATCGGCGTCTATATCGGCCGCGGCGGGAACAGCGGAGGCGGTTTCCTCCGCTCCGGCGGCATCCGCCGGGTTCACCGCCTCGGAATACAGGTACATATCATCGCACTTGAGGTTGTCCTCATCGCTGAACACCTCGACCTGACCGTGGAATTCATACAGGCCGGCGACAAAATCCATGGTGCCGCGGTCGGATTTTATCGTGCGTTCGCGGGAACTGTCATCGATAACAAATCCCTTGCG
>JAZRUY010000098.1:0-1640 GCA_045598845.1 Victivallaceae bacterium
AGAGCCGCGAGATTTCCGCCGCCGAGGCTTCCGCGGCGGCGCTTTCATCATATCTGCGGTCGGGAAACGCGATGGTGTAGGCATCGCATTGTTCGCCGCGGATTCGCCGCTGCCGGCATACTTCGGCGGTAACGATGAAGGAATCCAGCCCGCCTGAAAGCCAGGTGCCGGCCGGCACGTCGGCGACCAGCCTCCGCTCCACCGCTTTTTCAGTCAGACGGCGCAGTTCAGCGGCGGCGTCCGTGAAACTTATATCGCGTTTGTGCGAAAAATCCGGTGTCCAGTAGCGGTTCAGTTCTGTTTCTCCGGACTCCTGGTCGTATATCAGAATATGGGCGGGCGGCAGTTCGCGGATGCCGTTCCAGGCGGTGTGCGGCGACGGCAGGTAGAGACGGGAAAAATAAGCCGCCAGCGCGGCGTGATCGATTTCAGCCGGAGCATCGGGGTGCAGGCGCAGCGCCGTCAGGGTGCTGGCGAAAGCGAAAATGCCGTTGCGGCTGAAGTAGCGCAGCGGTTTTTTGCCGACCCGGTCGCGCGCCAGCAGCAGCTGACGCTTCCGCCGGTCATATACGGCGATGGCGAACATCCCGTCCAGCCTGGATATGAACCCGTTGCCGTATTCCTCGTAAAGGTGCGGTATCACCTCGGTGTCGGCGCCGCTCTTGAACCGGTGCCCCCGGGCGGTCAGTTTCTCCCGCAGTTCCCGGTAATTGTATATCTCTCCGTTGAATACCGTCGCGACGGATCCGTCTTCGTTGAACATCGGCTGGGCGCCGTCTTCGCTGGTGTCGATAACTGAAAGCCGGCGGTGCCCCAGCACCGCCGGAGCGTCCGGGCAGCGCCAGACGCCGCCTCCGTCCGGTCCGCGGTGAATCTGGGCGGCGTTCATCTGTTCCGCTGTCCGCGCCGCCGCTTCGGCGTCGGCGCTGTTGAGTATGCCGCAAATTGAACACATTTTATTTTGAAATCCGTGGCACCGCCGTTATATTTATCTCTTGTAATTGAAAATAAACCGGCGCGGGCGGAAATTCAACCGCGGGACAGGGGGCGGAGAGAAACAATTATGGATGCGGACGGCGGCACGGAAAACCCCGGTTCGGCCGGAAACGCGAAACTGGCGCTGTACCGCCGGCAGCGGGATTTGCTCGATACTTTTCTCTCCACCGGGGCGATAGACCGGCGGCAGTATGACAAAAGTCTGAACTGTCTGCGTGAAAAAATGGGTATTCCCGCCGCGGAATTCTGATGCCGGCCGCCGTTGTGCGGTTGCATTTGAAAAAGAACGGGTTATATTCCGTTTTTGTTAAGGACTGAAAATATTTGTCGCGGATAACCGATCCGCGGGAAAGGAGTAATAATCATGAACAGTTTCACCAAAATCACAGGCGGAGCGCTGCTGGCCGCGGCGGTTGCCGTACCTGCAATGGCCTGGCCGGGATTCTTCCGCGGAGAAGATCCGTTCTTCCGCGAATGCGACCGTATGATGCGTGCGCCGTGGCATTGCCGCACCGTGTGCCGCGGAGTTTCGGTGCAGGAAAAAGAGGACGGCTATTCCATCGAGCTGATGACTCCCGGAGTGCCTAAGGAGGATTTCACCGTTACGGTTAAAGACAATGTGCTGACCGTTTCCGCCGGCTGCA
>JAZRUY010000099.1:0-14850 GCA_045598845.1 Victivallaceae bacterium
TTCCGGTATCGGTGGTGATGTTAATGTTGAACAGTTGATGAATATCCCCGGGGTGGTTTCCTGCGCGTCTTCCGATGCGGATGAGTCCGGTCTTGTTTCCGCCGGCGCCGCGGCTGTAACCGCCGCGTTGAATGATTTCAATGCCATGCGCCGCCGCGAAGGGGAAACCCTGCGGAATGATTTGTCCCGCCGTGTCGCGGTATTGCGCGGTTTGCTGGAGCGTATTGAACCCTATGCGGCCGGGATTCCCGCGGATTTGAAACAGAAACTTGCCGGCAAGCTCGCCGGTGCCGGTCTGCCGGTGGATTTAAATGACGAGCGTTTTCTTAAAGAAGTGCTTTTCTATGCCGATAAAGCGGATGTGACCGAAGAGATAACCCGTCTGCACAGTCATTTCTCGCAATATGAGATTTTTGCCTCTTCCACCGAACCGGTCGGACGCAGCCTTGATTTTCTCATGCAGGAAATTTCCCGCGAAATAACCACCTTGGGCAACAAGACCGGAACTTGTGAAATTTCCCCTCTGGTAGTGGCTTTTAAAAGCGAGGCGGAAAAACTCCGTGAACAAATTCAGAATGTGGAGTAGTGATCATGAAAACTGATTTATCCCGGCTGGCGGAAACTCTTTACGGTACTTGCGGCGACGGGATGGCGGTTAATTTCCGCGACGGAGCCGCTTTGCCAGACCGCCGTTCCGTGATATACTGCACCGAGTCTTTGCTGGAAATACTTTTTCCAGGGTTCAGCGGCGAGATGGTGAGAAAATCTTCTGATTTTATTTCCGATACCGCGGTCTTGCTGGGGCAGGTCGGAGAAACGTTGTCCGGCCTGATCGGTTCGGCTTTGCGTTGCCGTGGTAAGGGCAGCGGTTCAATTTCCGCGGAGGATGCGCTGGATACCCTTTTCCGGTCACTGCCGGATCTGCGCAATGTACTCAAAGATGATGTGCGGGCCGGTTATACCGGCGATCCCGCCGCCACCGGTACCGACGAGGTAGTACTCTGCTATCCGGCGCTTCAGGCTATCGCCATTCAGCGGATTGCGCATGTGCTTTGGCTTTCCGGCATACCGCTGATTCCGCGGATGATGACGGAATACGCCCATAGCCGTACCGGTATAGATATCCATCCGGGGGCGACGATCGGCCGCGGATTCTTCATCGATCACGGCACCGGGGTAGTTATCGGAGAAACCGCCGTAATCGGCGACAATGTCCGGATTTATCAGGGGGTGACTCTCGGAGCGGTGAGTTTTCCGAAAGACGCCTGCGGATTGCTGATAAAGGGAAACAAGCGCCACCCCACTATCGGAAACAATGTCATTATCTATTCCGGTGCGTCAGTGCTCGGCGACATTACCATCGGCGATAATTCCATTATCGGAGGCAATGTATGGCTTACCGAAAGTCTTCCTCCGGGCACTAAAATCACCTCCCGTCCGCCTGAACACAACCTGAAATATTCCGGCGGAAAATGAGTGTGCTGGAAAATTACCGGTCGGTGGTGGCCGAAGTCGCCGCCGCGGCCGTCTCATCCGGCCGGGAACCTGCATCGGTATTCGTTTTGCCGGTAAGCAAGACCTTTCCGCCGGCCTTGATTCGTGAACTTTATGATGCCGGAGTACGTGATTTCGGCGAGAACCGGGCAGAGGAGATGCGTGCCAAGGCCGGGTGTCTGCCGTCGGATATCCGCTGGCATTTTGTCGGCAGGCTTCAAAGTAATAAAGTGCGCCGGGTTCTGGAAACGGCGGCGGTTATTCATTCCGTTGATTCTCTCTCCCTTTTGGAGCGCATTGACCGTATTTCCGGAGAAATCGGCGTATGTCCGGAAATTTTGCTTGAAGTCAATATTTCCGGAGAGAGCAGTAAGACCGGGCTTCCCCCTGATGATGCGGAACGGCTTGCCGCGCGGGCCGCGTCCTGCTCAAATCTGAAATTTTCCGGTTTTATGACTATGGCTCCGGCTGCCGCGTCCGAATTATTTCTCGCCGCTTTATTTGAACGGCTGGTGCTGTGTGCCGAGCGTTGCCGCCGTTCCACCGGATTGCCGTTGTCCTTGCTTTCCATGGGAATGAGCGGAGACTTCCGCACGGCGGTGCGTCACGGCTCTACCCTGGTGCGTATCGGCACCGCTGTTTTCGGCGGCAGATAACTTCCCGGCGGAATAGCGGTGAAATCAGTTTTCCGGGATGAATTCGTTGCGGCGGAAACTGATGGCCTCGAATATATGATTTTCTGCGATTTGTTCCGCTCCGGCCAGATCCGCTATGGTTCTGGCCACTTTTAATATCCGGTCGTACGCGCGCGGAGAAAGTTTGAAACGCTCTATGGCGCCGCGCAGCAGCAGTTTCGACCTGCCGGACAAAACACAGTTTTTTTCAATATCCGACGGAGTCATTTGCGCATTGCAGTATTTTCCTGTATCCGCGAACCTTCGGTTCTGAATTTCCCTGGCCTTGCATACCCGCGTCCTGATGTCCGCACTGCTTTCCCCTTTCGGAGCAGCCAGCAGCTCTTCCTGGCTTAATTGCGGTACTTGCGCGTACAGATCGATCCGGTCAAGCAGAGGCCCTGATATTTTGCGCCGGTAGCGCCGTTTTTCATCCGGCTTGCATGTGCATCCCAGTTCATATTCCCCTCTGCCGCACGGGCAGGGATTCATCGCCGCGCACAATATGAACCGGGCCGGAAAAGTGCAGCTGCCGGATGCCCGGCTGACGGTTATTCTGCCGTTTTCCAGCGGCTGCCGCAGTACCTCCAGCACATTGCGCTTGAATTCAGGTAATTCGTCGAGGAACAGTACTCCGTTGTGCGCAAGGCTGATTTCCCCTGGCCGCGGTTCCCTCCCGCCGCCGATCAGCCCTATATCGCTTATGGTGTGGTGCGGCGCTCTGAATGGCCTGTGGTTAAGCAGCGGTTTCCCGTCGCTCAGCATTCCCAGCACGCTGTGAATGCGCGATGTTTCCAGAGTTTCTTTCAGATTCATGGGAGGAAGAATTCCCGCCAGCCGCATTGCTATCATGGATTTTCCGGTTCCCGGAGGTCCGCACATGATCAGATTGTGTCCTCCGGCGGCGGCGATTTCCGCCGCGCGTTTGGCTGCGGTTTGTCCTTTGACTTCGGCGAAATCCGGTATTTCCCCGCTTTTTATCGCCGCCGTATCCTCCGGTTCAACCGTTTCCTGTATCAGTGCATCCGCGTTGATGGCATTCACCGTGTCCGCCAGCGTATGCACCGGAAATACCGGCATCCTTCCGCCGGCGGCCAGCGCCGCCTCTTTCGCATTGGCGGCCGGCACGATCAGACCATACCGCACCGCTCCTGAATCAGCCAAAGTATCGGCTATCGGGAGAGCGCCCTTTACCGGTCGCACCGTTCCGTCCAGCGCCAGTTCTCCGGCAACAGCGTATCCGCTGAGTTTATCCGCATCCAGCGCTCCTGCCGCCGCCAGCATTCCCAGCGCTATTCCCAGATCGAATGCGGCGCCTTCTTTTTTCAGATCCGCCGGGGCCAGATTTATAACCGTGAATCCGCGCGGCGGCGCGAATCCGTTGCTGGTAATGGCGGACTTGACCCGGTCGCGGCTTTCCTTTACCGCCGTATCCGGTAAGCCGACAATGGCGATATTGCCGCAGTCACCGGGACTGCTCGGAGCGCTTCCTGTGGTTTTTACTTCTATTTCCACCGGGTGCGCGTCGATTCCCGTCACCGCCGCCGATATGGTTTTAGCCAGCATCGCGCTTAATCCTCGTTTTCGTCCTGTAGAAAATCCGCGAAATTTTTCAGATTGTAAAATTTAATTCTGCCGTTGCCTTCATCCATCCAGTCCGTCGGTTCGGACTGGTAGCCCAGCACTTCCAGCCGTCTGCCCAATTCCCCCGGCGGACACGGCACCGCCCTCGTCGGAACCTGTTCCAGATAAATCAGCCGGTTCGTCCGGTCGAAGCCGCCCGCTTTCCGGTGCGGTATGTGCGCCAGCTGCAGAAAGAAATGGGCCAGAAACATTCCTTCCAGTTCGATTTCATTCCCTTTTATTGCCTGATAGTCGATGATATCTTCCATTTCCCGCAACGGATTTATCACATGCAGCACCCCGTCTATCATCCTGGTGAATTTCGGATATCCGGCCAGTATCTGCCGGTGTCTTTTCGGCCATTCGTCCCACAGAGAATCCGCTTCTTTGTCCAGAGCCCTGTTCCAAAAATCCTCAGCATTTTCGATGCCGCATTCTCCGATCAGGTTCAGCATTTCCCTTTCATTCAATTCCTGCCGCAATTCCAGCACTATCCGGCGCATCCGGTACATTCTGAACATCCGGTCCGCCCATCCTGCCTCGCGGACACCCAGCGGATCCACCAGCACGAATTTTCCGTCCGCCGCATTGTACATCATATTCCCGTAATGGAAATCCGGGTGGAATAAATCCGAATCCAGCATTTTGCGCACAAATGAGGTGAATCCGTGCAGAAAAATTTCATCTTTTCTGCCTTCCCGCACGAAGGTGCGGTAGTAGTATCGGGAGGCGTCTTCCCCCCCTTGGAATTCCCTGGTTATCAGGCAGCTTCCCAGCGGGCTTTCCCCGCAGCCCAGCGGCTCCACCGCCGGTATCCCGTGTCTTCTCAACAGTTCAAAGCATTTCCATTCCGCGGTAGCCCGTCTGCCGCTTCTCATATCCAGTTTTAAAACATATCCGTTGTGTTTTACCACCCGGCGTATCTGGCTTACCTTGATTTCCTCACTGCCGGCCAGCAGGTTCTCCGGATGCTCTCCCAGTTCTTCCGCCGCCGTCCATGTCCATTTGCCGGAGCGGAATTTGCGCATATCCCCGCTTGTGTTCATTTCCCCGGTCCTTCCGTATTGCCGAGCAGAAAAAGAGTTCCGCCCAGATTTTTCAATTTACGGTTTCTGATATTGCCGGCGGCGAGAAATTCTCCGGCACTGCCCGGATCATCCGGTATTTCCCAGCAGAGCAGGGTTCCGCCGCACCAGTCTGTGAAACCTTTGTCGTTCATCAGTGTCCTGAAAATTTCCGCACTGGATGCATACGGCGGATCGGCCATGATGATGTCCGGACCTCTTCCGCCGAATGCGCTGCTGTAAATTCCGGTTCGTGTCGCATCGGCATTGAATATTTCAATTTCCGCCGCCGCTCCTGTGCGTGCTACCCGGTCCGCATTTCTCCGGATGACTTCGGCATGTGCGGAATTCAGTTCCACCATAACGCATTTCGCCGCACCGCGGCTGGCCGCTTCCAGCGCCATTGCTCCTGAGCCGGAGCATAAGTCCAGCACCGTTGCGCCGGTCCATATTCCGCCCAGCGAATCGAAGAGCGCTTTTCTCGCCCGTCCGGAAGTCGGCCGCACTTCCATTCCCTCCGGAACTTCAAGTTCCAGATTTCTGGCTGTTCCCGCGATTATCCGCACGTTTTTCCCCGAATCGACTGTAATGGATATTTGTGTGATAATTTAGCATCGCGTCATTGCTTTTCAACATAGCCGGTGCTTTTTTTTGTATTTGCTCCGGCGCAGTGTTATTATAAACCTCGGATTACTGACTCTAACGGTTTGAAGCGGGGTTTTTATGGATGATATGCTTTATTGCATCCGTATCGCCGATGATTCGGATGATTTCAATCTGCTGGCGGAATTGCTTGCCGCGCTGGAACTGGATTATTCCTGCTGGGAGGACCGTGAAAACCGCAGGATGTTTCACACGGTTTACACTTCATCCCCTGAATTACGCGATGCCGCGTACCGTACTGTGACCGGATGTTTGGATGAGTGGCGTTCCTACGGTGCTGAAATAGGTGAAATCGAATGTTTCGAACTGGCCAGGGAGGACTGGGCTAATGTCTGGAAAAAGTATTTCCATGTCATTGAAATCTCCGATACCCTGGCGATTCAGCCGAGCTGGCTGGAATTCCGTCCGCGTCCGGGGCAGGCGGTGGTACGGCTGGATCCCGGGATGAGTTTCGGCACGGGGCAGCATGCCACCACTTCCTATTGCCTGAAAGTACTGGACCGCATGCGGATTGAACGTCCGGAACTGAAATCTTTTCTCGATGCCGGATGCGGTTCCGGAATATTGAGCATCGCCGCCTCCCTGCGCGGTTATTCTCCCGTCGAGTGTTTCGATTTTGACCCGGATGCCGTTGGTGTGGCTGCGGAAAATCTGGCGTCCAACGGCATCTCAACGGTGATTCCGCAGGTCGGCGATGCCGCCGATTATCCCGGCCGACCGGAGAAATACGATCTGGTCTGCGCCAATATTCTCGGTCATCTTCTGAAAGCGTTCAGTGTCAATATCGCTTCCTGGGTGCGCCCTGGAGGCTTTCTGGTGCTGGCGGGGATTCTCAGCGGTGAATTCGACGGGGTCGGAAATTGCTTTACCGCTCTCGGATTTGACGAAATCGACCGCTTTACCGAAAAAGAATGGACAGGCGGAACTTTCCGTAAAAAATAAAAATCCCGGACTGTAATCCGGGGATTATTTTGGTACCGTCCTTATTTGTCCCGGATATCAGCGTTCGCTTTTTGCGCTTCTGCCCATCAGGTTGCTCAAAGATTCCGGCACCGGCCGGTTTTCGTACAGTACAGCGTAAATTTCATTGATGATCGGGGTGTCGATTCCGGCGCGTTCCGCCAGTACTTTCGCTCCCTTGGCGGTATAAACCCCCTCCGCCACCACCATCCCCATTTCTTTCAGAATATCGTTCAGCAGCCGGCCTTTGCCGAGTTCTTCGCCCACATGGCGGTTCCGGCTGTGTCCGCTGCAGCAGGTCACGATCAGATCGCCGATGCCGGACAGCCCGGAAAAGGTTTCCGGCTTCCCTCCGTACTGCTTACCAAGCCGTCCCATTTCGGAAACGGCGCGGGTCATCATCGCCGCTTTGGGGTTGTCGCCCAGTTTCATGCCGTCGATGATTCCGGCTCCCACTGCCATTACATTTTTCAGCGCGCCGCCCAGTTCGACTCCCACCGGATCATCGGAACTGTAAACCCGGAACCGGCTGTTCATAAATACTTTCTGTACTAATTCGGCATCGGTCAGGTTATGTGACGCCGCCACCACCGCGGTCGGTACTCCGCGGGATACCTCTTCGGCATGGCTGGGGCCGGATAACGCCGTGTAGCGGATATCTTTCCCCAGCACATCGCGGCACATTTCCCGGATGCACATCCAGGTGTTGATTTCGATACCTTTGGCTACATTGACCAGCAGTTGATGCTCACGGTCCAGAATTCCGTCCAGCCGGTTCAATACTCCGCGCAGATACTGGGTCGGGGCGGCCAGCACGATAATTCCGGCTCCGGATGCCGCGGCTTTCATGTCCGGTTCGAATTTTAAATCTTCGGGCAGGGATACTCCCGGCAGAAATTTGCGGTTCTTGCGGGTTTTCCGCATCTCATCCAGATAATCAGGGAAAGCCCCCCATAAGGTAACCTGATTCCCGTTGCTCAACAGGTTCACCGCCAACGCGGTGCCCCAGCCGCCGTCACTGAGAACCGTGATTTTCATCTCTTCACCCGCGCCTCACTTGCGCTTGTCAAACCTGTTTTCCGTGCCGTCCATCAGCCGTTTGATATTGGAGCGGTGACGGAATATCGCCAATGCCGAAAGCAGTACGATGCATACCAATGCCGGAGCGTCCACTTTCAGCCACGGATTCTGCCATTTCATGCAGTAACAGATCCCCGACATTATCAGCACCGACACCGTGGCGACGATACTGGCCAGCGACACATAGCGGCAAATCATGAAAGTTGCGGTCCAGATGACCAGACTGATAAGCAGCGGCAACGGCACCAGTGCGAATACCGCTCCCGCCGCGGTGGCGACTCCCTTGCCGCCCTTGAATTTAAGATAAACCGGAAAAACATGTCCGAGTACGGCCGCCACACCGGTCGCCAGTGCCGGCAGGCTGATTTCCGGATACAGACGCGACATGACCAGAGGCGGTATCGCTCCCTTAAGAAAATCGAGCGCGAAACAGATCTTTCCGGCCGCAGGGCTTATTACCCGTGTGACATTGGTGGAACCTATATTCCCGCTGCCCTCTTTGCGTATATCTTTGCCGTGAATTTTCCCGATGATGAATCCGAACGGAATCGAGCCTAGCAGATATGCCGCCAAGGCCGGTATCAGATATTTCAGCATTGTTTCCATAGATTTTATTTCCTTTGTCAATTCAGCCAAAATCCGCATCGCGCTATTGTTCGCGCGGGCTCCGGATGGTATATTCTGTCCTCATAAATATAGTGTTCGCGGCATGCTTTTTCAAATCGCCGCAGTATTAAGCGGAGGGGATACAAGTATGATAGACAATGCGCTCCTTGTGGTCGCATCCGGCGACAAGTCGTCCGATTTGCGTTATCTTTGCGGGTTTAATCCGCCGGATGACATTATTTTCTGCGAGTTTTCCGGCCGCCGGATTATCGTGGTTTCCAAACTGGAATTTTCCCGTGCCGAATCGCAGGCGCATTCCGGAGTTGAAGTCTGGCTGGATACGGAATTATGCGGTTGCGCGGCTGGAATTTCCCGGCAGGTAGCCGCGCTTGCCGGAAAACTGGGTACGGATTGTTTTTCCGTTCCGGCCGATTTTCCGCTCGGTCTTGCCGATGAGTTGCGTTCCGCCGGGATGAAAATCATTCCGTCAACGCATATCTGTCCCGGGCGTGAGTTCAAGCGAAACGATGAGCTGAATATGATTACCGCATCCCAACGGGCCGGTGAAGCCGGTTGCCGGCGCGCGGTGGAGGTTCTGCGAGGCAGCGAGGCGGATTCTTCCGGAGTACTGCGCTGGCGCGGTGAAATCCTCACCAGCGAAATCCTGCGCGGCGAAATAGACGGTGTAATGCTGCGTTACGGCATGATTCCCTGCGGTACCATTTGCGCCGGCGGCGCGCAGTCCGCGCAGCCGCACAATCAGGGGAGCGGTCCGCTGTATGCAGGAACTCCGGTGGTTATGGATATATTTCCGCGTTCCGGCATTACCGGATACTGGGGGGATCTTACCCGTACGGTGGTGCGGGGAACTGCTCCCGATGTCGTCCGCCGCGCCTGGAATGCGGTAAAACTTGCCCGTGACGAGAGCAAAAAACTTATCCGCGCCGGAGCGGTTCCTGCCGATATCCACAACTGCGCCGCCGGGGTTCTTGACGACTGCGGTTTTCACACCGGTGCGGATACCCGTCGCGGCAATTACGGGTTCATCCATTCCCTGGGGCACGGCGTCGGTCTGGATATTCATGAAGCGCCGCGCCTTTCCCCCCGCGGGAAAATACCGTTGCGCGGCGGCGAAGTCGTAACCGTCGAGCCGGGGGTGTACTATCCGGAATGGGGCGGGGTGCGTATAGAAGACCTTGTCTATGTACCCGAAGACGGATCCCCGTGCCGTACCGTCACTTCCATTGAGGATTTTTTTGAAATCTGACCTGCGCCGTTTATTGCTGATGTGATTGTCCTGCTGTATATTATACCGGTGTGAAATCCTTGATTTGAAACACTTTTCATATATTCCGGCGATTTTTTAAGGAGGTTTTGATTATGGATTCCGTTCCACCCGTAGATTTTGACCGGGTAGATGTGCTTATCGGTCTTGCGCTTGACGAGGACCTCGGCGCTGCCGGAGATACGACGACTTCCGCTGTTGTTCCGGCCGATGCGCGGGCGACGGCTGATTTCATATGTAAGACTGATGATATGGTTATCGCCGGGCTGGCGGTAGCCGAGAGGGTATTCCGCCGTCTGGACCCGGCGGTTGAATTTATGACAATAAAAAGCGACGGCGGCATCTGCTCCCGCGGCGAGGTGTTCGCCGCGGTAAGCGGATCGGCGCAAAGCATCCTTACCGCCGAGCGTACCGCGCTGAATTTTCTGCAGCGTCTTTGCGGAATCGCCACGGTTTCACACCGCTATGCTGCCGCTTTGGCCGGTACTTCCACCGTGGTGCTTGATACCCGTAAAACCACTCCGGGATACCGTAATTTGGAAAAATACGCGGTTGCGGTAGGCGGAGCCGTTAATCACCGCATCGGGCTTTATGACAGGATTATGATCAAGGATAATCACCGGGAAATGGCGGCGTTGGAAGGCCCGGGCGGTATTGCCCGCTCAGTCCGCCGCGCCCGTCAGGCATGGCCGGATTTGGAGATCGAGGTCGAAACGGATAATCTGGATGAATTCCGGGAAGCGGTGGAATCCGGCGCCGAATATATATTGCTCGATAATATGACCGATGAAATGATGGCGGAAGCGGTGAAAATCAATGCGGGGCGCGCCAGGCTGGAAGCCTCCGGCGGCATCACTCTGGAACGGCTTCCGCGGATCGGTGGCATCGGAGTGGATTTCGTTTCCTCCGGCGCTTTGACTCATTCGGTGAAATCCGCGGATATATCTTTGGACATCCGGGTGGCGAAATGATAGCCAGATTGCGCGGAATTCTGCTCGAGGCGGAGCACGACGCCTGTGTGCTTGACGTCGGCGGAGTCGGGTACGATCTGCTGATACCGGTTTCCACCTTTGAAAAACTTCCGCGTCCGGGCGACGAGGCGGTTTTATTTGTTCACACTCAGGTGCGCGAAGACGCCGTCACCCTGTTCGGTTTTTTTACCGCCGCGGAGCGCAGCCTGTTCCGTCTTTTGCTCGGGGTTTCCGGCATCGGCGGAAAACTTGCGCTCAGCGTGCTTTCCACTCTTCCGGTTTCAAGTTTCTGTTCCGCGGTAAACGGCGGAGATGCGAAATTGCTCTCCCGTATTCCAGGTATCGGAAAACGTACCGCCGAAAGGATGATAGTGGAATTGCGCGGTAAACTTGATACATATTCCGGCGGCTCCGGTACGCAGTCGCCGCCCGGCGGACAAGCGGTTTCCGATGCTGTTCTGGCCCTGGAAAATCTCGGATTCAAACACGACGCGGTCGACTGCGTAATGCGCGCTTTGCTGGCGGAAATCCCTTCGGACAGCGTTTCCGCCGAGGAACTGGTGCGGCAGGCGGTTGTCCGGCTCAGCCGTTGAGCGTTGCGGCTTACGCCCGCTGTTTTTCCTCGTGGTATTCCTCTTCGCTGTTCACCGCCCACAGGCTGCTCTTGTCTGAAATATTCCCGCATATCAGACGCACTGCTTCAAATGCGGAAAGCATGGAGTGGTCCATATTGTTGTAACGATGCTGACCGTTGCGGCCGATGCAGTACAGATTGCCGACGGAATCCAGCCAGTTCCTGATTTTGCCGAATTCCGCATAACTGCCGAAATAAGCCGGATAGGCTTTTTTGATTTTTATCCGTACGGCATCGAGTACCGCTCCGGGAGCGATAATATCCGTTTTCACCAGCTCATCAGTCGCCGTTTTTATGAATTCTTCATCACTCATATTCCACATTTCGTCATTTTCGTTGCAGAAGTACTCCAGCCCCAGCCATACCGTATGACGCAAATCGGCAACCATGTACGGCGACCAGTTGTTGAAAATCTGCAGTCTTCCGATTTTGACTTCGTCTTCCTGAATGTATATCCAGCAGTCGGGAACTATGTCGTTCACGGTTTTGATACCGGTCCGGTTTTTCAGTTTCAGCTTGTCCACCAGCAAGCCGGCGGTGATGAAATCACGGTACGGCAAATCCGCCGCCGCGCGGTATATATCTTCCGGCATCTGTTCCGCACCTACCGCTTCCGCCAAATCCTTTACCGGCATAGACGAAAGCACCCATTCGCCGCGGAATATTCGTTCTTCCCCGTTCACCCTTGCGGTCACGGAATCTATTACACCGTTGTTCAAATTCATTTTTATCACTTCCGCATTTAGAATTATTTCACCGCCGGCTTTCACGATATCTTCCGCCACGTATTCCCACAGTTGTCCCGGGCCTTTTTTGGGGTAGATGAATTCATCTATCAGCGAAGTTTCCACTTTTTTACTGCCAGGCTTCAAAATTCTGCCGAATACGTTCAGCAGCGCCTTGCCGAGCGATAATCCCCGGATGCGCTGCGCTCCCCACGACGCATCGATTGATTCCGGATTCCTCCCCCAGACTTTTTCTGTGTATTTTTCAAAGAACATCCGGTAAAGCGGCTCTCCGAAACGGTTGATCATGAAGTCTTTCAGGCTTTTTTCCGGTCTTTTGCGCAGCATGGCGGCAAGATATCCCATCCCGGCTTTCAGCGTCCTTCCCGGTCCCATATTGATAAAAGTCGCCGGTTTGACGGAAAGAGGATAGTCAAAGAACTTGCGCAGGTAGAATATCCGCGACACCCGCCGTCTGAGCAGCGCCACCCGGTCGGTTTTTTCCGGATCCGGACCGTCAGCCGGGAGTTTTTTCTCCCGTTCGAGCAGAATATCGTCTATTGCCGGCTTACCCTGCAGCGGCATTATCCGCTGCCAGAACTCGGTTACCCGGTCGCTCTTGGAAAAAAAACGGTGGCCGCCTATATCTATCCGGTTGCCGTGATACTCCACGGTTCTGGAAATTCCTCCCACTGTATTGTCGGCTTCTAGAATAACCGGATGAATTCCGCTTTCTTTCAGCAGCGTATAAGCCGCGGTCAATCCGGCCGGCCCCGCTCCGATGATTATCGCCGTTGTTTTTTTCTCCGCCATGATTTGTATCTGAATTATCCCTGGATTTTTTATTTCATTTTGAATATTCCGAATATTTTCCCGCCGTTCTCGCAACTGTAACACAATGCGGTAACGCCTTGGTCGGAAATCAGCAGTTTCGTGAATCCGCGGTTACTGGACAAATGATACTTGGTGATTTCCGCTCCGGCGCTGTCCAGCCGGGAATTTTTTCCTTCTTTTTTTGCACTGGCGTCAAAATCCGCCGCCGTACGGCAGGATGGCCAGTCGTAGTGAGCAAACACCGAGTTGGTCATCAGCTGATGAATGGTTCCTTGCGGAAATTTGGCATCTATGCGCTCAAAATAATGCTTGTGCCCGGTCAGTACCACGGCTTCGCGCCCGGCCAGATTATCCAGAATGGCTTTTTTCATATCGGCGGAAGTTCCTTGAAAGCAGTCGGTCTGCCACGGTTTGGTGTCGCCGTAGTTCTTGCCCAGTATCGGTGCCAGATGCACCAGCACGAAGGTATGCCGCACGTTTTCTTTCGGGTACTTTCTCAGTTCTTCATCCAGATATTTCATTCCGGCCGGAGTTCCCCGGGTGAAAATATATAAATCTCTCCTGAAAACCTTGGTCATGAACAGCGGATCTTCCAGCCGTTCGTATTTCAGATATTTTTTCTGATATTCTTTCATCACTTTCAGAAACGCTTTTTCATGTTCAGCCCGGTCGTTGCGGTTGGGGTGCAGGCCGGATAAATCTTCCGGAAAAGTCGGATAACGGGAAGAATCGTGATTGTCGAAGCACATATAAATCGGCAGATTACCGCATTTCCCGCTGATGGTGCTCAAGGCGTCGAGTGTTGCCTTCCGGGTATTTTCCGGGCTGTCGAAATCCCCCTGTATCAAATCTCCGCAATGCAGGATAAACGCCGTTTTTTCATCCGCTGTTTTGGCGGCGATATCCAGCAGCCGGTACGAGAGACCGTTTTTACGGTTCCACATTTTATAATTGCGGTGACTCTCGCTTTTCCAATACTCCGGCAAGGTTGTTCCCCGGTCGTATTCCTGACGGTCGAAATGCGTGTCGGAAAAAACCAGCACGGAATAATCGACATCGCCCCCGGTATTCGGGGTGCCGTCCCCGTCTGTTTCAGCTGCCGGCAACGGCAGACAACAGACCGCCGCCAATCCGGCGGCCAGCAGTGCCGGCGTGATTTTATTGCGCATAATCAAATTCTCCCCGGTATATTTTCAATCAATCCAGTATAAATTATACCGGCCAACGCGTTAAAAGCAAATCCGGACATAAAAAAACCGCGCTAGGAGCGCGGTTTTTTGAATTGCTGCTTCCGGATCACTTGAGCCGGATTTTACCGATCATCTTGTTCTGGTTGCTGGAATACATCTCCGCCCAGACTCCGTCGTCATCGATAAAGATTTTGGCGAATCCGCGGTCGCTCCATACATGGTATTCGGTTACTTCCGCCCCGCCGGCATCCAGGGTCGAGCCTTTGCCTTCCGCCGCGGCATGCGCTTCAAAATCCGCCGCGCTGTCGCACGGATCCCACTTGCCCACGTACGACACATTGTTCGCATTGGTCATCAGCTGATGAATGGTCCCCTGCGCGAATTTACCATCGATTCTTTCCCAGAAATGCTTGTGTCCGGTGAACACCACCGCTTCGCGCGCCGCCAGTTCCGCCATCACTTCATCGCGGAGTTCCTGCTCGCAACCGGCGAAACTGTCGGTCTGCCACGGCTTGGATTTTCCGTAATTTTTACCCAGCATCGGGGCGAGGTGCACCAGCACGAAAGTGTGTCTCACGCTGTCTTTCGGATATTTTTTCAGTTCTTCCGCCAGGTATTTGATGCCGGCCGGTACGCCGCGGACGAATATGTAGAGGTCCTTATTGTACAGCTTTGTCATCAGATACGGCGCTTCCAGCCGTTCGTACTGCAGATTGTTTTTGGCGTAATTGCGGATAGTTTCCAGAAAAGCCTGTTCATTGACTTCGCGTTCCGCCAGATCCGGGTGGCACTTTTTTCCCGGTTCGTATTCGATGCCGTCCGGGAATACCGGCCAGCGCGAGGAATCATGGTTGTCGCAGCACATATAAACCGGCAGCCCGCCGCAGCGGGAACTGATGGTGCTCAGCGCGTCCGATGTCGCTCTGGCGGTATTCTCCGCACTGTCGAAATCGCCCTGAATCAGGTCGCCGCAATGCAGGATGAACGCGGTGCTGTCGTCTTTCACCGCCGCCGCCTGCGCCAGCAGCTTGTAGGACATGCCGTCTT
>JAZRUY010000100.1:0-2986 GCA_045598845.1 Victivallaceae bacterium
CAATTCGTTGCGTTTTTCTTCATAGTTTTCAGGGGACATAATGGTTCTCCTCTTTTTATTTTTTTATATTTTCAGGCGAATTGCCCGTTTACTTGTTGCCGCGGCGCAGATTTTGGTAAGTTATACTTTTG
Organism: Victivallaceae bacterium; assembly: GCA_045598845.1. Lineage (GTDB taxonomy): Bacteria > Verrucomicrobiota > Lentisphaeria > Victivallales > Victivallaceae > JAZRUY01. The sequence goes on from JAZRUY010000100.1 coordinate 132, forward strand.
CACCACGAAATATTTTCCTTGATCCGGTTAACCAAATACGGATGATTCTGATGAGCAATCATAAGATTCATGATAGCCGAATCAGATACAGCGTTCATCCGTTCCTCATACTTATCCGCCTGCCGCAAATATGTTTCCAGATCGATATTTTCCACCAGTTGCCGCGGCATTCCGCCCATACGCAGCAAGGTAACGTCAGCCAAATGCTCTCCGGCATACAGCGCGGCAACGCGGTCGGCCGAGTATTCCGACATCCTTTCCCAGCAGTATCCGGATATAATAACCGGTTCCAAGACTAACCCGGGGAGCAAAGCGCCGCCGGCAGTCAGCAACAAATGCAGAGTCGTATGGTAGAGAGGATGCTCACAAATTATATGACCGAGTTCGTGCGCAATCGCAACCTGCAATTCATCTTCGGAAAGCATTTCCACCAATCCTGAAGTCAAGGTGATGAACTGTTCCTTGACTCCGCCGTACGTATAGGCATTGGGAACAGGATTCAACTCAACAAAAAGGAGCGGAATTTTTTTAACGGATAATTTTTCACAGGTAATCAAAAAAGCACGGAAAATATGCGGATACTGCCGGTCGTTCACTTCGATTTTGGTGGCGAAGGCATTGCCTATATAGGCTTTTTCTATCACACCCTCCATAATTTTTTTCGTAATGGTGTTAACCCCGGGAAGCGACTTGAAAGCAGCCAAAGCGCTTTTGTCGCTCGGATGAAGGAAACGGTCCTTATCACATATAATCGAACGGCCGTTCGCCTTATTGCCGTCACCGGCATAACTGTAAAAAGAAGGTTTTTCCATTTTCAGCCCCTGGGTTTCAATTCTTGTTACGCATCAAATCATCCGCGCGCCGAATACAATCATTCAAGGCGGCGATTTCAGTTTCACTCAAGCGGGAATTCCGGCGTTCCTTCAGGGTTTTATAGTACGGTTCGCAAGTCAATTTATGCAGATCGACAAATTTCGCCGCAATTGCCTGCTCATATTGCCCGCAGGCGTCATGAATGCCATTGTTCAGCATAATGGCAAGTTCCCTCATATTTTCTTCTAAAGTCGTTTTAACCGAAGCGATTGCCCTCTTCTTGAGAAAATTATTCGGTAAAATATTCTTCAATCCTGGGATAAAAGCGCTTACCAGCCTTATTCCGGCTCCTAACAGACCAAAATATTTGCCAAACAGGACAAACTCGGCAACAACAACTAATTTGGGATTAAGCTTTCCCGCCCAACCGGTATCCAAGGTGATGTTCAAATCCCGGGGGCAATTCAGCGCACCGCCTAAATTATCAAACTGTATTTCCAATTCCGACAATACGGCATGGATTTTTTCCTGAGCGTATTGATCGAGATCGACAATAGCCGTTTCGACATCATCTTTCGCCCGCTTTGTTATGACCGGAAGCGCATTACGGAAACTTGAGAAAGAATCGTAGGAATCCAATGAAACAAGTATATCATTCTGTATACTCTGCAGTTTACGGTTGACCTCAATTTCAAAATCCGACTCAAAAGCACTGTACTTGGAATTAAAAGCCGCCTGTACCGATTTGAACCGGCGGTCCAATTTTTCAGAAATACCGTCTATTTCCTTTTCAATGCCGGAAAGTTCTTCTTCGTTTTTCCCGGCCAACGCCACTTTAGCGGCCAATTCATTGCGCATTCGCTGCAATTCGTACAAGCATTGATACACCAGCCGGTCTTCACGCCCGCCGGCGGCATTCTCATGTAAAAAACGGATAATGCAATCGGCGATGCACGGGACGGAATTCAAAACATTGCCGGTAACGGAACAATCATATGTCAACATATGCACCGGAATATACTCCCTGCCGATATTCGCCAATTGATTTTTGATTGCCGCGATAATGGAATCCCGCGTTTTCTCACTCAACGGGTTATCAGGGTTATAGGAAATCAGCACCATCAACCGCTTGATACCGCTTTTAAACAATTTATGGCGCAAGAAACTCAACTCCACATCAGTCAACTGCTTTGGTTCAACAATCAGCAAAACCAAATCCATCCGCGGCACAATTTTATATGTTGTATAATCCAACAGCTCCTCAACCGGATCATCCAATCCCGGAGTATCATAAACCGTGTATTTTTTCAGGGTTTCACAAGGCCAGGATATTTTGATTTCTTCATATTTTTTGGCCAGATTCAACCGCTCTTCACCATTTTCCGATGACGAAATCTTCGCTAAGTCAGACGCATCGGCGGGTATTGACAAACTGTGTCCTTCTTCGTCTCGGGAAACGGCGACAACAGTTTTATCCTGACCGTATGTCAAAACCGCAGGCAGCGCGGTTTTACAAATTCCGCATCCGGTAGCCAAAAAGTTTTCCCGGAGAAAAACCTGATTGATAAAGGTGGTTTTCCCGGTTTGATAACGCCCGACAACGGCAATGTTGTATGATGCGTTGTCATAATTTTCTAATTCAGTTTGAAAATCAACGGACGGTGTCCATTGATTTTCCTGAAACAGTTGTGAACACTTTTGGATAAAACCGTTCATACTCTCTCCCATAATTTTATTTTTAACGATTTTCCGGCAAAAGGTGTTACCGGACTTACGGACTCCGCAAGACACCAAACCGCATCAAGGCACAACATATCTATGCCTGACAATGTTGATGTTGAACAAAACAGGGAAACAAAGCCGAAAGAATATTTCGGCCGAAAGAATTGTTTACAACAAAGGATGAGCAAACAGCTGTGCTGTGCTGTGCTGTGCTGTGCTGTGCTGTGCTGTGCTGTGCTGTGCTGTGCTGTGCTGTGCTGTGCTGTGCTGTGCTGTGCTGTGCTGTGCTGTGCTGTGCTGTGCTGTGCTGTGCTGTGCTG
>JAZRUY010000101.1:0-6484 GCA_045598845.1 Victivallaceae bacterium
GTGCAAGGCCGGGGCGGCGGCCGCATAGACGAATTGGGCGGCCGGCCAGCACTGCTTTACCAGCACCGACACCGCGCCTACATCAACGCACATATTTTCATCCGGGCCGAAATTCCACCCGCGGGCGAATTCCCGTTCCCCGTTAAACAGGCGCCGGCCGAGTTCAAGATAACCGCCCAGCGGTTCGAGCACATGCTGCCACGGCCGCACCGCCGACGGTGAACGCAGACGGCAGCGGCGCCCGGCGGCCGCCGCCCGCATGATATCCGGCACCAAACGGTCCTCGGCCCAGTCCCCGCCGCCGATCACATTGCCGGCGCGGGCGGAGGCCAGCAAAAGACCGCCGTCATTGAAAAAACTGCGCCGGAAACTCGCCGTCACCAGCTCCTGGCATCCCTTGGAGGCGCTGTACGGATCGTACCCGCCCATCGGATCGTCCTCGGTGTAGCCGGCGGATGTCTCCCGGTTTTCATAGCACTTGTCGCTGGTGATCACTACCGCGGCGCGCACCGAAGGCGCGGTCCGCAAAGCATCGAGCACCCGCGCCGTTCCGTTGACATTCACATCGAATGTTTCCGCCGGTTCGGCATAAGAACGGCGCACCAGCGGCTGGGCCGCCAGATGGAAAACGATTTCAGGTTGGAATTCCCGGACTGTACCGCTGAAAAGGCCGGCGTCGCGCACATCCCCGTAAACCGAGTCGGTTTCCGTATCCAGCAAACTGAAATGCGCCGGTTCCGTCGCCGGCGGAAGCGCGTATCCGCATACCCGCGCGCCCAGCGCGCTCAGCCACCGGCACATCCAGCTGCCTTTGAAACCGGTATGACCGGTTACCAGCACCCGGCGCCCGCGGTAAATTCCGCCGAAAAATTCCTGTTCACCGGCCGGCATAACCGCTACCACTTGCGCCAGGGAGCCTTGCCGCTCCGCCACAAATCATTGAGCAGCGCATGCTCGCGCTGCGTATCCATGCACTGCCAGAACCCCTCGTGCCGGAAAGCGGCCAGCTCACCGTCGCGCTGCGCCTCGCTCATCGGCGCCCGTTCCAGATAATCATCCGCCCTGCCGCACAGATAACGGCGCACGAAATCGCTCCGCATCACCATGAAGCCGCCGTTCACATATCCGGACACCCGGGCGGGTTTTTCCGTAAAACCGCTCACCAGGTTTCCGTCTATCACCAGTTCGCCGAACCGGCCCTCCGGATGTATAGCGGTCAAAGTAAGCAATTTTCCGGCACCGCGGTGAAACGCGAGCAGGCGGCCGATATCGACATCAGCCACCCCGTCGCCGTAAGTGAGGAAAAATTCGTCCGTCTTGTCCAGAATATATTTTTCGGCGGCGATGCGGATTCTTCCGCCGGTCATGGTTTCCGCGCCGGTGTCGGCCAAAGTGATTTCCCAGTCGGACTCGGGGAATTCCCCGTGCGGGATCACTTCCCCGCGCCCGGGAAGCAAAGTGATATCGGATGCTCTCGCCCTGAGATTCAGAAAATAATCGGTGAATTCTTCCTTTTTGTACCCCAGGCAAAGCACGAACCGCCGTACGCCGAAAGTGGAAAAATAACGCATGATATGCCATACGATGGGATATTCGCCGATCGGCACCATGGGTTTCGGCAGCAGTTCCGTCACATCCCGAAGCCGCGTTCCCTTGCCGCCGCACAGGATCATCAGCGGCGGCATCTCTTTTATTCCGGTTTCACTCATTGCGGTTTTCCCTGAACTGGTTGTCATCCTGCAGTAATAATATCATGCTATACGGGAATTGTCAACCCTCGCGCCGGGGAGCGCAACCCGCCGATTGTTGTTGCATAGAAAAACGATTGTAATTTACCGTCCGGCCCGGCCGGATTTCAGATTCAGCAGTTCGGCATACTCGCGTTCCAGAATATCGCACATCCGGCGGCTGTCGAACATCTCCACCACCATTGCGCGGCCGTTTTCCCCCATCGCGCGCATCGCGGCCGGGTCGGAAAGCAGTTCCGCCGTGCGTTCCACCACGCCGGAGACATCGCACGGCTCAACGCAATAACCGGTGCGGCCGTCGAGAATCACCTCGGGAGTGCCGTCCAGGCGGAAACCTACCGCCGGAATACCGGATGCCAGCGCCTGCACCACCGAACGCGGCAATCCCTCGCGCAGGGACAGATGCCAAAGCAAATCCGCCTGCGACAAATAGCGGTGCACTTCCCCCGGCGGAATCAGACCGGCGAAAAAAACTTTTCCGGCCATTCCCAGCCGCGCGATGTCGGACGACAGTTGCTCATACATGGGGCCGTCTCCGATAATCAGCAGCCTGACATCAGGGAAACGGCGCATAATCTCCGCGGCCGCCGGAATCACATACTCATAGCCTTTCTGCGGGAAAAGCCGCGCCAGAGTGGCTATCACGCGCACATTCCCGGATATACCGAGGGATTCCCGCAAAGCGGCGTCGCGTTCCGAACCGGCGAAACGCGCTGTTTCCATGCCGCTGTAAACCACGCGGTATTTCCCGCGCGGGGCAATGCCGTAGGCTACGCACTGATCGATCATCGCCTGAGCCACTGCGAAAATACGGTCGCACCGGGCGGCGGCGATACGCTCGGCGGCGATGTAAAAGCGGTCCTTAAAACCGCGCGCATAAGAGCTGAAGGCCTGCCCGTGAACAGTATGAACCACCACCGGCACCCCGGCGGCGCGGGCGGCGAGACGGCCGATAATACCGGCCTTGGAACTGTGAGTATGCACCACATCGAATTTCCGGGAAGCGAAAAAACGTTTAAGGGCATAATAGGCGCGGAGATCACGGAACGGGGAAATATTCCGGATCAGGTCGGGCATTTCAACCAGTTCGAAATCCGGAAGTCCGCCGGTTTTGGTCAATAAATTCCCCTCGCGCCCGGGCGACGGGCCGGTAACCAGGGTAACCTCATGTCCGCGCGCTGTTCCTCCGGTAACACTGAGCAGGGTGTTTTCCTGCGCGCCGCCGACAATCATGCGCGTAATCACATGGCAGATACGCATTGCAGACCTCACCATTCCCGACAACTTATTTCCGCCAGATTACTGTACGGAAGCAGTAAACTGCGGATTTTTCCGGATGAAACGGATAAATGACAGCCGCCGTCATCCGTGAAAACCGATATGTTCCGGTCATTAAAATTAAACCCGCCGCCGGAATATACAAACGAAAAGCCGTTTTTTTCGGAAATTAAAGCGGATGTTTCCGAAGCGGCCCGCACCGGAATGCCGGTATCCGCCAGTTCCGCGGCGGCATTGCGCAGCAGCCGTTTCCCGGTACCGCGCGGCAGAATAATTTCCCCGATATGAAAATCCCCGCATAAAGCGCGGATACCGGCGTATTCCGCTTTCTTTCCGGAAGTCAGGTAAACCGACTCCAAAGACGTAACCCCGCGGTCCAGCAAAAATTCACGCCAGGCGGAGGATATTCCGCCGCCGGGAGCGTTTATCAGTATATTGCCGCCGCCCGGCGGACAAAGCAGCAGCGACGGCACCGGTTCCCCGCCGCCGAAACCGATTGCCATAACCGGGGGCTGCAGATACGGCGCGATGCACCACCGGAAAGGGAAAAAAAGCAATAGAAACAGCAGCCCGGCATACAGCAGCCGGTACCGGCATCGGAAAAAAAGAACCGCGGCGGCGAACAAAACGGCATAAAACAATACGGTTTCAACCGTCCCCGGGCGCACCGCCGGCAACCGCCCTAATTCCGCGGCCATACCGGTGACGGAAACCAGAATGCGGAAAGCATATTCCAGCAGCGCCGCGCAAACCCTGCCGGCCGCGGGTATCCGGCCGGCCGTCAGTTTGACCAGTGCCAGCAGCCAGAGCGGCGGCCCGGCGGCCAGCAGAATCAGATTGACCGGTACCGACCAGAGCAGAAAACGGCCGCGCGAAGCGGTTGAAATCCCGGCTCCGCCGCAGAATGCGATAATACAGGCGGTTGCCGGCATGACCATACGGCGGTATATGCCGGACCGTTTGGCCGCGGCGCGGCGGAAATCCCCCGGCATGCAGCGGAAAGATTCCCCGGCGAGCCGTTCCAGGCGCCCGGCGGCGGCCGAGCCGGCAAGAAGTATCCCGGTGATTACGAAAGAATACTGAAAGCCGGTATCGCCGAACCAGCCGGGATTAAAAAGCAGCAGCGAAGCCGCCGCCGCGGCAAGGGCGTCGGCGCAGGGGATCCACCGTAATCCGGATTTGGCCAAAAGAGTAACCGCTATTAAAAGCAAAGCCCGCACCGCCGGCGGATTGGCTCCGGTTGTAATCACATACAGTGTCAGCAGTGCAAGTAAGATCCGGTAACGGTGCGGAGAACGGACCGGACGCAAAATAAACAGCAGCAGCAAAGCCAGAGTGCCGACATGCATGCCGGACACTGAAAAAAGATGAATGGTGCCGGATTCAAAAAAATTCCGGCCGGACTCCCGGTCGACTCCGCCGGAAATGCCGAAAAACAGCGCGGCGCATAAACCGGCGGCGCGCCGGTCGGAAATTCCCCGGAGCAACTCGCCGAGCAGCCGGTCGCGCCAGCCGCACAATACCGGGCGCCATCCGGTTGCCCCGCCGGCCCGGCGGAACCGGCGCAGTTTAAATTCCAGCCGGCATCCGTCCGCCTCGAGTTTGTCCGCCGTGCGGAAACCGCGGGACGGCATAACTCCGCCGTTGAACAGAACATATCCTGGCGATGCAGGGGAAAGCACCCCGTCGGCAATCAAAATATCGCCGCAGGCGATTCCGCAGGGGTGTTCGCCGCCCCAGGAAATCATCACATTCCGGGGAAACCGCTCCGGAACCGCGGAACCGGAAATTTTCAACAGTTCGGCCCGGGTAAAAGACGGAACGGGAAGTTCCGCAACTCCGGAAACCCGGGTATCTGTAACCAGCAACTCGGCGGAGACACTGCGCGGACGGCCGCCGGGAAGCAGGGTTTCCAATGCGGATGCGTCAGAAAACAGGCAGGGGATGCCGATACGCAGCAGCATAAGCAGCATACCGGCCGCGGCTATCCCGAGACTGCGCCGGGAACGCATAAGCGCCGGTAAAACGGCAACCGCCGCCGCGGCGGCATATTTCAAGACCGGCGGCAGCGACGGGTCGCAGACGCACAGGACGGCAGCCGTTCCGGCGGCGAACGCGGTTCCGGGGCGCAGCCGGGAAGACGATGCGGTCCGGCCGCCGATTTCGCGGGTAAATGCCGTTTTTACTCCCAGAACAATCTGGCGGAAAGGTCGCCGACCGTAACCATACCGGCGAATTTACCGGTAACATCGACAACCAGCAGAGTATTTACATTTTCCATCAAGAACAATTTGGCCAGCTGCACCGCCGGAACATCCATGCTCACCCGCACGACTTTGTCCAGATCACGCATCACGTCTCCCGCCTTGATATCCCCGGCATTGCTCAGCATTTCGGCGAAAGGCTGAAACCGGTATATCGGGGAAAGGTCCTCCATCCAGAGCAGATGCTCCGGCAGACTGTGGCGCAGCAAATCGCCGTGAGAAATGATTCCGCGGAGATCCCCTTCGCTGTCCAGCACCGGCAGTTCATCGGCGCCGGAAGCGGCGAAAGCGCCGATAACCGCTTTAAGATCATCCTGTTCCCTTACCGTGACGACTCCGGTGCGCATAATATCGCGCACCCGCAGATAATCCGGGACTTCCGCGGCGCCTTTCAGGCAGCGCAGCATATCTTGCGGAGTCTCCTGCTCGCACAGCCTTTCCACCCCGTCTTTGAACGCGCCCGCCAAAGCGGAGAGAATCTGCAAATGCAGGGCGGGATCATCTCCGGGAGTGAGAAGCAGCACGATCAGATGAGCGGGATCGAGTTCTTCCACCCCGAAACGGATACCCGGCTTGCTGGTGGCGATCGCCCCCACCGGACGCTGCAGACCGTTCAGGCGGGCATGCGGCATGGCAACCCCTTTCGCGATCAGAGTCGGGAAACGCTCTTCGCGCTCCGCCACCTGCCGGAGAATCACCCCGATGTCCAGACCGGATTCGCCGGCCAGCGCCGAGGCCAGAGCGCGGATAACCTCATGTTTGGAACCGGCTGAGGTATGGCAGATAATATTGCGGGAACTCAAATAACTGCTGAAATCCAGTTTTCCGTCCGACATTTTACCGTATCCTTTCTGTTTTACCGCCTTAAATCTTCTCTACACTGATAAAACGATTTTGAACATATACGCCTGCTCAGTATTCCGCCGATTCCGCATTCACGCCTATCACCCGGGGAGTGATCCGCCCCAGCCGCACACCGGGATCGGCGGTGCGTATTTCAATATAGTTATCGCTCCAGCCGACCGCAACCCCGTCCGGGCCGCGGCGCTCAAAAATCACCGGTAATTCACGGCCGGTGAACCCGGCGGCGAACCCGCGGCGGCTCTCCGCCGCCAAAGCCGACAGTCCGGCGTAACGCGCCTTCACCGCCGCATCGGAAGGACGGCCGTCCATGGCCGCCGCCGGCGTACCGGG
>JAZRUY010000102.1:0-1491 GCA_045598845.1 Victivallaceae bacterium
TTTACCCTCTCTGCGACCGTCCGGGGCGGCGTTCATTCCGCTCCTGGCGGCGAGCAGCACCCCGGTGTCCGGATAGCGTTCGAAGAACTTTTTCACTTCCCTTAAAGTATCCGGTTCGTACGCGCAGTCGTCATCCGGAAAGGCGATTATCTCCCCGGTTGCGAAAGGCAGCGCCGCGTTGCGCGCCTCGGAAAGGGCAGGGCGGTCTAAATGCAGATAGCGGATATCCGTCTGTCCTGGCGGATCTTGCAGCAGTTTTTTTATTCTGTCGTCCGGATTCTGGTCCGCGATGACAAGTTGCACCGTCAGGCCGTCCGCCGCGGCTTTCAGCGACCGCAGAAAACGTTCCGGCTCCGCGGTGCGCCCGCAGGTGCAGAGTATTAAACTGAAATCCGGTCTTTTTTCCGTATTGTCCATATTCGGCTGCATCCTTATCTGCGGCGGAACAGTTTGAATATCATCCGCAGCGGTTCCGGTGCGTCGAGCAAGGTTATGTAGCGGTGTACCGCCCGGTAGGCCCTCCCGCCGCGCGGCGGAGGATTCCCGCCGCTGATGCCGAATTCCCCGAACAGCCCGTTTTTCAGCGCGCGGTACAGCATGGCGAAATTTTCCGGGTTGTGCAGGCTGCGCAGGTTGTTTACGCATACGCGCAGCGCTGCATCGGTGAAGGCGGCTTCGAATTGCCTGAACAGTCCGCGTTTTTCCAGTTGCCGCCGCAGTTCGCGCAGTGATTCCGCGAATGCTGACGGCGCCGCATCCACCGAGCCTTGCAGCGAAGTGCTGTCGCCGATGCGGTACACATAGAGCGGTTCCGGTATCAGCGCGGTCCCCTTCGCCGCCGCCAGCGCGGTGAATACGAAACTCAGATCGTTGCTGCGCGGCAGGGATTGGAAGCGGAGATTATGGCGTACCAGAAAATCCCGCCGGAAAATCTTGTTCCAGCATACCGCCTTGAAAGGCGCAAAACCGATTTTTGCAACATCGGCCGCGCCGAGCGGACGGGGCAGGGCGGCCGGCGCCGGCGGAAAACAGTAATTCCGGTACGAGTTGCGCTTGCGGTAGGTGAACCCGCAGACGGCGATATCCGCTTCTCCTATGCAGTTCAGCATTTTTTCCGTCATATCCGGGCGGTAACAGTCGTCGGCATCGCAGAAGGCGATGAATTTCCCCGCCGCCGCATCCAGTCCGGCGTTGCGCGCCGCTCCGGCATCGCCGCCGGCTACCCGCAGCACCTTTATCCGTTTGTCTTCCGCGGCGGCCGCGCGCAGCAGTTCCGCCGAGCCGTCGGAGGAATTATCATCCGCGCAGATGATTTCTATGTCTCCGGCCGTCTGGTTTTCCAGTGAGGTCAGACATTCATTCAGATATTTTTCCGCATTGTGAACGGGAATTATTATCGATACTTCCGGCATGGCTTATCCCTGTTTCGGGGCGGTTACATAATTTAAAATTTTATGCGCGCATTCTTTGCCGCGGCGCCGGAGTCCGTCC
>JAZRUY010000103.1:0-17957 GCA_045598845.1 Victivallaceae bacterium
GGCTTGAGCATTATCGTGCTTACCCTGATCGTCCGCGCATTGTTCTATCCGCTGACCGCCCGCGGCAATATATCCATGCGCAAAATGCAGAGCGTGCAGCCCCGGATCAAGGAACTGCGCGAGCGCTACAAGAACGATCCGCAGCAGCTCAACATTAAGACGATGGAACTCTACCGCACCGAAAAGATCAACCCGCTCGGCGGATGCCTGCCGATTCTGGTTCAGATACCGGTGTTCTTTTCGCTCTACTATACTCTGGACGGCGCTGTTGAACTGCGTCAGGTGCCGTTCCTGTGGGCCGGCAATCTCGCCGCCGCCGACACCGTGGCCAGTCTGAATCTGCATTTCTTCAATCTGGCGGTGAATCCGCTGGTCATTCTGATGACCGTGCTGATGCTGATCCAGCAGCGGATGACTCCGATGAGCATGGAGCCGGCGCAGAAGAAGATGATGATGTTCATGCCGGTGGTGATGCTGTTTTTCCTGTACGATCTGCCGTCCGGACTGACTCTGTACTGGACCGTCAGCAATCTGTGCAGTATAATCCAGCTGCGGATACAGCAGCGTAATACAAAAACCGCGGATACGGCGGGCCGCTGAGGCGATAAGGCCGTCGGATATCCGGGAAAACAACATTTTCAGGGAAGGATTGAAAAATGTCGGAAAACACTGATTTCGGAGCCCGTAAAGGTAAAATCACCAACATTCTGAACACCATGTTCGATTATCTCGGACTCAATGCCTCCTTCAAAATCGAGGAGCAGGAAAACCGTATTATGGTGAAGATCTCCAGCGATGACGCCGGAAGGATCATCGGGCGCAAAGGGCAGACGCTGGACAGCCTGCAGCTGCTGGTCAACCGCATCATATTCAAAGAAGATGAAAACTGCCCGCGGATTTCGCTGGACATCGACGGTTATTCCCGCGATTCCCGCCGTCGCGGCAATGACGGTGAATCCGGCCGCCGGGGCGGATACGGCGAGCGCCGCGACCGCGAGGATACCCGGGCTTCCCAGGAAATGCTGGAGCGTCAGGCGCTCGATGCCGCCAAGGAAGTCGTAAAATGGGGCGAACCGGTCACTTTGCCGGAAATGAACGCGCATGACCGCCGCATAATCCACATCACTTTGAAGGACAATCCGCAGGTGGTTACTTCGTCTGAAGGCGACGGGGCGATAAAAAAAGTTATAGTTTCATTGAAAAAAGACTGATTCAACGGTTGTTTCGCTTGTAAAAAAGCGCGGTACCGCTTATATTAATCAAATCATAAGAATGCGGAAGTTTCCGCATTTACCGGGGTGTGGCTCAGTCTGGCTAGAGCGCTGCGTTCGGGACGCAGAGGCCGGAGGTTCAAATCCTCTCACCCCGACCATTTTTTACCCTCAAAATCAAGCGGATTAAGACGAATTGTGCTACACAGTCTGCTACAAATGCGGAATTCGTTTGCTTGGATTACAGAGTATGCGTAGGTGGAGTGATATCTCGCAGGACTTTTCATGATCCGATCAGCTCACGACTGCAAAAAGTCGGGAAAACTCCATTTTAGCGTTGCCTGAGTTCTTACTAAAGACATAAAGAATTTCACATTAAAGATTTTTGTTTGACAATAAGAAACTGGAGGATATATTTTTGCAGAGTCGATGCCGGAATGTGGAGTCACCGAAAAGTTTGTATGATCAAATCAATCAGACGCATAAGCAACTGATAAAGAGATTTATATGGAATTGAAATTTATAAAAAGCTTATTAAGCGAGGTTTCTGAAATTCAGCGCCGCCTTTCCATCCGGTTTAATGTCTTCGATATCGCCGATGTTCGACATTATGAAACACGGCACTCTGCCATCCTTGCAGGAATATTACAGTGGGAAGGAAGCAGAAAACCTTTGGATTTTTTTCTTAAAAGAGTTTTTAATCAAATTGATCTTTCGGAGAAACAACTGGCTGATTTGTCCGTTTCCACAGAATGTTGGATTGATGTAAAAGACGAAAAGAGACGGCTTGATATTCTGATTCGCAGCAAAGATATTTGTGTTGTCATTGAAAATAAGATTTTTACGGAAGATCACACCAACCAGCTAGATGCATATAAAGAATGGATGGATAAGCAAAACTGCAGTTATTGCCGTCTTGTATACTTGACTTTGAAAGGAACGGAATCGTCCGAAGGTTTTTCAGAGGAACAGTATGTCCGAATATCTTGGAGAACAGACATTCGAGATTTTCTTGTGTATTGTTCATCTTTAACAAATATAGATTTAAGATTTAATTCAACGGCTCTTCAATATGCGGAATTTTGGGAGAATTGGTTTATGGCAACAAATGGAATTAGCGACTTGATCTTATCATCAAAAGAAAATTATCTTGCTGCTCAAGGGATTTTTCATGCTTTTACCGAAGCAAAATATAAATTGATCAAGAATACGCTTAAAAACTGGCAAAATAACATAAAAGAATTACCTGTGGACAAAGATTGTAACGTAGATAAACTGAACGGAGAGGCCTGCGAAAAAATCTTATTCAAGTGGAATGCTAAGTACCGTATCGGATTTGAGTTTGGTGGTAGCAACTTTTCAAAGCTGTTATATGGAGTTATTGGCGACGGCGAAGTATCTAACCGAACGCCTTTTAACGGATGGGAAGCGTCAAGTTGGTGGCCAGCATATAAAAAAATACAGAATAAAGAAATCAGTGAACTTGGAGAAAATAGCGAAATTTGTCTTTCTAATATACAAGAAATATATCAAGTACTTAATTCGGCATTTAATGAAATAATCGATTTCGTCCAAAATCATCCAGAGTCCTTTGCCGCCAAGAACTCTCAATGAAAATAGTTATTCGCATGAACCACTCACTGCAAATTAGAGAAAGTGAACTGAATAACAAAACTCGTGAAAGTTTTTTTATTTTTTTCTGCCCCGTATAAGCCACAGTTGGGGAGTATACATATTGCTGCAAAGTTCCGGTGTGGCAGCATTCGAGCAGTTGATGCTCTTTTCTTCCAGGTTTGATTTCCGAATACTTCTCCATGGAAAACTTTCTCATTTTCTACAAATAGAAAAAAATTAACATTTTTCCTCTTCTATCATAATATATTTCATAATATTGACAAATATTTCATGATACTGACAAATGATGTCAGTCAAAAGGAAAAACTGCATTTTTGCAGATTCCCTTACTTTAATTTCCAAACGACAAACGCATCGGTAGTTTCTTACAGGTCATCGCGGTGTCTTTCTTATCCTGAAAAAGCATTGGAACTTTGCCCGTAATTCATAGAGCCGGCTTGAAATAGCGCCGAATGCGCTTACTACAGCAAAGGGCCGTCGGCGCAGAATTCTTTGCGGCCGCAAGTTATGCAGCAGAACCCTTTCCAGACCGAATCGAACTGTTTAGACAGCGGGGCAATAAGAGACGGTTCATCGGTCATAATTCCGTTTTCGAAATTGCGTCTGTTGTCACTCTTGGCGCCGATCCCCGCACCCGTCAGATTCGCGCTGCCGAAGTAAGCCTTGGCGCCGTCGGTGATTATGCATTTGAAATGGACACGCGGACAAAGAATGCGTTCCATTTGTTTCCACAGCTGGGAAAACGGTAGAAATTCCGGCGGAAACGGGGGGCTGACTTCTTGGCGTGAATCAGGCGTATCTCAGCGCTTCAGCAGCATATTCAGTATTTGCAGAAAAGTAACCATATCCCCCTTGCCGGGAATAGGCGTATACATGTCCTTGATATTCGCCGTGGCGATCCAAAGCCGCTTTTGCGTCCGGAGCACAGGGCTGCGGATAACTTGGTTGTAAATTTCCTTGTTTGTTAGAAAACTCAGCATGATATGTCAGACCGACCTCCTGCCGGCAGTAAGTAATTCCCATACCATGGACTTCCTGTATAAGGAATGCAATTCCGGCCGGGGCTTGGTTCATAAAATAAACAAACTCGTCAAATATTAACTGTTTAAGACGTGAAAACCTGAATATTCAGATCTGAATGCAGTTTGGCATGGTATTTGCTTCTCTTTTTTCGGCTGCCGTAAGAACGGCGGAAAAACAAATAACCCCAACGAAAGGAAAGAATCATGGCGAACTGCTTCTGTAAATACTGCGGGGCAAAATACTCCAGTGTCCGGAATTTAACGGCAAATCTCTGTATGCGTCATCCGGACGGAGCATATAAAGGGAAACACGCTCTGTATGAAGGAAGTGAAAAAGCCCGGTATGAATGTAAATATTGCGGTTCCGGTTATTCCAGCATTCGGAATTTGACATCAAATCTCTGCTGGCGCCATCCTGACGGCGCGTATAAAGGGAAACACAGTCCGGCGCTTTGAAAGCCGGGTATAAATCTTTCTACTTATGCCGGATGCTCAAATTTTTATTGCAGCCGGGCATTTTTTATCAAAATTATTTGAGTTAATCCGGTTACGGTGTATAATGTTACTGTGCGCGATGATAAATAATCGATTGGCATGGTACTTGCTGATTTTCTGCCGAAACCGAGCGGTTACGGATTGAACAACAGGATAATGACAACCCATGAAACTGGCCGGACTTGATTTTGAAACCGCCAACTGTAAACGAGGAAGCATCTGCGCCGCCGGATGCGCCGTACTGGACGATGGTATCGTAATCGAAAAAAGCGAATGGCTCATCTGCCCCCATCATGGTTACCGATGGATGCGCCCGGATTTCACGGAAATACACGGGCTGACCTACCGGGATGTCCGCAATCGTCCGGAATTTTCCGAAATCTGGACGGAGATGCGGCGGATGCTGCTTTCCGCCGACTGTGTCATCATCCACAATGCCCCATTCGATCTGGGGCATCTCCGCAGCGTATTGTCACTCTATGAACTGCCGCCGGTGGAATTCGATTATGCCGACAGCGCCGTCATCAGCCGCCGTTTTTTTCCGGGGCTGACTTCCCATGCCCTGGATGCCATGGCGGAGCATTTCGGAATACGGTTTCAGCATCACAACGCCTTGGAAGACGCCGCGGCCTGCGCCGGCATAACTCACCGGACAGGCATACCGGAAGATCTTATCCGTCATTTCAGCACATTCGAGGAGAAATGATCATGAACAAAACACTGATTCTAACGGGGTGGAAACATCCGGACTACGCTTTGGCGGCGGCCCTGGCTCTGCGGCATTTCAAAGGGGCGGCGGATATTCTCGGCATGAGCAAGCGCCGGTTGCCGGAATTTCTGGAAAGTGCGGAAAGTTATTCGGAAATTGTCATTCTCGGAGTATCTCTCACCGGAGACGCTGAACGGCTGGGCAGGGTGCTGGCGGCGTTGAAAGCGAACCGAACCCGTGTTCTCTGGCTCAGCGGACTTGACTTTCCGGAATGGCTCGGCGATGATGTCCGCTGCAATTTGGAGAGCCGCATCAGTCCTTCCGGACGCGTGTCCGGCGCAGTTGCGGAATACTATAAATTGAATGCCGGTGACTTTGCATCCTTCTGCGATGAGAAAAATCCCCGGGGCAGAAAATACATTGAATTTCTGGAGGCTGCGGAATATTTCTACCGCAATTACCGAAACGAGCAGGCATATCCGCAGGTCATCCGGCATATCGCCGGTAAAGACGGTGAGGATAAATGGACGGAAAACGAAAAACTGATGATTGAACATTACCGGCGCTACGGCAACCGTGAACTAATCGGTAAAAGCGGCCTCATCACCGGCATGCGGGAGAAAATCAATTTGATTGCGGAACATGACCGTGTCCGCGTGCTGATTCTCGGGGAAAGCGGTACCGGCAAGGAAACTGTCGCCGTTCAGATTCACAACAAATCGAAACGGAAAGACGAACCTTTTATCGCTTTCAACTGCGCCAGCGTCAATCCTCAACTGCTGGAAAGCGCTTTCCGCGGGTACGAAAAAGGAACATTCACGGGGGCGAATGATCGTCATGTCGGTATTTTCGAGGCTGCCAACGGCGGCACGCTGTTTTTGGACGAAGTCGGGGAACTTCCTCTGGAGGCACAGGGACTTCTTCTTCGTATTCTGGAAGAAGGACGTTTCCGGCGCATGGGGGAAAGCAAAGCGGAAATCACCGTGGATGTCCGCGTTATCGCCGCAACGAACCGCGATCTGGCGACTATGGTGCGCGACGGCGGTTTCCGTCTGGACCTCTACCAGCGCCTGAGTGTCATCCAGCTCCGCACACCATCACTTCGGGAACACCGGGAAGACATTCCCCTGATCGCCTATTCCTACTGCGACCGCAATAAAATGGGAGGTTGGCTGTCAAAGGAACAAGTTGAAGCATTACAGGAGTACGATTTTCCCGGCAATGTCCGGGAACTCTGCAACCTGCTGGACCGGGCCTGCGTTTTCGGGATCACGGATTTCAAGCAGCTTATCCGGGAACACCGGGAACTCAATGCCGCGCTGCTCCCGCAGGATAAAATCGAAGTTCCCGACAATCTGGAGGAAGCCACGCGCCTCCACGTCAGGCGCGTTGTCGGAAAATACAACGGCAACATCACCAGGGCCGCCGAAGCGTTGGGCGCATCCCGGAATACCGTCAGGAAATATTTGGAATAACCGCGGGTGCTTTACTGTTGCTGTCGCCGGTTGTAATCTGTGATAAACCCCGTGATAAAACAAATGAATCATTTTGGCCGCTGACGGCGGTCGCGTCAACAAGTCCCGGCCATGCAAACAAATGCCGGCGGAACAACCGTCCCGCGGGTGACTGCGCACCTGACATTCTCTCAGAGCATTGTAGCCGCAAAGAATACCGGGGAAAACATTTGCGCCGCCGAACGGCCCGGGGCATTGTCCCGGCGGCTGTTCCAGGCCTGGTTGAGTTCGGCATAGATTTTGTGCATACGGCGGGCGAACTCCCGCTCGGGGAGATGTCCAGGAGTGGAGTCTGCTTTTTTTGCGGCGATATAGGCATCTCCAGTATGAATTTCCTCGACTTCCCTGCCTGCCAGAGGCAGAATGGCCGTCTTGGCATCGGGAACAGGCGGAGGTGTTCCGCCGACTTCACGGTCCACCAGGGCGCAGAGGATGCCGAGTTCCTGTTGTGCTATTTGGATGTGAACCCGAACGGGACAATAGTGAATCTTCCAGTGCTGCAGGTTCTGCGCACGCTTCTTGACATCGCTATTTGCTGGCCAGAGGTCTGAAAAGACCTTCGATTTCGGGAACTTCCCCCGGCGCTTCCATTCGCGATCGGTAAAATGCCAGACCCGCTCTTCTGGCGTCCGTCTGGCATTCCAGGCCCAGTTCAGATGATGATAGGCGTGGTCAAGGCTGACATGCAGCCCAAATTCGCTAAGCAAATGATACCGCTCGTCCCTTTCCGCAATCCACGTTTTGTACCAATCCTCATCTTCGGGCAGTTTGCCAAGCTCCAGATAGCGCAAGCGGTCATGGAGTTCCCGAATCTCTCCGTATGCTTCCCGCAGGTTGAACTGCATCGGTTTCCAGGTCAGTGTCTTCATTTCGTTCTTACCGATTAAAAATCATCTTCGCTAATGTCTTCACCATCAGTTTCCTCAACGTGATTTTCTGATTCAAAATCATCAAAACGGTCTTCAGGAGCATTGTCCAGGTAAGCCTTCAACGTTTTCATTGCCTGCTTCATATTATCGAATGTCGGCAGGCCATCGTCATCGAACAGGCCAGCCTGGACCAAATCATGGCGAAGCTTCAAGTAGGTCCCCCAATCGGGAAGCATCGGTGAAAACCTGACTTCTTCGAACTCATCACGACTGCCAATGATGCCGATGGCAACCGTGTAGTAATACATTGGAAACAGCTTCTTTGTGCTCATTTTTTTTGACTCCTATTTTATTAGATGGGATTTCGTTTTCAGTTGAGGCCGGTAAGAAACGTCTCAACGACTGCTCATGAAGCAAACAGCGTGCCAAAATCACCATCTTGGCATTTCGTGCGTAGCCGGAGGAAAATGCTCAAATATTACTGATCTATTTTTGGATTATAGGTGATCAAATTTTGACTTGTTGAAAACGGTGCCATCCCGAATCCAAGGCAAAATGCCAGTCGGCACGGTATTTGCCTCTTTTTGATGCGCCTGAGATTTCAGACACAGTCAATTCATCAACCTAATAGAAGGAAACAAAGAACATGACACACAGCACAGATTTTTTTGTCAAAATTGAAGCAGACAGAACCAGTCAAGCAGGTGTCAGCCGCAGAAATCCAGCGCAAATGTGACTTGATTCATCAGGCAATGGCGCCCTGCGGAGCAAATGGAACGATGATCCAGGAAGTACCAGATCCCCGTGTCACCCGTTTTGAACTTGAGATATCAAAAGCGGATGCAAAGAAACTCTGCAAACAGCTTGAAAAGTCCGTTTCTGACAACAGTCTGTTGGCGCGATGGACTTCTGAAAAGCACCAGACTTTCAAGCAACTTGTCAACAACGGGCTGGCATCTTGCTGCCGTGCCGTCGGCATACACATTATTCTCTCCACTCAACGGCCTGATCCGGGTGTTTCCATTGGAACTTCGCGCCATGTTTCCCCATAAGGCAGGTGCCGCGGTGCCTCCTGCGCCTGACAACACCAAGAGGGCGGCGTGTTCACCCACACTTCATTGTACTGCCGGACAAATTACCGGCGGAAAAATTCATTTTTTCACTTTGACTTCCATGTCGATGATCTTGGCGGATAATGCGGCGGCAAAAGGATCTTTCACCTCATCGCGCAGTAACGCCGTTTCCACATAATAGCGTATCATTGGATGGGTCTTCACCAAAGATTTCATAGACCATTGCGCCGTCGAGGCCGTAAGACCGTTCAGCAGTTTTTTCCGGTCTCCGGAAGTCGGCTTGGCAAGTTTTTTATAGTCATCAACAGAGAGGGAATCCTTGGCGAGTCCCATGGCGTTGACGATCTTCATAACGGGCTCCTTTGTTCCCCGTACAAAAAATTCCGCCCAGCAAACATCCAACTGCCACGGAACAAGTGCTTTTTCAAACTGAAACGGATCGGCTGGAAACTGCCGTCCGACGGCGTCTTTTGTCTCCTTGCTCAATGCCTTTGCCGAATTATCGGAAACAAAATTCAGCACCACCGCCGTCAGGTATTTCTCCTCGTTATGCAAAGATTTGAAAAGTTCCGTAAATTCCGGAACGCATTGCGGATTTTCTTTCAGAAGAAAGTAGAAAAACGCCAGTTGCGGCAGCGGATTGAAGTTATTTTTCTCCTTCGCTTTCTGCTTTGGCAGATTTTCAAGAAACTCTTTGAACGCCGGAACAATGTTTTCTGGGCATGGAGCCAAATAATATTTCCCGATTTTTTCAAATGCGTTTTCTTCAGATTGCGCGGCTGTTTTTTCTACATATTCCACGCTGGCGGATGCTGTTGCCGTTTTGCCGGAATTGGCATCGGTCAATTCCACATCGAAGATACATTTCCCCTTGGGATCATGCGGTTCATAAACGACCATTAAACTTTGCGGAAAAAGAAAGACCCCGGCACTATCCCCCGAAATGTTTCCGATATCGGTCCGCAACGGAATCTCGTCTTTTTTCCCCGCAGGATCCGTTAAGACAAGTTTTCCGGTGAGTTTGACGGCACCGCTCTTTATCCTTGCTCCGGTAAAGACGATTTCGATCTTGAAAGGTTCTCCGCAGACAACGCGCGAAACTTTCGGAAAAAACGGCGGACGGTTCGGCATGATATGCCGGAACTGGTCATCGATATTGACCGCTTTGGTCGGGATAATCCGTACCGAAAATTCCGCGGCGGAAACGATTGCAAAGACAGCGGAAAAAATCCATACGGTAAAGATGATTTTTTTCATGTTCTTTATTCCTTTGATATTTCCTTGCCTTGGAAAAAATTGTACTTCGTCACCATCTCCCATACTGTAAGTCATAAAGTTGAAAAAAAAAGTGCTTCCGGCATTTTTTTGCCATCCTCCTGCCGCTTGCTTCGCCACGGCTTGCCTATACGAAAAAAATCCGGCAAATGTGCCGGATTTTTTGAAGACTGGTGGAGGTGGCGGGAGTTGAACCCGGCATTTTTTGCTTGTTTTTGGATAGATGCCACATGTAGCGCCACATCTATTGTTGTTTTTCAGCCTCGGCAAAACGCTTTGCGACTGCGGAAATGGTGGCGATATCACGGGCGTAAATGTCCTCGACCTTGTCGCTGGAATGGCCGGTAATGGCGCGGAGGGTCTCGCCTTGAATTCCGTGTTCCTTGAACCAAGTGATGGCAGAACCGCGGAGCGAGTGGAAACTCGCCTTGCCATCGGCGGTGTCATTGATGCCGATTGAGTGCAGCCACGGAGTAAAACGGTTTCTGTACCAGCAGATGTGAAATTTCGTAAAAGATTCTATGATTGGAGTGTTCGGCTTGCATTGCGGCAGAAGCGGACGGATGAACCGTTCCAGTTCCGGCATAACCGGAATGCACACCCACTTGTTGAACCGAGCGGTCTTGCCGGGTCTGATAATGAAAACCTTGCGCTCGAAGTCAAACATCTCCGGTGTAATCCGGAAACAGGTTTCCAGACGCTGGCAAGTCCAGCGGGAAAGCATCACCATCACCTGGATGTGCAGCGGAGCGACTTCCATAATATGCGCGATTTCGGTGTCCGTAAGATTGCGGTGGCTCACCACCGCAGTCACCCTGCGGTTGATAATCGGCTGAAACGGTGATGACGATATACCGATTTCCACGAGGCAGCAGCGGAAAATTGTGTTAAGGGCTGATTTAACGTTGTTATATGTTTTTCCGTTGCCGCGGGTGCCGTAAAACTGTTCCAAGTAGTCCAGCGCGGCCTTGGCGGTAATGTCCTTCGCGTACTGCTTCGGGGCTATGCGGCTGACAAAAAGCCGCCAAATGCGCAGAGCGGACGGCGAGAGTTTGCGCTTCCGGGCGGCTATTTCCGGCATTTTGGCCAGAGTTATCAGTCCGCCTTTACCCTGCTGAACAGGTTCCGGCGCAAGCGACTGCGGGGCTTTCGTTTCTCCGTCAGGGTACATTCTGGCAACGGTCACCAGATTCCGTTTGGCGGCGATTGCTCCCATAAACTGCGCATACAGCATTTTCGCCGCGCTGTCGTCAGTAGTATGGAGCGACCGCTCTATCCGTCTGCCGTCAAGGTCGTTGAAGTACGCGTACCAGGTGTTCTTACGTTTCCGGAGAGCCATTTCCGTTCTCCGGCTTGTTCCGCAGACATTCCCCGATGAAAGCGCGGAACTTCGGCTCGTCAATCCAAGCGACTATGCCCTGAAACTTTTTCCCGCAAGCGGGGGGAACCGCCGGAGTCTGACCGCTTACCAGTCCGGCTCCGCGCCGCAGGGCATTGTTTTCCTTTTTGTCCGCCATTTCCTCTCCTTATATACGGTCATACTATAATTTCAAGTGGCGGCGAGAGCAATAATCCGCGCTGAAAAACATAAAAAAAACGGCAGCGGACTGGAAAAGATGTAAAAAAAGATGTATATTCAGTATGTAATTAAGGGAAACAGCATGAAATACCGTGAACTCGCAGAACTTATGAAGGCCGCCGGATGGTTTCAGGAAAGGAACGGAAATGAACACAAAAACATATTTTATGTTTGCGCACCGGAATACGGACGGCTGGTGGTGCGAATTTCCGGATTTAGCCGGATGCATGACCGACGGGGAAACGCTTGAGGATTTGATGCGCAACGCGGCGGATTGTCTCGCCGGTTACATCGAAAGCATGACCGCCAGCGGGCAGAAGCTGCCGGAGCCGTCGGGAGACGATGAACTGATGAACAAGAAAGCCGAATGCGAAGAGCCGGTCGCTATTGTCGCTCCGGTTACCGGTTATCTCCCCGGGATACCGGCAAGAATCAACGTTACCAGCACGGCGGACAAAATCGATGAAATAACCGCTTTCGCGAAAAAAACCGGAAGAACCAGGTCGGAACTGATGGTAAGGGCGACGCTGGACTATATCAGAGCCCGAAAGGTTTTATAAATCAGCGGCGGCGGCCGGTGAAGCGGTATTTCAACCGGCAGACAAATCTCAACGGGGAATGACCGTTCCTTCGATTTCTTTGACAAAACGGGACGAATCCATTTTGTCGCCGTTGAAATTGAAGCGTTCCGGATTATCGCATGACAAATACAGTTCTTCTTCCGCTCTTGTAAACGCCACATAAGCGACCCGGCGTTCCTGCTCAATGTCTTTCGGCAGGACGGCATGCGAGTTGGGGAGCGTCCCCTCATTCAATCCAATAACAAAGACACACGGAAATTCAAGCCCTTTGGCAGCATGGATCGTCATGATTTTCACCGAGTCACGGTTATTGTCGTCTTCACGTTCGGAATACAGTGCGATTTGCTCCAAATAGTCATGCAGGCAGACCGCTTCCTGCGCGTCTTTTTCTAAAACATAAACGGAATGTTTAAGTTCATTCAAATTATTCTTTCTGTCTTCATCGCCGTCCGAAAGGATATACGCCTCATATCCGGACGCTTTCAGCAAACCGTCCAGAAGTTCGGAAACAGTCATGCCTGATTCAGACAGATGTCTGGCTTCATGAATCAATGCGACGAAATCCGAACACCGGCTGAACCTCCTGTCGTCAAGATGCAATGCGAGCGCATCGAACATCGGGATTCCCGCCTGAGCGGCGAGTTCCTGCAGCGCGGCCATTCTCTTTTTGCCCATGCCGCGCCGCGGCACGTTGACAATACGCATAAAAGCCAAATCGTCATTGCCGTCAACAAGTCTTAAGTAACTCAATGCATCTTTTATTTCATGCCTTTTGTAGAAATCAGTGCCGTTGTATATGTGGTACGGGATTTTTTTCCGTATCAGCGCCTCTTCCATGTTGCGCGTTAAAAATAAAGAACGGCAAAGCACGGCGCAATCGGAATAGGGACGTTTCAAATGCTGTTCAAGCAGTTTCCCGGCCACCCATTCGCTTTCAGGATGCTCCCAGTCGGCGGCAAAGAAAACCGGAGTTATCCCGCGTGCCTTTTGCGCGTCAAGGGGATTTTCGATGTGAAGTTTATTATGGGATATAAGCCGGTTGGAGGTACGCAGGATTTCCGGAGACGACCGGTAGTTTCTGTGCAGCATAACTGTTTTGTCCGCCGGAAAACTCAAGAAAAAATTGACATCGGCGCCGCGCCATCCGTATATCGTCTGATCCGGATCGCCGACAATAAACAAGTTGCCGTGTTTCCTGGACAGTATTTCAACGAGCGAGTATTGCGAATCGCTCACATCCTGAAATTCATCGACCTGAATATACTGCAGCCGCTCCTGCCATTTCCCGCATATATCAGGCATGGAGGTGAACAAATAAAGCGTAAATTGAATAAGGTCGTCGTAATCCAAAAAATAATTCTTACGCTGTCTTAACAAGTACTGCCGGATTATCAGCCCGATTGTGTCCGCCGGCTTTTTCTCCATTAAAGCGGAGATGTCCGGAGAGGTAACCGAAGCAACGTAACCAATGTCTTTTTTGAATTCTGAAATTTTCGATTTAATCAATTTGAAACCGAAATCCCGGGAACTTAAACCGAGTTCGGTAAAAATATCCCGGATGAGAAGTTTCTGGTCTTCCTCGTCCATGATCGTAAAGTTGCCCGGATAAAAAAGATGATGAATATCTTCCCGAAGCACTGTATTGCAAAAACCGTGAAATGTCGACACCCTTGACTTTGCGCTCTCCCCCAATAAGCGGCGAATGCGGGACGTCATTTCCTGCGCCGCCTTGTTGGTAAACGTAACCGATAATACAGCGTCAGCAGGAATATGCAGTTCATCTATCAAGTAGGCGAGACGGCGGGTCAGAACCCTTGTCTTGCCGGTTCCCGCTCCGGCTATTACTCTAACATACCCTTCCGGAGAAGTTACCGCGTCGATTTGCTCCGGGTTCAATCCGTCAAGCAGTTTTGACGCTCTCGGCGCGACAATAAACTGCTTCCCACAGCAGGAACACACGGCGGTGCCGCCGTTGTCTCTCATCGGAAGCACATAATGCTGCCCGCAAAACGGACACTCGGTTTTCATATCCCGGTTGTTTCCGGATTCCCGCCGGACAGGGCAATCAGCGCTGGCGGCATGAAACAACCTGTCGGGAAACTCATGGAAAACCATCACGGCGCTCCAGCAGAGCCTCTTTCATCAAATACAAACACGAATTTTTCTATACCGGCGAGCGCGTCCGCCGCGGTTCTGCCGGGCTCAAACTCGTAATCCCACGCTTCACGCAACGTGTTGAAACGAATCTCCTCGCCGGTCCGGTGATTGACGATCGCAATCGGTTTGCGCCGGATGCTGACATCATCGTTCAACATCCAGCCCTCTATATCCCGGAACTTGTACTGAAATGTCTCGAAATCCATAATTGCCTCCTTGTTCCGCCTTATATCAACATCCGGGAAAAACTTAATATTCCTCTCCGTTTTTTTCAACCCGGAATCACCGATAAGCACTATGTTTTCTGTTTCTCCAAAGCGGATGATTTTTCCAGTCCGCCGGGAATCCGATTTTATCCAGCGGCAGATCCGGGAATTCCCCGATCAGCTGAGCCGCCTGTTGTTCGCAGGTCAGCGGTTCTTTTTCATACTGTTTTTTCATAGTGAAAATAAAAAAAGGCTCCGGGATTTAAGCATCGGCGGTTTCCCGCCGGGAGGCTTCCAGAGCGCGCTGTTCATAATCTATCATAATCAATCACCGTTTCAACCGTTTTTTCAAAAAAAACTTAAAAAAGTTTGATCCTTTTTTACTTTTCTCCGCTGCGGTCGTTCAAAGCGTTGTAGATGGCGTCGATATGTTCAAAGAGTTCCTCGTGTATCTGCGCTTCCATGTGCATGGGATCAAGGATAAAATCCACTCCTTCGCGTCTTGCCAGTTTGCTGGCCGGCACGAAATCTCCGTCTCCGGATATAAGCACAATGGTGTCCGCCAGCTTTTTAAACGCGATAGTGGCGATGTCCACGCCTATCATCATATCGACTTGTTTCTGCCTTATATTGGCGAAAAAATCATCATCCGTCAATGAATCAAAGGTCCGCTTCTTGTTAATCAGGTCTTTCAGAACCGATCCTTTTAATATCCATCTGTTGTCGCGATTATCCCCAATGTACCCGAGTCTCAGTGCGCATTTTCTCTGCTGTTTCAGCTGATTATGCAGCTCAGTACGAAATTTGTACGTGTCATTTTTTGCATAATCAATACTTTTACGGCTGATCGGCAGCTGGCGTTTTTCGCACATCGGCGCGCAGTCGTAAAAGAACATCCGGTAAAGTTCCCTGCCGGTGTATTCCTCGTATCTGTGCATGCATTTGCGCAAAGCGGCCACGGCGTCGGCGGCGGTAATGCTCTTGCCCGCCGGCGACAGTTTTCTGAATCTGCGTAAAAAGAAGTCGCCGTCCACAAGGATGGCGAACTTGTAAAAAGGGTGCCTTGCGGGTACTCTTTCACGCGCGATGTCCGCGGATTTTTTGCCGAAGGCGTTATTATCATTACATTTCATAAAATACATCCTTTTCTGTTCTTTTCAAAGAAAAACCGATAAAATTCTTTATTTTTTGTTGTTTTTCATCATTTTTTATTACTTCCGCATCAGTTCGATGAATTTTACTTTGTCCTCGGCGCTGAGATCCGAGCGCAATATCCTGTCGATCACCGCGTCCGCCCCGCCGCTCACCGCTCCGCCGTGGTTGACCCCCACCACCGTGCCGCGGTTGTCGGCGGCGCTTATCTCCACCGTGTCGCCGCGCAGCGAGATGCGCGCCGCGGGGAACATCTTCAGGAAGGTCTCCAGCGACAGTTTCTCCACCGGCTGGTCGCCCCGCATGAGTGATCTGATATATGGATACGAGATATTGTGCTTATCTGCCAGTTCTTGGTAGGTGGCTCCGGCGGCGTATTCCCGCCGCAGCAGATCGAGGATTTGCTGATAAATGTCCATTGCTTCTCCTGTTCCCGCCCTTCCCTTGTGCTTAAAATATTGTTTTTTTAACTTTTTTCCACTTTTTTTATGTTATGGTATTGCTTTTGTTGTTATAAAAGCGTATTTTTATGTTATAACAACAACCAGGGGAGGGAAAATGAAACCCAAAAATCAGATCAGCTGGTGGGCCACCGGCCCGGAAACCGAGCGTATCCACTTCATTCGTGACCATTACCAGCGCCCGTCGCTTTCCGACACGGTGCGCTTTCTGGTCAACTCCGAATTCAAAAAAATTTTGGATAAAAATAACGCTATAACAACAAAACCCAACCAAGAAGACCTTAAATGAAAAAAACCATACGCCTGCCACGCCCAGCACAGCATGCGGCGCCCGCCCCTGACGGCGCCGCACGGAGTTCCCGCCCGGGCTCTCCGCACCAAAAGCCCGGGATTCCAACGGAACAGGAGCGGGAAAAATGAGGCAGCTGGCGCAGGAGGAAATCGAGCGCACGCTGAGAATGAGGGCGCATCCGCGCGGCTTCGAATACGCGCTCGGAAGATCCCAGGCCAGGCAGGCGCTGCAGGAACGCGGGAAAGCGTTTGTCGACCGCATCATCACCTTCCCGTATTCAAGGGAGATATTCGGCGAGGATTTCATGGCGGGATACATCGACTATGTGACGGACGCCGGGCTGTAAGCCGGGATAAACACAAGGAAAGGAGAAAATGAAAATGGAAAAAATGATGAACAATGTGCTGGCGGCGATGATGCTGCTGGTCGCCATAGCCAGTGCAGGCGCGAGTTTTGCGCTTACGGCATTGGCGGCGTACTCAATTTACAAAACGTGGTAAGCGGACATCTGTCCGCAAAAAAAACAAAAAAAGGAGCAAAAAAATGAACGAAAAAGAAGAAATGACAGGCGAACTGGTAACGGTGTCTCAGACGGCGCTGGGCACACTGGAAAAGGCGAGCATAGACACGCAGATCTCAACCGCCCACCAGTGGCCGCGGAGCATTGCGAAGTTCAGAGAAAACGCAATTGCAATCGTAACGCTTGACGAGGACACCGCGGCAAGCTGCATTTACCGCCGCCCGGTCGGCAAAGACCAGAACGGCAAAGAAACTTATGCGGAGGGAATGAGCGTAAGAATGGCCGAAATTGTCGGCAACTGTTACGGAAACCTGCGGGTCGGCGCACGGCTGGTTGAACAGACTGCGGAACAGGTGGTGGCGCAGGGCGTGGCGCATGACCTCGAAAGCAACTTTCTCAGCACCTCGGAAGTGGTGGAAAGCACTTTAACCAAGTTCGGCAAACCAATGTCGCCTCGCATGAGAGTGGTTATCGCAAAAGCCGCCCTCGCGAAAGCGCGGCGGGACGCGATATTCCAGGTCGTGCCCAAGGCGTTGGCGAAACCGCTGGAAACCGCCGCCAGGAACCTGCTGTTCGGCAACTCCACCTCCATATCCCACTGGCGGGAAAAGACGGTCGAATGGATCGCCAAACTGGGGATTGACGAAAAGCGGGTGTGGAACGCCCTGCAGATACAAGGCGCGGACGATTTGAAGCAGCCGGAATTCGAGATACTGCTGGGTATCAAGACCGCCTTGCAAAACGGCGATACGGATGTGGACACCGCATTCCCGCCGATAGAAGCCGGATCACGCTTCACTCAGCCGCAGAAGAAAGTTCCGGAAGTCGCCAATGATGCGCCGGAACAGGCGCAGAGCGGCACGGGCACGGGGAACCTCGTGTAATGGAACTGACCTTCGACAAGGAACGCCATGAATACAGGCTGGGCGGGAAAATCCTGCCCAGCGTGACCACAATAATATCGGCGGTCGGGCTGTACGATTTCGACTGTGTTCCGGCGGAGTCGCTCAATGTGGCGGCGCAAAGGGGGACAATCGTCCACACCTGCGTGGAGTGGTACGAGAAAGGCGAACTTGACGAAAGCACCATCGACCCGGAACTGCGGGGATATTTCGACGCGTATCTGGCGGCGAAACTCAACGGAGACCTGCCGGAAGGAACCCCGGCGGCGGCGGAAATGATGCTCTGCCACCGCAAACTCGGGTA
>JAZRUY010000104.1:0-1862 GCA_045598845.1 Victivallaceae bacterium
TCCGGCCGGCCGGGGAAACTGATTTCCGCCCGGCGGCGGAGCTGGATTCAAGATTCGCCCGGCTTTACAGCGGCAAGGGCGGCTATGCCGGGCATACCGCCCGGCCGGATGCGGCGTTTCTCCGCTACCCCGGCGAGGAATTCACGGTGCCGGATGATTGTTACTTCATGATGGGGGACAATACCAATTTCAGCATGGACAGCCGTTATTTCGGCGCGGTTCCGCGCCGCAACCTGGTCGGCCGGGCCGCGCTGGTGTTCTGGCCTTTCACCCGCCGCTGGGGCATTCCGGACAGTCTGCCGCCCCTGGACATTCCGACCGGCTTCCCCGGTCTCCGTACCTACCGCAGCATGAGCGCGCAGTAATTCAGCCGAGCATCTTCTCTATCGGCATCCCGGCGCGCCGCATCAGTCCGGCATCAAGTTCCACCCGCGGATTCATGTTCAGCAGGCAGTCCCGCACATCCGCCAAAGTGATCTTTTTCATGTCCCGGCAGATCAATCCCGGATCGAGCGGATAAAATTTCCGGTCCGGATTCTCTTTCCGCAGCCGGTGCAGAATCCCGGTCTCGGTGCCGATCACGAATTCCGCGGCCGGGGATTCCCGCACATAACGCATCATGCCGGCGGTACTCAGCGCCGCGTCCGCGGCCGCGGCGGTTTCCGGCCGGCATTCCGGATGTACCAGCACCGGCGCTCCGGGATGAGCCGCCCGCGCCGCCAGCACCGTTTCCGGTGTAACCGTATCGTGAATCGGGCAGCAGCCTTCCCAGAAAGTCATTTTCCGTCCCAGTTTTCCGCTGACATTCCGTCCCAGATTGCGGTCGGGCAGAAAAACGATTTCCCGGTCCGCCGGCAATCCGGCGATGATTTTTTCCGCATTTCCGGAAGTGCAGCAGATATCCACTCCGGCCTTGGTGGCGGCGGTGGTGTTCACATAGGCGACGAAAAGCGCGTCCGGGTTATTTTCGCGCATCCGCCGCACCGCCTCCGGCGACGCCATGTCCGCCATCGGGCAGCCGGCATCGGGGGCCGGCACCAGCACCACCGCGTCAGGTGAAAGTATTTTGGCTGTTTCCGCCATGAAACGCACTCCGCAGCAGACGATCACTTCCGCGTGCGCATCGCGCGCTTTGATGCTCAGTTCCAGCGAATCACCGCAGAAATCGGCGATATCCTGTATTTCCGCCGCCACGTAGTTGTGCGCCAGAATAACCGCGCCGCGTTCCTGTTTGAGCCGCCGTATTTCATTTTCCGTTTCACCGTTCATAAATCCGCCCCTCCACGCTTGCCGCCGGGTAACTGTTTGAGCGATAATATACCATCCTCTCCGCTTTTTCCGCAACATCGCGCCTTATTTTACCGCCCGGCCGGTGCAATCCGGTCAGGCATGCGGTATTTTATACAATATTATGAATAATAACATTGCCCGCAACGATGACAATTCCGCCGGCGGTGACAGAAAATTCCGTTCCCGGATGAATGCCTGCGCCACGGCGGCGCGTCTGGTGCTGAGCCGGATTTTTTCCGGCTCGCGCAGCCCGGCGGACCGGGTTTTGGCCGGCTTTTGGCGGGAAAACCGCCGTTTCGGCTCCCGGGACCGGGCGTTTATTTCGGAAGCGGTTTTCGCTCTGCTGCGGTTCTGGCGGTTCATCCGGCTGTATCTTCCGGACGACCGGCGTTCCGCCGTTGAATCAGGAGATATATCCCTTTCCGGCCGCGAACTGGACGGTCTGATATTCGCCGCTCTGTGGCTGAGCGGCGCCCGCGATGCCGCCGGACAGGTGGCCGGTATCATCGGGCTGCCGGTCCCCGGCGGCGCCGCCGCGTCCGCCCCGCTCCGGGCGGCGGCGGATCTGGCGC
>JAZRUY010000105.1:0-4521 GCA_045598845.1 Victivallaceae bacterium
TCACCGGCGGCGCGGCGTTTTTCCGCTTCCGTCCGCATCATTTCCGTCTGCCGCGGCTTGATGATATCCGGCTCGGAGAAGGACGGCAGCAGACTTTTCGACGGCGGAGTGGGCGCGATCAGCACGATCGGAGTATCCGGATGTTTACTGCGGAGAATATCCAGAAAAAACGGCAGGGTGGCGGCCAGTTCCCCGCAGGTTTCGATATTCCATACGTAATCGATGAGATACACGGCCGGATCTTCTATTTCCGCCAGCAGCGCGGCGATTTCCGGCTCGCCGCGTCCGCTGCCGCTGAACCCGAAATTCAGCACTTCCATATTCAGCATCCGCCCCAGTTGATTCGAAGATGCCATGCCGGGGCGGGAAGCGCATCCGCCCTGGGTGATGGAGGTGCCGTAAAACACGACCGGCCGGCGGTCCGCATAAGGCTCCGGAGCGGCCAGAACCGCATCGCTTTCCAGCCCGACCGCCAGACGGGTGACACCGTTGTAGAGCGGAAAGTTGATAATTACTTCGCGTATATTCCTGCTCAACCCTTCGCACAGGGCGGCGCTGAATTCATTTTGACTGTGATCGGTGCGGGTTACACCGTAACAGTTCCAGATATCGCCGTCTTTCAGATAAATATCGAATCCGGCACTGCCGGTCATCGGCATATTGTCGATGCCCCAGAGGTCCATCATTCCCCCCGACAACATGATTCTGCCGCTGTCGGTGCGGAAGCGGATCTGCCCCCCCGCCGGATGCTTGCCCAGCAGAAAGGCGCCGCAATCAGCGGCCTGTACTGCGGTTTTAACTCCGCCCGGAAACTGAGTCACTTTGTCCGGTAGGCTGAATTGAGTCCAGCGGTTGTACCCGGCCACTGATGAAAAGTTGTAAAAACCGGCCAATTTCATCGGCGGCTCATAAGGCAGATACCAGGTGATGCCGGCGGAATCCGCCGGTTTGGCCGCCATGCGGTAATCTAAGGAAGAAACATCATTTATGCCGGCCATTGCGGAACTGTCTCCTTGATTTTATATCCGCGGTTACTGACTTTAGGAATTAGGGAAAGGGGAATTCCGGAATGAATATAGTGCGTTTTTTCGGTGACGCAAGCGTTTCCGGCACTGGCGTAATCGTTTTTTTACGATATATTCAATGGGTAATTGTGACAGACGGTACTAAGACCGCTGAAATAATTAACGGAGGCTTCTATGCTGAAAATCGGAAAGAGGTGGTTGATTGCGGCGGCGGTAATAGCCGCGTTGCCGGTGTCAGGATGCCGTTGCGGAACCGGGTGGAAATGTTGTTCCTCCAGGGCGGCGGTTGGCATTGAGCGAATCCGGGATGCCGCCGGGGTGCTGAACGGAGTTGCGAAAGTAACGGATCTGGCGGAAGCGCCGGCGCTTTCCTCCGGCGGCGGAAAAGTTTATTTGAAACTCGAAACCCAGCAGCCTATCGGAGCGTTCAAGTTACGCGGCGCGTACTATATGATGAGTAAACTTACCCCGGAGCAGGCGGCCCGGGGTGTGGTAACCTGCTCGGCCGGCAATCATGCACAGGGAGTCGGATTCGCCGCTGATCATTTCGGAATCCGCGCTGCGGTTTTTTTGCCGAAGTCCGCGCCGGAAAAGAAAATCAACGCGGTGCGCTCCTATAAAAACGCCGAAGTATTTCTGGTTGACGGCAGTTTTGACGATGCCGGCCGGGCGGCTTTGGAATATCAGAAGGCAAAGGGCGCGGTGTATGTTCCGCCGTTCGATGACGCCGATGTTATCGCCGGGCAGGGCACTGTCGGTCTGGAAATTCTGGAACAGTTGCCGGATGCCGATGCGGTGATCGTGCCGGTTGGAGGCGGAGGTCTGATCGCCGGTGTGGCATCGGCGGTCAAGGCATTGAAACCGTCATGCCTGGTTATAGGTGTGCAGTCGGAGCAGTCCAATGCCATGGAACAATCGCTGGATAAAGGCGAAGTCGTTACTCTGTCCTCGGTAAACACTCTTGCCGACGGCACCGCGGTAAAACGTCCGGGAGATTTGACTTTCGCCGTCTGCCGCGAATGTGTGGATGAGATGATTTCTGTTTCCGAGGAGCAGGTGGCTGAAGCCATACGGGTGCTGCACAACCGGTGCGGAGTTACCGCCGAAGGCGCCGGCGCTTTGCCGGTCGCGGCGGTGCTGAGCGGAAAGGTCGCGTTGGACGGTAAAAAGACGGTCTGCGTGATTTCCGGCGGCAATATCGATCCCGGTGTGTTGCAGTCGGTACTCGCCGGCGGAAAATAAAGCGGGAAACATGAAACTTCAGAAAGGTCAGCGGCTGCTGTTCATGTTACCGATATGTGGCGCCCCTGCGATGCGGAGCGCCGCCCTTCGGAGGTCTTGTCGGTTTATTTTTCCAGTCCGGCCTGCAGCCGGCGCAGGGCTTCCTCTCTCCCGATAATCAGCATTATTTCCGTCGGCCCGCCGGGTGTTACAGACAGCCCGGAAAGCGCGATGCGGACCGCCCACATCGGCAGCCCGAGTTTTACCCCGTGCTTTTCCGCATAGGCGTTGAAAAGCGCATTGAGCGAGTCTTTGTTCCAATCGCAGACGGCGATTTGCGGAATGAGTTCCTTCAGCGCCTCGCGGCATTTTTCCGGATCCGCTTTGCTCTTCTTGTTGTTGAACAAACCGGCATTGTATTCAGCCGCCCGGTGCAGAAAGGCGGTTTTATCCGGAATATCGGTTAATTTTTCGATCCGCTGCTGCATCAGTGCCGCGATATCCGGCCAGGACGTTTCCAGCGCGCTGCCGGCTATTCCGGCAAAGGGCAGGGCGGCGGCGGCGAACTGCCCCGGAGAAAGTTTTTTCAGATATTCCGAATTCATCCATGCGAGTTTGCCGTAATCGAACACCGCGGCCGATTTGTTCAGCCCGCGCACCGAGAAAACCTCTTCCAGTTCTTTTAAAGTGAAGAGTTCCCGGTCGGTTTTGCTGGACCATCCCAAAAGCGCTACATAGTTGATGATCGCTTCTGGCAGATATCCCTCCTTGACCAGCGCTTCAAAGCTCACCGAACCGTGCCGCTTGGAGAGTTTTGATACATTCCCTTCGGCGTCTTTTCCCATGATGAGCGGCAAATGCACATAGGTCGGGATTTCCCAGCCGAAAGCCTGATAAAGCAGATTGTATTTCGGAGTGCTGGAGAGATATTCGCAGCCGCGCACCACATGAGTTATGCCCATCAGGTGGTCATCGATCACATTGGCGAAATTGTAAGTCGGCATGCCGTCGCGCTTAATTAGAATCTGATCGTCCAGCACTTTGTTTTCGATGCTTATTTCACCGAACACGCTGTCGGTGAAAGCCGTACTGCCCTCATGATTGATCTTCTGCCGGATCACATACGGCTTTCCGGCGGCCAGACTGGCTTTTACCGTTTCCGCATCCAGTTTGCGGCAGCGCCCGTCATAACCGGTTTTGCCGGGAGTTTCTTCGCCGTCTTCGCTTTCTTCGGTTTTGTCGCAGAAACAGTAGTAGGCGGCGCCATTTTTAACCAGTTCTTCGGCATAGGGCAGATAAATATCCTTGCGCAGACTTTGTACATAAGGTCCGCGCCCGCCGTCTTTATCCGGCCCTTCGTCATGCTGAAGTCCGGCGGCGGCCAGTGTTTTGTAGATCACATCCACCGCTCCGTCCACATACCGTTCCCGGTCGGTATCTTCGATGCGCAGTATGAATTTCCCGCCCTGCGATTTGGCGAGCAGATAACTGTAAAGCGCGGTGCGCAGATTGCCGACATGCATGAAACCGGTCGGACTGGGGGCGAAACGGGTGCGGGTTTCTTTTTCCATAATGTCAATACCTGTCTGCCGGTGCGTAACACCGGCGTTGAAAACGATGCGGATTCAATTACAGGATAATGTAACTTTAAAGCGCCGCCGCGTCAATCAGAGGACTTCCCGGGATGCGGAAAAAGCGGACAGGATGTATATTATCAGGATGTTGCTTCCGTTTGGAATCCTTAACTGCGAAAGGGATCATGTATGGTTTACGATGTGGCTGTCATCGGTGCCGGAGTGTCCGGCGCGGCGGCGGCATGGCAGTTGGCGCACTATGATCTGAAAACGGTTTTGATCGATAAAGCCGCCGATGCCGGATTCGGGGTATCCAAGGCGAATTCTGGAATTGTGCATGCCGGATTTCACCATCCGTCCGGATCGCTCAAGGCAAAACTGGAAATCCGCGGCAATTCGATGTTTGAACCGCTGAGCCGCGAGCTGGGCTTTCCGTATCATCCCTGCGGCATACTGGTGGCCGCGTTCAGCGGCGAGGAAATGCTGACCGTAAAGAAACTTATGGAGCAGGGCAGGACCAACGGACTGGAAAATCTGGAACTTTGTTCCCGCGGGCGTATGCTGGAACTTGAACCGGGATTGAATGAAAATGTCGCCGGCGGATTCCTTGCTCCCGGCGGCGGTACCGTTGAACCGTATAAATATATTTTCGCATTGGTTGAGTCGGCGGTTTTGAACGGAGTCGAACTGAAATTCAACAC
>JAZRUY010000106.1:0-1272 GCA_045598845.1 Victivallaceae bacterium
GAAGAAATGCATCCGGAACATATTGTAACCCATGCTTTTGAGCTGCTCCACATATTGTTCCGTGGTCTCATGTGTTTCAAGTTCCGGCTTGCGCTCCCAGCAGTCGAAGTACAGTTTCAGTGTGGATACCGATGAGGAAAACCGCACCGCTTTTTCCGGAGCGCCGCTCAGTGCGAATTTTCCGTCGGAATTTATTATAACCCGCTGATTTTCCGGAAATTGCCGCAGAATACCGCTTAAATCCAGCGCGGTGCCTTTTTTTATCGGCATCAGTTTGTAATTCAGCCATTCCCCTCCGGCGGTGATTTTCTCCGGCTTGATGTCGGGCATGGTGTAATTCTGTATTGCCAGCGTAGCGCCTATCACCAGCCATATCGCATCTCCGCCGGCCGAAATGAATTTCACGGTTTTTATTTCATTGAGATACGGGCTGATGTCGAATCCGGAGCAGTATATGCCGGTTTCACTGTTGCCGTTTACCCAGCCCGCCGCTATCCTCGCGTTTTCGAGTTGTTGCGGCGCCCACCAGTCGTGCAGATCCGATGCCTGACGGACCTGGATATTCTGGGTTTTGCCGTTGATGTCGGTGATTTCTATGTTTCCTGCCGCGGCCGGATTGATTCCCACGTAAGCCCCGGTATGCAGCAGATACAGTTTTTTCGCTTTGACCGGAGCGGGCAGGGTGATTTCCGCCTGTTCGATGCCGCCCGGCAGATTCCCTGATTTGAAAGCCAGTATATTTTTGCCTCCGTTTTCTTCCGGCTTGACGATTCTGAACGGCACTCCCAGAAATTCTTTGCGGTCCTGATATTTGAATCCGGATGCGTCGTTGCCCGGGCCCTGATCGGTCCATCCGCCCTTGCCGTCTCCGGCGGTTTCATCGGAGAATCCGGAGTTGGCGGCGGCGGAGAAATCCAGTACCGCATCGCCGGCTTTGACCTCAAGATTTCTGAAACTGATAACTCCGTCCGCCTTGTCGCAGCCGAGATACAGAGCGAGTTTTTCCGTATCGGCGGGTATGTCGGCGGTGAAACTGTATTTTTTCCAGTCATTGCATCCGGCCGGCAGATATGCTCCGGGCCACAGGTCCCGGCTTCCGTCTCCGCCGCGGCTTATATGGAGCATGAATTTCCCCCCGTTCCAAGGAGTGCGCGGTTCGCTCAGATCATATTTTATCTCGGCGGTCAGCGTTACCCGCCGTCCGGAATATTCCCGGATGTCCAGTTCTCTGAATACTCCGGTGAAGGTGTCGCGGCTGAAAGCCAGATCCGT
>JAZRUY010000107.1:0-6999 GCA_045598845.1 Victivallaceae bacterium
CCCGCCGGCAAGGAAAACTTCGCGGAGTGGAGCCGTGAACTCTCCGGCATCGACCGCAAACTGGATAAACTGATGCCGGAATGGGAAAAGTGCGCCGGTGAACTCGAACAGGTTATGAAGGAACTCGAAGCCATCCGCAACGCCGACTGATGGAAGTACGGCTCCCGTCTTTCGTAATACTTAAAGGTAATGTTCAATCATGGAGTTCAATCATACCTAAGGATTTGAGATATTCGTACACTCCGTTGTAGAACTCTGGAAGACGGGTTGGATCTTCTGCATATCCTTCGGCATTATATCGTGCATTTCCCTCGGGAACGCAAATGACCATGCCTTGTCTCGCTCGAGTCAAAAGAACGCGATACGCATTGAGCATGTATTTTCTTGTCTCGGCATTATTTTCTGAATTCCATTCTGTGCGTCCATTGAATTTGAAGTATTTCCAGGAACCATTTTCATAACGCATATCGGCATCCCAGAGAACACAGGCATAATCAAGTTCTAGCCCTTGTACTTGAATTTCAGTTGCAGCGTCTTCAAGATAGTTCGAGGAACGTATATCGTTTTTATCCTCCAAAAACCAGTGTACTGTTTTGTCATCATCTTGTGCAAGCACATTGACTGCCTGAGGCTTAAAACGCGCCGCCACCTTGGTTACAAGGATGCCTGTCTGCAATGTTCCACGGGCTTTTTGCCGCAACCATTTTCGGGCTTTGCTGATATCTCGTGTGAGATAAACAGGGTACCCTTTGGTAATCACATCTTTGTATAATTCACTTGCCAGATGATCAAATGCCAGAAGGGCATGAACAAAATCAGATAGACGCTCTGCCCGGAACGAACGACGGTTTACTGCAAGATGCAGCACATCGGTATAGGTGACGTTTGTGTTGTCTTTCAGCAGCTCATTGACTTTCCCTTCCGCATATTCCGGCTCAACGAGTCTGCTGGAAATATACACCCTCCAATTCTGAAAATAGTCGTTGAGCGCTTTGATCCATTCCGTAATGCCAGCTTCGCCTGTATTGATTTCCTGTCCGCCGCCAACAAGACAGATAATTACCGCCCAGTCTTTATGGCGGTCAAGTGACCAAATCAAAAATGCGGCTTCAGAAATAGGAAAGTTGGGAACCTTCAGCTTGTTTCCGTAGGTTCCGCCGCGTTTCAGATAATCTGCCAGCCGCTTATGCGTCCACGCCCGTTGGGCTTCATCAAAGATGGCAACGTGCTCCCACTCTCCGTAACCGGTTTCTCCGCGGGCAATTGCCTTGGCTGGGTCAATTTCCAATTTGCCGTTTTCAACC
Source organism: Victivallaceae bacterium (assembly GCA_045598845.1). Lineage (GTDB taxonomy): Bacteria > Verrucomicrobiota > Lentisphaeria > Victivallales > Victivallaceae > JAZRUY01. Next base: position 1,305 of record JAZRUY010000107.1, read on the forward strand.
GGATTCTTAATCTTAGCTAGCATGTTGTCACGGTATCTGTGAATAATCTGGATAAATTCACTTACCTCTCGGCGTGAATCCGAAAGATTCTTTCTCTCACCGCGTAAATTGCATTTTTTCTTGTTATCCTGAGCAAGAGCTTCGGTCAAAACTGCCACTAGCGGCCCATTCCCTGAAAGATAAATCGCACCATCATCCTTGGAGAATGTCCCAGTTTTGTAACTTTGCTTGACTGCCACATCCAATCCCACCAACGTCTTCCCGGCACCAGGCACACCTGTCACAAAACAGATACTTTTACTTCTGGTTCGTTTGCTCTCTTCAATGACATTTAGAATATATGAGATTGTTGCATCTGTAGAATCCTTATCCGCTTCATGGCGTGTAATGTCCTCGACAGTATGGTTTTCATAAAGTGCTCTTGCAGCCTCAATAATAGTCGGTGTAGGTAAATAAGGACTAATTTCCCATTGATATCCCCATGTTTCAGGATTGTTATGACAATGATATTGAAGGGAAATTTCTTTGATGATCTTCTGTATGCCATCCTTCCCAACGATGATAGGATTCAGTATATTGTCATCATATGCGGACGTTTGCAGCCGCCAGCGGTGCTGCGCACATTCCGTCGGAATCAAAATCGGTGCTATTGTCTTATCTGCGCTGAATTGGTGAAAATTCTTTAGATCAAGCGCATAATCAAGAACCTGTTCAACATCAGCCTGCAATGCATCAGTCTGTCCGACTTTGAACTCCAAGCAAAAAACAATGCCATCAAGTAATAATACCACATCAATGCGTTTTCCAAGACGCGGTATATCGTATTCAAAGAAAATATAAGAGTCGCCGTTTCCCCATGGTTTCAGCTGTTCCTGAAGCAACTTTATCTCGTTTTCCCATGCCGTAATTGCAGTGGTCTGAATATCACCGTGAAAAGATGATGTGATGGCTCCAAGAATTTCGAACGTTTCTTTCGCAAGAAAGTTATCCAGTGTATCTCGATACATGCATCTGTGTGTTGTTTTTCGCATGGTTGTCATCTGTTTTTTATGTTGACCAGTAAAAAATCTGGGTTTATTGTTAAAGTCTGATCCTGCTCTGTAATAAAGGTCTTCAAAACTTTGGATTTTAGTGTAGGCGCACTGATAATTTATAGTGTTTTTATAAACTCCTCAAATTCATTTTTTCGACATAATTTAATCGATTAGGTGAAAACGGATTCCGGCATTTGTTCTTGCAAACGTTTTTCTTCAATGGCAACAGCTCCAGATTTGTTTTTATACGTATTCTCTGTAATCAGAGAAATGCCGTCAGGAATGATGTCGCAATATCATCATTTTATAGATAATAATTTACTGTTTTTTATCATCAATCAACCGATTCAAGTTCATATTTGCATTATACATCTTCGGAGTACCATTTTTAGGTCCAGGTGGTGAAGTTTTTTCGGTATTTTTCATTTTTTCCGGTACGGATGGCCGGTGAGGTTTTTCGCCGCGGCATGGCGAAGGATAATTCAGACAGGAAGCCGCCGGAGAAATATTCATCGCCGCGCCAGAATATAAAAACTGCGAAACCGGTTCCAACGCGCGATCATCAGGCGCGATCATCAGGCGCGATCATCGGGCGCACGCGCGAGGCGGAGAGTTTCGCAACGGGAAACGAAGGTTTCATATCCGCGGAATCACCGGGCGGGATGCGCTCAAAAGCGCCGGCAATATCCGGAATCAGCGCGGCATCGTCTCGCTTCGGACGGGTGAATCCCCGCTGACGGAACGAAGTCAGCGGCCGGGCGGCCGCGACGGATCGGAAGACAGTGATTTTCGGCATAATTTCCGCATTCCTCCTCATTTTCGCATCAAGTCGATTATACCGGGCGCGGCGGGATTTCATCCGCCGAATTTTTGCCGGATTACAATAGCAGAAAACGGAGAAAATGCAAATAGTGAATGTATGATAAAAATAAGATGATTTTTTAATTGATTTTTATGAAGATATTCGTTCTTCTGAGAAAAACGAAAACCGGCGGTTAAGCAATGTGTCCTGATGAGTTGTAACACCTGTCCGGGTTTCGTCTGGTTTTTTACGCGGAATTGCGCAAAAAACCAGACTTCGCCGGGATTATTTTTCAAAATCACGCGTTTATATGTGCCAGAAATCGTCTCGTACTATATGCCCGGATTCATTTACTCGAGCGGTATATCCCGACGTACATATTAAACCTACTTTGTGACGTTTCAGCTGATGTTCGAATTCATCCGCTTCGATTGGATTTTCAAAGGCGAAGAAATCATGATGATAACTATAAAGACAGAATTTATCAGTTTCCGGATCATTCCACGCTGTGATCACTATTCCCAGATTCAAGTTACTGTTAAGAATTGTTTCTGCCGCTAATCTTATACCTGTTCTGATTTTTTCGTATTCTTCAAAGTTTTTGATGTCAGCAGGCGCGTAAACTTTTGGATACGTATATTTAGGTTTCAATCCAAGACCAATTTGCTTATTGAGCAACGCCTTGCTGTTTTCAATAACTTCCGCAGTAAAATATTTTTCATATTTCTTGTAAAACGCATCCGGCGCTTCCAGGCGCGCACAGTATTTCGCGTATGCGGTATCGGCCAAAATCCCGGCATACATCTCATCATTGTCAAAATCGCATAAAAACACTTCGTTATCCCGCCCCGTGTCCGCGCAATCCCCGCCCTCGTCCGGCGAAAAGGCGGTGTTCAATTCCGCGGCGGTTCCCGTTCCGTTCATTTCCGGCATTTCTTTCTCTTCCATTCGCTTACCTCCGTAAGTTGATCAGTTGCTCCGGATTTTTTCAATTTACTAATTACCCGCAATGATGATTTCCGGTCAATCTTCGTTGTCCTCCCCGTCATCCGGGGTGTTCATCATCATGTCAAGCATTTTTTTTGCCGCATTCGGCTGAAAAATGATTCCGGCAGGGCTGTTTTTATATTTGCTTTTAATACCTTCCAGGTACTTTCTCGGCCAGCGCACCGCGTTCAGCGCCGCGTCAAGCGCTTCGCGTGACTCGCGGGAATCTTCATCCTCCTCATAATCCCGAACTGTGTCCGCGCAATCTCCGCCCTCGTCCGGCGAAAAGGCGGTGTTCAATTCCGCGGCGGTTTCCGTTCCGTTCATTTCCGGCATTTCTTTCTCTTCCATTCGCTTGCCTCCGTAAGTTGATCAGTTGCTCCGGATATCAATTCCCGGGTTTACTAACTATTCGCAGAAGATGCGGAATTTTGTCGCCGCCCCGGATGGCATTGATCCTCCGTGCTTACGGCATTTAAATTAAAACGTGTCTCTGTCTTGATTTTTCCAGATTCAGCGGTACACTAATTCCCCGGCAGACGAATACGGCAAGCCGATCCCGGGCGACATCACTAATCCGGACGGAGGATGTCTGTTCAACAATTAAACATAAGGGTTACAATGTCAAAAAAACTTTTTTCAAGATGCAATTTGTGGAGACAAAGTCATCCGGTATGGATGTGTGTTTTGATTGGTGTTGCGGCAGTGATGATTTATTGCGTGCTGTATGCAATCCGTTTCCTCATGGTCAACCGTGCAGTAGCCGAAGGCGGGGTGGTCATGCTGACTTCGCTTCCCGGGGAATTCCATCAGTATGTCCTCTATTACAATGATGAGGAAATATTGAAGGATACAAATGTACTGGTTCAATATTTTGATATTGACGGCGATGGTACAACGGAAGTCATAATGGATTCAGGAAGCAATGAACGAGGAGCCTCGCATAGCTGGTATGTTGTCCTTGAGCATCAGAAAGACGGCACTTATCGAAAGATAGGAGCGTTCTATTGCGATGAGTGGTTCTTCCTTCCCCGATTCACAATCCGGGGCAAACCCGATATTCTGGTTAATTGGTACGGGGGTTGGACGATTGTCAGATGGGAAGGAACTCATTATAGCGATATAATGCCGAAGATTGTAAAGTGAACCCCGCCGGCAACTATACGGTCTGCCAGAGGCAAAATCCGCCGCCTGTACCCTTGTGTACCGGTGAATAGTAACACGGTCTGCCGTGACGCTGATCCTGTTAACCAATTACAGAACACAGAGCCGCGCTCCCGTTTGTTAAGAGAGTAACATAGGTCTTCCAAAACACAAAAACAGTTTTTTTGATCAGTTATCTAGCGGAACCGTCGAAATCCCGGTTGGGCCGGTTGACATCGTATTTGCCGAACCAGCCGATACGGTGCAGGGATTCGACTCCGGCCGATGAATAACCCATCGCCTCTTTGGTCACATGCCCGTCGAACCAGCAGACTCCGGCATAGCGGCGCAGGTGGCGGAAATTGATGGTCGGCGACGCGTCGTAAAAATAAGTCCGCCCGTTCCAGACCGTCTCGCCCCGCGGCGCCTGGGCGAGGTAGTACTCGATCAGCCTGCCGCCGGCGGTTACCGACAGGCAGTCGGCGAAGGCCAGGGTGCCGGCAGGATCGAAGATCCGCCCCAGAGTGATATCCCTGTACCCCAGCACCGAATTGTAACCGTAGCCGCCGCATCCGGCGTTGACCGAACCGAAACCGGTATCGCCGCGGCGGTCGTACTCCTCCGGCATGGCGGGGCAGCGCAGATAGGAACTGCGCCCCGGAATATATCCGGTTATCCCGCCCTCCCTTCTAAAAGGTTCGTTCAGACTGTCCCGGCTGCCGAACCACATCTTCCGTTCATAATTGACCGGATCCGCGTCCATTTGCACCGGACGGTCGCCGTTGTCGGCGCAGTAGAGCATCAGCGCTGTGCCGAGAATCCGCAGATTGCCGGCGCACTGCACCGTCATCGCCGACTGCTTCGCGCTGTGCAGCACCGGCGCCAGCATCGCCGCCAGCGCCGCGGTGACGCCGATGACGATCAGCAGTTCGATCAGGGTGAAACGGCGTCTGAACGGCGCCTTGCGGCAGTGGGGGAGATAAAAAAACATGTCCGCCTTTCCCGTATGTTCCGCGCATACGTGTGTTGAGGTCCTCCCGGGTTTCCGGGGCACAGGCTGAATCAGGGGATCCGGCTATTACGGTTGCGCGACAGCTGCGGATTTGCACCGCTATTCACCCTCGGCGATTCGGCCGCTGAAAAATTCACGCCGCGAAACGGCGCGGTGTAATATAGACCGGATGTCCGGATAAAACAAGCGCGGAACGCTGGCGCAAACCGCGCCGGGCGGTTATATTCACACGGATGCGATTACCAGGCTTATTACTGTAAAGGACATGATGCGGATGACTGCCTGCGACAACCGGCCGCTCGGCATATTCGATTCCGGTCTGGGCGGACTCACCGTGGCGGCGGCGCTGCGGCGGGCGCTCCCCGGCGAATTCATCATCTATCTGGGCGACACCGCCCGGGTGCCGTACGGCAACAAATCCGAGGCCGCCATCCGCGGTTTCGCCCGCTCCGATATGCGCTTTCTGCTCGGCCGCGGGGTGAAGCATGTCATCGCCGCCTGCAACACCGTTTCCGCGGTGGCGCTCGATGATCTCCGCCGTCAGTTCGGCGCGGAAGCCGTCTCCGGAGTAATCGAGCCCGGCGCGGAAGCGGTGATCGCCTCCGGCGCGGAATACGTGGCGGTCATCGGTACCCGCGCCACCGTGAATTCCGACGCCTACCCCCGCGCCCTCCACCGGGTCAATCCCGCGCTGCGGGTCGAGAGCATTTCATGCCC
>JAZRUY010000108.1:0-3334 GCA_045598845.1 Victivallaceae bacterium
CCACTTCCGAATCGCGCACTGAAATCGAGATATCGCGCAATACTTCCAAGTCTCCGAATTTTTTAAAAAAATGCGCAATGCCGAGCACTTCTTTCATCCCCGCCGCCGTCCTTTCAAAAAATCACCGGTAGTAATTCAGCCGTTTTTCAATATATGCCATAACCGCGGCCACCAGCAGATTGAACACATAGTAGAAGACCCCGGCCACGACAAAGGGTACCATGGTGGTGCCGGCGCTGGCCAGTTGTCTGGCGATCGTGAACATCTCGAGTACGGACAATGCGAAAGCCAGAGAAGTATCTTTGACCAGCGTGATGATCTCGTTGGTCATCGGCGGCAGAATCCGCTTGATCACCTGAGGCAGAATGATATGCAGAAAACATTGCCGTCCGGAATACCCGAGTACCGTCGCGGCTTCGTACTGACCGTTCGGTATCGACAGGATTCCGGCGCGGTATATTTCAGCGAAATAAGCGGAATAGTTGAGGGAAAAACCGATGATTACGGCAGTGAAACGGTATTCGACATCCATAAAAGTCAAATCGCCGAGATTGCAACCGAACAGATAGTACGGGCCGAAATACCAAACCAGAAGCTGCAGAAGAAGAGGTGTGCCGCGCATAACCGAAATAAACATCCGGAAAAAATTGCGGATAAGCGGATTGCCGGACATTCTTCCTAATGCCACCGCCATCCCCAGCGGCAACGCAAACAGCAGAGTGAGAATAAAAATCGCGGCGGTAACATCCAGCCCGTTCAACAATTCCAGCAACAGCGTTTTCATCTTACCGGCACTGTGTTATTGCAGTATCAATACGTTATTACCGTCAAAATACCGGGCTGATATTTCCGCCGCCGAACCGTCCCGCGCCATTTCGCATAAAGTTTCCTGCACCTTGTCGCGTAAATCCGTATTGCCTTTGCGGAACCCGATGCCGTATTTCTCGGAAATTACACTTTCAGGCAATATGCGGAATTTATTGTTTTCAGCGACTTTGAGATTAGCCACCCCGATATCCATGGCCACCGCCTGCACCGCTCCGGATTCAAGTTCCATAACGGCATTATTGTAATTCGGTGTAACTACAATGCGCTTGAAACTCTTTCCCAGTTCTTCGCAATCGCCGCCGGCGGTCAATGCCTTTTGCACCGGAGTATCCGTCTGCACCGCCACCGTTTTTCCTTTCAAGCCGGACAAATCTTTAATGTCGGATTTATCCAATACCAGCACGACTTGACTGTTATCCACATACGGGCTTGACCATTCATAGTCGTTTTCACGGCCGTTTATAGTGAACCCGTTCCAAATGCAACTGATACCGCCGGAATTCAATTCCATATCCTTGGCATCCCAATTGATCGGTTTCGCCACGAATTTCCATCCGCGGCGTTTGCATACCTCGCGGGCCAAATCCAGATCAAATCCCTGATACTGACCGTCTTTAAAGAAACCGTAAGGGGGGAAATCCGCATCGAATCCGACTGTGAAAACAAACTGTTTCGATTTAGCCGGAGCGGAAGCGGGCGCCGTAACATCTTCATTTTCAGATTTTCCGCATCCGCACATCACCGCCAGCACGACCAGACAGCATGACAACAATCCGTTAAAACATTTCATCAGCACACTCCGAAAATCAGCATTCGTATTTATAAATCTATAAGGAGCAGTACAATAACGCTAACGGAATAAAATAACATTATGCCTCCGGCATTGCAAACCTGCGGCATACCTGGAACGGCGGAGCGGTTGTAAAAAACGCGCCGCCGGGATATATTTCACCGCATCGGTTCATCAATATTTCACTTCAAGGAAAAAGCCGCGGATGATACGGAGCGGGGAAAATTTTTTCAAGCGGGAAACCGTCCGGTCAATGCGTGGCGGCGACGGCGAGACGGAAATAGAACGTATCTGGCGCCCCGGGGAAGAAATGCGCGGCAGCGAGAAAATGTTCAGCCGCATAGTACTGCGCCCCGGTTGTTCCATCGGCTTCCACCGGCATGAACTGGAAGAGGAGATCATGTTCGTGCTTTCCGGCCGGGGGGAAGCGGACGACAACGGAGAGATAAAAGAACTGCGCCCCGGGGATTCCATGCTGACCGGCGGCGGCAACGGTCATGCGGTGCGCTGTCTGGGCGATGAACCGCTGGTACTGCTGGCGACAATTATAGGATACGGAGACTGATATATGCACAACTCGCTGCTGCATCATCTGGCGGAAACTTACGGCACCCCGTTGTTCGTATACGACGGCGATGTAATTCTGGAGCGCTATCACGCTCTGTTCAGGAATATTGATTATCCCGGACTGCGGATACATTATGCGATGAAGGCGAACTACAATCCCGGCATTCTCGGATTGTTGCGCGATGCCGGAGCGGGAGCGGATACTGTGAGCCCGGCGGAAGTGCGGTTCGCGCTGAACTGCGGATTCCGCAAGGAAGACATCATATACACCGCCAACAATATGACCGATGCCGAATTCGAGGAAGTATATGCGTCTGGCGTAACCGTGAATGTCGGCTCGCTCTCGCGGCTGGCCAAGGCGGCCGCCGCCCATCCGGGGATGCGGATATGCCTGCGTTTCAATCCGGATGTGGTGGACGGTGACAGCGCCGCGACCATGACCGGGGGGGATCTGACAAAATTCGGCATCCTGATGTCGGATCTGGACAAAGCATTGGAAATCGTCCTGCGGGGAAAACTGCGGGTAGTAGGTCTGCATGAGCATACCGGCAGCGGACTGCAGCATGCGGAATCGGTGTATCGGAGCATGGAAAATCTGATGGGGCTGGCGACGAAAGAGAATTTTCCGGAATTGGAATTCATGGATTTCGGCGGCGGATTCAAAGTCCCCTACCGGCCGGGCGAGGCGAGACCGGATTACGCCGCATTGGGGTGCGGAATCGTCAGCCGTTTCCGGGAGTTCTGTAAAAAATACGGGCGGGATCTGGGATTGTATTTCGAGCCGGGAAAATATCTGACCGCCGAATGCGGAGTGCTGCTGACCAGAATAAACACCGTAAAACACAACCGCAGCCGGGTGATCGCCGGTTGCGATTCCGGATTTCCGCAACTCATAAGACCGTTGCTGTACGGAGCCTGGCACAATATTGAAAACCTGAGCAATCCTGACGGCGAACCAGGCCGGTACGATATCTGCGGCAATATCTGCGAGACCGGCGACCGGTTCGCGGAACAGAGGGAACTGCCGGAAGTACGGGAGGGGGATCTGCTGGCGATCGGCAAGGCCGGCGCTAACTGCTACAGCAGGGGCGGGGGAAACAATCTGCGGAGGATGCCGGCGGAAGTACAGGAGCTCGGAGGCAAGGCGGG
>JAZRUY010000109.1:0-2284 GCA_045598845.1 Victivallaceae bacterium
CGCACCGGTCCAAGCGGAAACAACCGCGCCGGAGGCAATATTCAAAGCGCCGCGCAGCATACCGCCGCGGGAAACAATAATACTGCCGCCACTGTTCACCGTGGTGGAATTAGCCACGCCGCAAACATACAGATGGCCGTATGTGTCCACCATGGTGGAATTAGCCATGCCGCCGTCGGAAACATACATACTGCCGCCGCCGTTCACCGTGGTGGAACCAGCCGTGCCGCCGCAGGAAACAGTAATACCGCCACCGTTCACCACCGTGGTGGATTTAGCCGTGCCGCCGGAGGAAACATGCAGATGGCCGTAATAACTGTTCACCGTGGTAGAACTGGCAACGCCGCCGAAGCAGACAGTCAGATAACCATCGGCCAGATAGTCGCCGGCCACCGTGGTGGCACTGGCAACGCCGCCGAAGCGGACACACATATAGCTGCTATTAACCGTGGTATCGGACGCAACGCCGCCGGAGTGAACATACATACTGCCGCGGCTATTAACCCAGGTGGAACTCGCAATACCGCCGCTCATAACGCACATGACGGCGGCAGAGCCGGAAACTTTTTTGCCGGACATCACCGCGGCGCGGGAAAGCAGAGTATTAGCACTGCCTAAATATACCCCGGAATAACTGCTCGCATACGTAACCACCGCGCCGACATCAGCGTCAACATCTCCCACGCTCGGCGTCCACACTACATCTGTTGCCGTGCCGCCGGAGGAAACATACAGATAGCCGCCGTAGTTCACCGCGGCGGACTTGGCCAGAGCGCCGGAAGAAACAATCATACGGCCGCCGTTGTTCACTGCGGCGGAAGTGACCTGGCCGCCGATGACAAACAGCCTTCCGCTCCAGTTTACTTGGGCGGCATTAGCAGTGCCGCCGGAGGAAACATACATATTGCCGCTGTCAACCGCGGTATTACTGGCCACGCCGCCGGAGTGAACATACATACTGCCGCGGCTGTTCACCGCGGTATTACTGGCCACGCCGCCGGAGTAAATATCCAGATAGCCGCTGCTGTTCACCGTGGTATTACTGGCCACGCCGCCGGAGGAAACATACAGTTCGCCGCCGCTGTTCACCGTGGTGGAATTAGCCACGCCGCCGGAGTAAACATACAGAGCGCCGTATCCGTTCACCGTGGTGTTCAGCGCGATGGTGTCGGAATGAACCGTGGCGCTGCTTATGCCGTATAAGTAGTTTCCTCTTACAGTTACCCCGCTGAAGGTGTGAGGGACGAAACTCACTATGGCGCTGTCAGCCACATCCACATACCCGCCGTTTTCGATTACCGCCAAAGCCGTGCCGCCGGACGCAACATACATACTGCCGTGGCCGTTCAACGTGGCGGATTTAACCGTGCCGCCGGAGTAAACATACAGATCGCCGCCGCTGTTCAACGTGGTAGATGATGCAACACCGCCGGAGGAAACATACAGAGCGCCGTAGTCGTTCACCGTGGTACCGGACGCAACACCGCCGGAGGAAACATACAGATCGCCGCTGCTGTTAACCGTGGTGGAACTGGCAACGCCGCCGGAGGAAACATGCAGTTCGCCGCCGCTGTTCACCGTGGTATTAAGCGCGGTGGTGCCGGAATGAACCGTAGCGGATTGTACGAATCCATATTTTCTGTATGAAGATAAAGTTACCCCGCTGAAAGTGTGGGAGGCGAAAGTCACATTCGCCCCGGGACTCACCCATACATACCCGCCGTTCTCGGTTATCGCCAATGCCGTGCAGCCGGAGGAAACACGCAGTTCGCCGCCGCTGTTCACCGTGCAGCCAGAGACATATCCGTTTTTCATCTCAACAGCGGAACCGGCGAAAACACCGTTCCAGTAGGTATTCTTGGCAACGTGCAAATCTAAACGAGCCCCGGAGGCGAAGGTGATGCCGGTCGCCGTGCCGCCGGACGCAACATACAGTTCGCCGCCGCTGTTCACCGTGGTGGACTTAGCCATGCCGCCGGAGGAAACAGTCATACTGCCGCCGCTGTTCACCGTGGTGGACTTAGCCATGCCGCCGGAGGAAACAGTCATACTGCCGCCGTTCACCGTGGTATCAGATGCCGTGCCGCCGGAGTTGACATACAGATAGCCGCTGACGTTCACCGTGGTGGAAGACGCTATGCCAGAGGAAACAGTCATATTGCCGCCGTTCACCGTGGTATCAGATGCCGTGCCGCCGGAGCTGACATACAGATAGCCGCTGACGTTCACCGTGGTATTACTGGCCACGCCGCCGGAGCTGACATACAGATGGCCGTATTTGTTC
>JAZRUY010000110.1:0-21279 GCA_045598845.1 Victivallaceae bacterium
ATACCATCTGACCGCTTCCTCCTTATCAACGGTAACACCATAGCCGTGCTCGTAGCATATTCCGAGATTGAATTGCGCCTCGGCAACTCCCTGTTCGGCGGCCTCACGGTACCATCTAACCGCTTCCTCCTTATCAACGGTAATGCCATAGCCGTGATCGTAGCATGTTCCGAGATTGTATTGCGCATCGGCGTCTCCCTGTTCAGCGGCTATGCGAAACCATCTGACCGCTTCCTCCTTATCAACGGTGACGCCATAGCCGCGCTCGTAGCATATTCCGAGATTGTATTGCGCCTTGGCATGTCCCTGCTCGGCAGCCTCGCGGAACCATCTAACCGCTTCCGCCTTGTCAGCGGTAACCCCTTCGCCGTTATAGCAGCATAGTCCGAGATTGAATTGCGCCTCGGCGAATCCCTGCTCGGCGGCTTTGCGAAACCATCTAACCGCTTCCTCCTTGTCAGTAGTAACTTCTTCGCCGTTATAGCAGCATACTCCGAGATTGAATTGCGCCTCGGCGTTTCCCGTTTCCGCATCCTGTCGTAATTGCGTTATATCCGTGCCGTATGCGGTCGCCGAAGCAAGCAGTAAAGCGGCGGCGCAGAGGCGTGAAAAAAATCCGGCGGCGGTATCCATGGTAAATTCTCCGTTTGTAAAAATTGTTTATGCGCAATTATTATAGTTGTTTGTAACAACAAAATATCGCATATTATCTGCAAAATCAATGACGACAATAATTTTTTGTAAAAGCGGTAAACATTAAAAAAGCGGTTCCTGGCTTTATTTGGCATACCGGATGCGGCGTTCAAGCGCGCTCCGCACTTCTTCGCGGTCGTTAAAATGATGTCTGATCCCGCTGATTTCCTGATAATCCTCGTGTCCCTTGCCGGCTATCAGCACGGTGTCTTCCGGAGCGGCTTCGGATACGGCCGCGGATATTGCCCGGCGGCGGTCGGGCTCGATGTTCACCGCGGCGCGGCGGTCCGCAGGTATGCCGGCATAGATTTCCGCAATGATACTCTCCGGGGATTCCGAGCGCGGATTGTCCGAGGTGAGCCAAATCTTGTCCGCTCCGGCCGCTGCTGCGGTTCCCATCCGCGGCCGCTTGGTCCGGTCCCGGTCGCCTCCGGCGCCGAATACGCAGAACAGTTTTCCCTTGCACAATGGCCGCAGTGCGCACAGCACATTTTTGAGCGCGTCATCGGTATGGGCATAATCCACGAACACCGCCGGAGCGGCGCCGCCGCCGAATTTTTCCAGTCTTCCCGGCACCTGGGGAATGCTGGGCAGCGCGGCGCGTATTTCGTCCGCCGGAAGCCCGAACTCCATGGCGGCGAGTATCACTCCGGCTATGTTGTAAATATTGTGCTTCCCTATCAGCGGGGCGGAAAAACGCTCGTCCGCTCCGTTCCGCGTCACGGAAAAGGACGAGCCTTCCCTGTTCATTGCGGCATCGGTGAGCCGGCATTCAGCATCGGGGGAGAACCCGAAGGAAATACAGCGTATTCCGGCGGCGCGCAGTTCGTCGGTCAGCCTGATTCCCCAGGCGTCATCGCAATTCACGATCGCCGCTCCGTCTGACGCCAGATGTTCGGTAAAGAGCCTGCGCTTGGCGAGGTAGCAGTTCTCCATCGTGCCGTGATAGTCCAGATGGTCGCCGGTCAGGTTGGTGAACACCGCCGCCCGGCAGCGCAGATTCCCGGTGCGGTTCTGATCCAGCGAGTGGCTGGAAAATTCCACCGCCGCATAACCGAGCCCGTGGTTCACCATTGTTGCGAGCAACGGATAGAGCTGCTCCGCCCCCGGGGTGGTGCGGTCGGCGGAAATGAAATTTCTGCCGTCGTAATTGGACACGGTGCCGATGAGCCCGCATTTTTTCCCGGACGCTTCCAGCAGCGAGCGCATCAGCCAGCATCCGGTGGTTTTTCCGTTGGTGCCGGTAATGCCGAAAATATCCAGATGCTCGTCCGGATTGTTGCTGAGAGCCCGGCAAGTATGCAGATATGCGGTCCGGGGATTTTCCGTTTGAATCCACAGCGCTTCCGGATGCCGTCCGTCGTACGCGGCGGAGCATACCACCGCGGCGGCGCCTTGCTCCAGCGCCGGAATGATGTACCGTGCGCCGTCGGCCTCCGAACCGCTGAAAGCGAAAAAAACATCGCCGGGGCGGATGTTTCTGGAGTCGCAGCTTATTCTGCCGGAAAATGGCGTATTCCCGCCGCCGGAGCGACTGCCTGGCAGACTGGCGAGGATGGCGGCGATATCCGGCATTATCAGCGCGCTTCCGGCGGCAGCGCCAACTCCACCCGGGTGCCGCGCGATCCTTTGGCGAATACGGTATGGCATCCGGCGGCGAGCTCGGCTACCCGGTGCGCGGCGGTTTCCGCATCGGCATACCATTCCGGGCATCCGGTGGCGGCGAAACCTTCTCCGATCAGTACTATCTTCGCCCGCGGCAGTTTTTCCCGGGCGGCGCGGTAAACGTTGAGGTGTTCTTTTTCCGCTCCGGCTCCCAGTTCGCGCATGGTGCCCAGCACCAGCAGCAGCCCGCTGCCGTCCGGCAACGCTTCGGCCAGCATTTCCATCCCCGCCAGCATGCCGGCGGGACTGGCGTTGTACGCATCGTTGATGTACAGCGTATTGCCGATTCTGATTTGCTTCCCGCGCATACCGGGCAACCGGGTTTCCGCCAGACCGGCGGCGATAACCGCCGGAGGAATTCCCAGTGCCAGCGCCGTTGATGCGGCGGCGGCGGCATTGAGTGCCTGATGCCGTCCGGATAAACGCCAGCGCACCCGGTGCGATGACTTGTCCGGGAAATGCAGGGAAAATACGGATCCGTTCAGATTTCCGCCTTCATATTCGGCGGTGACATCGGCGCGGGAACCGGTAAAGCCGAAAGTGAGCCGCGGATGGCGCGAAGCCGCCGCTTCGAGTAACTCGTGTCCGGGGGATTCCGCCGGCATACAGGCGGTGCCGCCGGGGCGCAATGCCGACCATACGGCGGATTTTTCCAGCGCCACGCCGTCCAGATCGCGGAAAAATTCCAGATGGCACGGCGCAATGGAATTCACCAGCGCGGCATCCGGCGCCGCACAGAAAGACAGCGGCGCGATTTCCCCGAAACGGTTGGACCCCATCTCGATTACGGCATAACGGTGTTCCGCGGTAAGGCGCATCAGGTTCAGCGGCACACCTACCTGGTTGTTGGTGTTTTCCAAAGTGTAGAGCACCGCATTTTCATCCCCGGCGGCGGCGGAAAATACCGCCCGCAGCATCTCTTTGACGCTGGTCTTGCCTACGCTGCCGGTTACGGCGGCGAGTTTCAGACCGGGAAAGCGCAGCCGGTGAAAGCGCGCGATGCGCTGCCATGCGGTCAAGGTGTTTTTTACCGCCAGTACCGGCAGCGCGCATCCGGCCGGCACGGCATCGGCCCGGTCGGCCGCGATGCAGAGCGCGGCGGCTCCCGCCTGCTCCGCGGCGGCTAAAAAAGCGTGTCCGTCGAACCGTTCGCCGCTCAAGGCGAGAAACATTTTCCCTTCGCCGGATTCGCGGCTGTCGGTATATACTGACAGATCACTGCCGGGAATTCCGCGCAGCCACTCGCCGCCGGCGGCATCGAGTAGTTCGGCGGCGCTGAAACGCGGGCTATTCGTTGACATTGAACAGTTCTCTTACTGTGTCGCCATCGAATATCACCCGCACCGAGCGGGAGGGAGAAATCCAGTAGTACCAGGTTTCATTGCGCAGATCCGGAGTGCGCACCGCCGGCGGCGCCCCGTAGGAGAGCAGCACTTCGCGCCGGGTCATGCCCGGCATCACTCTTCCCAGCCTGATTTGGTTGAGCGCCCGCGGACTGATGCCTTCGAACAGTTTGTCCGGCGGTTCCAGCGTAAATACCGATTCGATGAAGTCGCGCATGCTCTGCAGCCGGTAGGCCGGTCGGTAGTCGATTTTGTAGGTATTGCCGGCCGTGTCGGTGAATTCGATGGAGCCGTTGTCGGTCAGCCAGGTGCGGGTAGTGCGTACCGGCACGATTTCGCTTCCGACGGGCAGGAAAGAGCCGTCCTGGATATTCAGGCAGCTGATATCTTCCGGATCCAGATACCAGAGGTTGCATTTGGTATAGATATGGTCATTCAGCCCCGGTTGCAGCACTTCGGCCACGGTTACCGGGTCGGTGGTGCATCCCGCAAGCAGCAATGCGGCGGCGGCGATGCAGAGAGAAAGAAGCTTTTTCACGTTGCGGACCTTTCTTAAACCGGTTTTTCAAAGGGAAATACTTCCGTGGCTTAATCTAACTTGCCCGGTGCCCTTTGACAAGGATTTTTATTGAAATTTAACAGTTGACCGGCGATTGTTAAAAGCATCCCGCCGGTTATATTATACTCTTGGTGCGATGCACTGCACACAGGTTCGGTTTGCCGCCTGTTGGGTATAGTCTTCAACTCATAATTCGCATTGTCGGGGAATGATATGAATCAAACGGAAAAATTGCCGGTCTGGAATCTGGAGGCGCTGTATCCATCGTCCGAGGCATGGGAGAGCGATTTCGCCAGAGTGCGCGGCGTTGCCATGGCCGCCGCCGCTTTCAAGGGGCGGCTGAAAGAATCGCCGGCGGTGCTGCGTCGGGCGCTGGAGGCGCTGGAACAGTACAGCCGCCTGGTCAGCCGGCTGTATGTGTATGCGAACTGCCGGTCGGATGAAAACACCGCCGACAACACCGCCCGCGGCCGGGTTGAGCGGCTGAGTGCGCTGACCACCGAATTGAGCGAGTGCGGCAGTTATTTTACCCCGGAATGTCTGGCGATGCCTTCCGCCCGGTTGCGCGAATTCATGAATTCGGAGGAACTTGCGCTGTACCGGCGGGAATTCGAGGAAATGCTGCGTGAAAAAAAACATGTGCTTTCCGCCAAAGAGGAACGGCTGCTGGGTATGCTTTCCGATGCGCTGGGCACTCCTTCCGACTGCTTCGAAATGCTCAGCGATGCCGATATGCGTTTCGGTTCCGTCCGCGGACCGGAGGGCAAATCCATGGAACTCACCCACGGTAATTACCGGATTTTCGCTGAATGTCCCGACCGGGCGGTGCGCCGGGCGGCTTTTGTGCGGATGCACTCCACTTTCAAAAAGTACCGTAATACTTTTTCCGCCACTTTGGGCGGTGAAGTCCGTACTGCGGTGGCGGAGGCTAAAATCCGCAGGTATCCGTCGGCGCTGGCGGCCGCGCTGTCCGGCGACAATGTTCCCGAGTCGGTTTATACCGGTCTGATCGATGCGGTGCACGGCAATCTGGATGCCATGTACGGTTATATGGAGTTGCGCCGCCGGGTGCTGGGGCTGGAAAAACTGGATATGTACGATCTGCACAACCCGCTGGTCGATTCCTGCCGCCGCAAATACAGTTTCGCCGAAGCGGAGCAGCTGGTCAAAGCCGCCCTGGCGCCGCTGGGCGGAGAATATCTCGCCGGGCTGAACCGCGCTTTCACCGAGCATTGGATCGATGCGCCGGAGCGGCGCGGCAAAAGGTCGGGCGCCTATTCCGGCGGATGCTATGACAGTTATCCCTATGTGCTGCTCAATTACAACGGCACTCTCGATGATGTGTTCACTCTGGCTCACGAGCTGGGGCACTCGATGCACAGCAGTTATTCCCGCGCCGGCCAGCCTTATCCGTATGCAGACTACCGTATTTTCGTGGCTGAAGTGGCGAGCACCACTAACGAGATGCTGCTGCTGGAAAAACTTATGGCGGAGAATAAAGACGACCGCAAGATGCGCGCTTATCTGCTCAGTCATCTGGCCGATGAGATCCGGGGCACGATTTTCCGACAGACCATGTTCGCCGAGTTCGAACTGAAAATTCACCGGGCGGCCGAGTCCGGAGTCCCTCTGACGGCGGATTTTCTCAGCCGCACCTATGCGGATTTGAACCGGCTTTACCACGGTCCGGCGGTAAAACCGCACCCGCTTATCGGTATGGAATGGGCGAGAATCCCGCATTTCTACTACGGGTTTTATGTGTACAAATATGCCACAGGGATGTCGGCGGCGATAAAATTGAGCCGCGGCATACTTTCCGGCGACATCCGCAGACGCGACGCCTATTTCGGATTCCTGAAAGCCGGTTCGAGCAAAGATGTGCTGGATATTATGCGGGATGCCGGCGCCGATCTGCGTACTCCGGATACTGTGAACGCGGCGATGGATTATTTCCGCCGGGTGGTGGCGGAACTGGAAACTCTGCTGTGATCAAAATCTGAAAAAGGAAAATTTTATGGAACAACAGGATTGGGCGCAGATCTGCGAAGCGGTTATGCTGCTTTGTTTCGGTTTCAGCTGGCCGATGGCGATACTCAAAACAATCCGGGCGAAAAATCCTGCGGGAAAGAGTCTGCTTTTCGCCTGGCTGATTATCGCCGGATATATCGCCGGTATGGTGCGCAACGCGCTTTGCGGCATCAATGCGGTTTTCGCTCTGTATTTGATAAATACCATGATGGTGGCGACGGACACCGCGCTCACTTATTATTACCTCGCCGTGAACCGCCGCTGTGAGGCGGATGAAAGACAAAGGCAACTTTCGGACCGCTTGAAAAAATAATAATCCTTACTATATTTGTGAAAGATAACGATGAGCCGTTTCCGGCGCATTGAAATTCAACTTCAACCGTGGAGGTAAAACATGGATCTCAAAAACAGCAAAACCGCCGCCAATCTGGCTTTCGCCTTCGCCGGTGAATCCCAGGCCAGAAACAAGTACAGTTATTTCGCCAGCGCCGCGCGCAAGCAGGGCTACGAGCAGATTGCGGCGATTTTTGAGGCTACCGCCAACAACGAGAAGGAGCATGCCAAACTCTGGTTTAAGGAGCTGGGGCTGCTGGGCGATACCGCCGCCAATCTGAAAGCCGCGGCCGCCGGCGAACATGAGGAATGGACGGAGATGTACAAGAATTTCTCCAAGGTCGCGGCTGAAGAGGGGTTCAAGGAGCTGTCGGTCAAATTCGCCCAGGTGGCTGAGATTGAGAAACGCCACGAGGAGCGTTATCTGAAACTGCTGGCGAATCTGGAATCCGGCGAAGTATGGGAGCGCAAGGAGGCGAAACGCTGGGAGTGCCGCAACTGCGGTCATATCTATGTGGGAGAAAAGGCTCCGGAACTCTGTCCGGTCTGCAAGCATCCGCAGGCTTATTTCGAAATTTCCGCCGAGAATTTCTAAGCGGAAAGTTTAAATCATGAAAAACGCGCCAATTGAACTGGCGCGTTTTTTATCCGTCTAACAGCGGACCGCCGTCCTGTCAGGCGATGCGCACAGGGCGCTGCGGAATTTCCGGCAATTATCCGTTTAAGCCGAGAAATATTTTATCCAGATCCACTTTGGCGTAGCTGTTCATGGTCACCAGAGTTTTGGTATGCACGATGCCGCGGATATCCTTGGTCATCCGGTTGGTGATCACATCCGCCAGCGCGAAATTGTCCGCCACCCGGATCATCACCACCAGATCGTATTCTCCGGCCACCGCGTAAACTTCGGTTACGCCTTTAAGTTTCATCAGGCTGTCGATGCATTCGGCGAGCATCGGCCGCTCCACATTCACCAGTACGATTCCGGTTACCATATTTCCACCTCCCATACATCAGGCGGTTTTTATTCTTTCCGCCCGGTAAGCAACTTAACCCGGATGTTCCGGAAAATCAAGACTGCTTGAAAACGGCGGTCAGGAAATCGGGCCGTTATAGTCAGAATGTTGCCTGGTCCGGAAGTTTAAATTCAAGGGCGATAAAAAATGCGCCGAACTTGGCGCATTCTTCTTTATCCGTATTTGAATATTACTTCAGTTTTACCAGCCGGAAATTCTTCTTCCCGGCCCGCAGAGTTAACCGGCGGCCGCGGAAAAGTTTCGCGGTGATTGCCATATTCACATCAGCGCATTTCGCATCATCGATTGCTACCGCGTTGCCCTGAATCAGCCGGCGGGCATCGCTGGTGCTCTTGCACAATCCGGCGAGTACCAGCAGCCGGGGCAGGGCGAGTCCGGTCAGATCGGCTTCGGTGATTTCGGTTACCGGCAGTTCCGCTTTTACTTCGCCGCCGTCGATATTGAGCAGCGAGGACGAGCATGCCACCTTGCGTTCCGGATCGGCGAACCCGAATTTGCTTCCGGCCGCCAGATAGGCTTCGGAGGCCGCTTTTTCGCCGTGGGCGATTTTTGTCGCTTCGTAGGCCAGAATTTCCTTGGCGCGGTTGATATTGCCCGCCGGGTCGCAGATGCGGTCGATTTCATCCAGCGGCAGTTCGGTGGCGAAATAGCGCATCAGTTTCAGCACCGCCGCGTCATCACAGTTGCGCCAGAACTGGTAGTAATCGAATACGCTGGTGCGGTTAACATCCAGCCACACATTGTTTCCTCCGGCTGTCTTGCCGAATTTCTGACCGTTGGAGTTCATCAGCAGCGGGATAGTGAAGCAGTGCACTTCCTTATTGTTCTTGCGCCGGATAAGTTCGGTGCCGGCCACCATGTTGCCCCACTGGTCCTGCCCCCCCATTTCCAGTTCGCAGCCGTACTCCCGGTTGAGGGTCATGAAATCGTAGGCCTGCAGAATGGAGTAGTTGAATTCCAGAAAGGATAGCCCGTTTTCCAGCCGGCTTTTCACCGAATCCTGAGTAAGCATGCGGTTCACACTGAAAATCGTGCCTATTTCACGCAGCATATCGATATAGCCGATCTTGCACAGCCAGTCGGCATTGTTCACGAAGAACGCCTTGCCCTCCGAGCCGTCGATGAAGCGGGAGAGCTGGCTGCGCAGACAGCGCACATTCTCATCGATGGTTTCGATCGGCAGAATCGGGCTGGCGGTGCTTTTTCCGGACGGGTCGCCGATGCGGGCGGTGGCTCCCCCAACCAGCACGATAGGAGTGTGCCCCGCCTTCTGCAGCAGCCGCATCGCCATTACCGGAAGAAGATGCCCCACGTGAAGGCTGTTCCCGGTAGGATCGAATCCCACATAGAAACGGACGCTTTTGCCGGAAGTCAGCAGTTTTTCGATGGCTTCGGCATCGGTCTGCTGATAGCAGAATCCGCGGGCCAGCAGTTCGCGGTATATGTTCATGGTCGGTCGCTTTCGGTTTACAAGTATTTCAGTTTAACGGTTACGGAGTTTAATGTAACCGCGCCGGTGCGGCTTTGCAATCAGTGCCCCGGGCTGTTTGCCGGCCGCGGAACTGCGCGGTAGCCCAGATGAATTACGGTCTTTCCCTGCGCCAGCCAGCGGTTTTCGAAATCGCTTTTTATGTCTTGCAGATCATAAACGGCTTTTTCGTCCGGCACAAAAAGCCCGGAAGTTTCCGCCGCCTTTTTCACCGCCGCCGCATATTCGGCGTCATCACTGGAAAAATGAAAGAACCCGTCTTCTCTGAGCACCCGGTGAATCTGCGAAACGAAATCGCAGGTCAGCAGCCGGTGTCCGCTGTGGCGCAGTTTCGGCCACGGGTCCGGACAAAGCAGATGCAGCCGGCTTACGGAGCGGTCAGGCAGTATTCTCCCCACCAGATAGCGCGCCTCGCCGCGGATTACGGTCAGATTTTCCAACCGCATCCGGTTCCGGCGGTTTACCAGTTTGCGCAAGCGTCCGATCATCACATCCGCGGCGAATACTTTCCGCTCCGGATATTTCGCCGCCAGCGCTGCCGTGAAACTTCCGGAACCGCATCCGAGATCCAGCTCGGTGATTTCCGGTGCGCAATCCAGCATCGAAAGCGGCGGAAATTTCCCATAGATCCCGTTGAGATGGAGCATGGCGGCATCTTCCGGATGCGCCGCGGCCGGTGTATGGTGAGCCATGAATTCCTCCTGCGCTTAAATGCCGTCGCGCCCGCTGCTCCATTCGCGCATCGACTTGATCAGCGCCGCGCGTTCCGGACCGGTTATCTGCTCGATGAACCGCCGGAAACAGCAGATTACCGCATCGGTGAAATTGTCCAGAAATCCCAGCCGTTCCACCAGCGCGTCCTGCCGTGCGAGTTCTTCGCCCTCGGGAAGTTTCATGGAACTGAATGAAAATTTATCGGCATCGAAATTGCATGTCCACACCCGGCCGGCGTCATTGTCGGCCAGAGTCAGTTTGGCGCGGCGGAGTTTCTTGCCCACCGACAGCGCCGCTTTCACTTCGGCGCTGCGCATCGGCGAGCCGCCGTTCTTCACCGAGGTTACCCCCGAACCTTTGGCGTCATCGTCATCCGGAGAAGCGAAAATCACCGGTCCTTCGATCAGCGGTTCGAATGTACCGGCTCCATCGACTTTGAACCGCATTCCGCATTCGCTGCGGTACCACAGCCACATCAGAAAATCCCGCCCGATGAATTTTTCTCCGCCGGCTGCCGTTGCGAGTTCAAGCGGCGGCACCTCGGTTTCGGTCATCTGAAAAAGTTCGTTTAACAGCAGACCTGGGGTTAATTGCAGCGGTTCGACTTTCAGCGCCTCGTACACATGGCGGCAGAGTAATTCTATCTGGGTGTTGCTTGAACATCCGGCATAGAGTCTTCCTGCCATCGGGTCCACCGCAACCGGAATCGCGCTTACCGACGGCGGCATTTCATCCAGCCGTTCCGCCAGCACCGCTTCGCGGATTTCTCTGCGCTTGGCGGCGGGGACGGTTTCGCGTTGATTGTCCCGCATGAAATCGCATTCCGCCCGGCGGCAGTAGGCATTGAGCAGCATCGCCGGCATCTTGCGCACCGCTGTGCGCAAAAACAGATTGCAGTAACCTCCCGCCTTCACGGTCGCGTCAGTTATGCTTGTTTCCAGAATATGGGAGCCTCCCGCCCATCCGGTTTCCGGTTCTGCTCCGGCGGAATCCAGTGCTCCGCACGGATGCGCCGCGAAAGCCGCGGTCAGGTCTTCGGGAAGTTTCCCGTCCAGTTTGAATACGGTGAAATTCACAGTTCCGCGGTCGAAAGCCATGGTATGAAACGCTCCTCCAAAAATACCCGGGGAAAAAAGTTAAAAACGGCGAGTCCGCTCCCGGCGGACACATAAAAATACGGGGGATAAAATATCATATTCCGCCGGTTTAGTCAAGCACTGTGCCAGGTTTGCAAAAAACGGCCTTGCGGTGTATAATAGCTCAATAATATAAATGGAAACGCGATGCGGCCAGGCGCCGCAGCCGGCATTCGGGGTACGGGAGGAAAGCCGCTCCGGGATGCCGTTTGGTGTTATAATTCTTTTTTTACTGTCGGCGGCGCTGGGTTTCCGGCGCTCTCCGCAGAATTAACCGAAAACAACAGAGGTCAGGTTTTGAGTACTGAAAATATAACCGGTCACAGCGGCATCGTCTGCTTGCGCAATCTGGTGACGAATCTTAAATTGTCCACCAATTTCGACGCATTGCTTACCGCGGACGCGCTGCGGACCGTTGAACAGGATGCCGGGCAGGGGCTGTTGAATCTGGCGGTTGCTCTGCATCTGGCGCCGGAGTTGCATGGCCGGGCGGAGGAGCTTAAGAACGCTTACTCCGGTCCGGCACTGGCGGAACTTTCCAGCGGCAGTTGGATCTGCATGATCAATTTCATCCAGTTGGAACAGGAGACTGCGACTATTTTCGATCCGTTGTCTTCCGCTCAGGGCGGCGGAGTGCTGAATGTGCGCACGGAGCAGTTACGCGGACGCATGACCGGCAAAGTGCTGGTGTTCCGCATGCTGCAGGCGGTGGATAACCGGAAGCATACCGCTTTATTCTGTCTTACCGCAGTGGCCCGTCACCACGGTATTCCGATGGATATCCGGCGGCTCTTTCACGACTATGCGGTCGGGGAGGAGGAAGTCGATGAGCGCCATCTGGTCGAAATGGCAAAAGACGGCGGTCTGAAATGCAAGAACATCAAGGTGAACTGGGGGCTGCTGGCGCATCTGGGCAAGGCGTATCCGTTCATCGAGTATAAAAAAGACGGCAAATGCCGGGTGTTATGCGGTGTGCGCCCGGGGGAGAACGGCGATTATACCGTGGCGGCGGTGGATCCGTTTTTTCAGGCGGAACATCCCGGACAGCAGTTTCAGTTTCTGACCAGGGACGAGTATGAAGCGACTTCCGGCGGACGCGGTCTGCTGCTTAAGCGCGTTTACCGTCTTTCCGATGAGGAGCAGCCGTTCGGCCTGCGCTGGTTCATTCCCGAATTCATCAAACTGAAGCATGTGTTCGGCCAGATCGCAATGACGGTGCTGATGATCAACGCCATTGCGCTGATAACTCCGCTGTTCTTCCAGATTGTGGTTGACAAGGTGCTGGTGAACAGTTCCTACAACACCCTTAATGTGCTGGGAACCGGCATTGTCTGCGCGATACTTTTCAATGCCTTCCTGGAGTATCTGCGCAGTTATCTGCTGTTGTTCGCAACCAATAAAATCGATATTTCCACCGCCACCAAGACTTTCCGGCATCTGATGCGTCTGCCGATAGAGTTCTTTGAGCGAGTGCCGTCGGGGGTGCTGCTCAAACACATGCAGCAGACTGAAAAAATCCGCGGATTCCTGTCCGGTAACCTTTTCTTCACTGTTCTGGAGTTGCTGAGTCTGGCGGTGTTCATTCCGTTTCTGCTGCTGTACAGCGTGCATCTTACTCTGGTGGTGCTCGGATATTCAGTGCTGATGGCGATAGTCATCGCGCTGCTGATCAAACCGTTCCAGCGCCGGCTCAACGAGTTGTATCAGGCGGAAGGCAAGCGCCAGAGCATGCTGGTCGAATCCATCCACGGTGTCCGCACGGTAAAATCGCTGGCGATTGAACCGGTCGAGGAAAAGGCCTGGAACGATTCCACCGCCTATGCCATCAAGAGTTACTTCAAGGTCGGCAAGATTTCCATGACCGCCAAAACTGTCAGTCAGGCGCTGGAGATGCTGATGACCATCTCCGTGATCTGGCTGGGCGCCAAACTGGTGTTCGATATGCGGATTTCCATCGGCGCGCTGATCGCGTTCCAGATGCTTTCCGGCCGGGTCACCGGTCCGCTGGTGCGCACTGTGGGGCTGATACACGAGTATCAGCAGGTGGCGCTCTCGGTCAAGATGCTCGGCGTGGTGATGAATACCGCGCGGGAGCCTGCCGGAGGCGGGGTGCGCAATCCGCTGAAAGGGCATATCACTTTCGAAAACGTTACTTTCCAGTACCGCGCCGATACTCCGCAGGTGATCAAGAATTTCGATATGGATATTCCGGTGGGAGCCACCATCGGCATTGTCGGCCGCAGCGGTTCCGGGAAGACCACCCTCACCAAACTGCTGCAGGGGCTCTATCCGGTTAATTCCGGGCTGATAAAAATCGACGGAATCGATCTGCGCGAAATCGATAAGGCGCACCTGCGCTCCAGTATCGGTGTCGTGCTGCAGGAGAACTATTTCTTCAACGGCACTGTGCGCGACAATATCTGCCTGACCAAGCGCAACGCCACTCTGGAGGAGATTATCTACGCTTCCCGTCTGGCCGGCGCTCACGATTTCGTTTCTTCGCTGCCCAAAGGCTACGATACGATGCTGGAGGAAAACGCATCCAACCTTTCCGGCGGGCAGAAACAGCGGCTGGCTATCGCCCGCGCGCTGCTGACTAATCCGCCGATACTGATTTTCGATGAGGCCACCAGCGCACTGGATCCTGAGAGCGAGAACATTATTCAGCAGAACCTCGGCGCCATCGCCAGAGGCCGTACGGTGCTGATCATTTCGCACCGGCTGAGTATTGTTTCGGGCGCTGACTGTATTCTGGTAATCGACAATGGCGAAAAGACCGATTTCGCCGCGCATAACGAATTGGTGAACAAGCCGGGGATCTACCGCGATTTCTGGCAGCAGCAGATGGGCCGTGCGATCGGCAAGTGAAAGCGAGAAAGTTATGGATACAGATGAAATAGCGATAACCGTCGGTGACGGCGGAGAGGAAAAGGCCGGCCGTCCTTCTTCCGGTACGGAGAATGAGTCCGGCGAGGTGATTGACGCCGAAGTGATTTCCGCTCCCGGAGAGGAGGAAAAATCCGTTCCGGTTGCCGGAACGGAACCGGAAGCCGGCTCGGCCGCTGAAAAATCGGCGCCGCATGATAATTGCGGTTGCGCTGACAGCGGTAAAAATGCCGGCGGGAGCGGTTTTTTGCGGCGGCTTTTCCGTCGCCGCGGAAAAAACACTGACGGCGCTCCGGCGGCGGTGGCGGTGGAATACCAGCCCGACGCGCTGGAGATCAAGTACGAGAAACTGCCGTGGTTCGCCCGGCTGGGGGTGTGGAGCGCGTTCATATTCATGCTGCTGGCGGTTATCTGGGCCTCGCTGAGCGAGGTGGATATTATCGTAAATGCCAACGGCAAACTGATTACCGATACTCCCAATATCGTAATGAAACCGCTCGAACTCACCGTGATCAAATCCATCGATGTCAAGGTGGGCGAGCCGGTGCGCAAAGGGCAGGTGCTGATCACCTTTGAACCGGTATTCAATCAGGCTGAACTTGACCGTATCTCGGCAGAGTTGTCCACCCTCGGAGCGCAGTACAACCGTCTGCTGGCCGAATTCGAAGGCCGCGAATATGTCGCCGAAGATCCTTCCAACAAGGATCAGCAGTGGCAGCTGGCCATCGCCGCCCAGCGGTCGCAGTTCTACAAGGAGAAAATCCGCTACTACGATCAAAGCATTGAACAGCTGGAGTCGAGTTACCGCACTACTCAGGACAGTCTGTCCAAGCAGACCGAGCGGCTGGGCAAAATCTCCGAAATCGAGAAAATGTATGTCACCCTGATCGAAAAGAAGGCGGCCGCGCTCAAGGATATGCTGGAAATACAGATTCAGCGTATGGAACTCGAGAGTACCGTCGACCAGCTGCGCAACAGCCTTATAGAACAGACCCATTCCATCGAAACCGCCAAAGCGAGCAAGAACTCCTATGTGGAGGAATGGCGCAACGGAATCTCCGAGGAACTGGTCAGTGTCCGCCGCGACTACACCGCCGCGCAGAAGGCGTATGACAAAGCAAACATGCAGGTGCATTATGACTGTCTGCGGGCGCCGTGTCCGGCCATTGTGCATGAAATCGCGGCGTTTTCGCCCGGGTCCGCCGTGCGTGAAGCCGAGGCTCTGATTACTCTGGTTCCGCTTACCAACGAGATCGAGCTTGAAGCGGAGATTCCGGCCATGGATATCGGCAGGGTCAATATCGGAGACACCGCCCGGGTAAAACTGAGCAGTTTCCCGTTTCAGAAGCACGGCACGCTGGACGGCTGGGTGCGCACGATTTCGCGCGATGTTTTTCAGCGTCAGCAGGGCGAGCAGGGTGCCGCCAGCTACTACCGTGCCAGGATTGTGCTCAGCGGGCGGGAAAAACTGCGCAATATGCGCCCGGGGCAGTTCCGCCTGATTCCCGGCATGGAATGCCAGGCTGAAATCAAGGTCGGCCGCCGCCGGATAATCGAATACTTGGTTCATCCGCTGATCAAAGCGCTGGATGAATCGATGAGGGAGCCTTGACCGTGGAAAATATCCGCCGCCAGTTGTATACTGCTGATTATCTGCTGTTGCCTTACCGGCGCATCGAAAAAGGAGCGGTGCTGGTTGAAAACGGCAATATCATCGCGGTTGGAGGTTTGTCTTCCTTTTCGATAGAGGACCGCATCGATGTGGTTGAAATCGGAAACGCGTACATTACCCCCGGTTTTATTGATACTCACATTCACGGCGCCGGCGGATTCGATGCTTCCGCCGCTGCTGATTCCCCGCGCGGCATAGCCGCGATGAGCGATATCCTCGCCCGCCGCGGGGTCACTTCGTTTTTTCCCACCGTGGTTTCGCTGCCTCGGGACAGGATGCTGGATAATCTGGCTTTCCTCAGTGAAGCCATGGATGCGCCGATGCCCGGTGCGGTTCCGGTGGGCATCAATATCGAGGGGCCGTTCATCAATCCGCAAAAGCGCGGCGCTCAGGATGAATTATCGCTGAGCGTTGTCGATTTGGGGTTTGCCCGCGAACTTCTGGCGGCGGCCGGCGGCAAGGCGAAGGTGATGACTTTCGCCCCCGAACTGCCGGATGCCGACAAACTGGCGTCGCTGCTGGCGGAATCCGGAGTCATCCCGTCCATGGGGCACAGTCTGGCCGATGAGCGCCAGACGCTGCGCGCCATCGATGCCGGCGCCTCGCTCTGCACTCATCTGTTCAACGGTATGCAGCCGCTGCACCAGCGCAGCATCGGTCTGGCGGGGGTGGCGCTCACCGATGAACGCGTCGGGGTTGAACTCATTATCGACGGCCGCCACGTCGATTCCCGCATGGTGGCACTGGCATGCCGCTGCAAGCGCACTGAAAAACTCATCGGCATCAGCGACTGCACCATGGCGGCCGGCATGCCCAACGGCAATTACCATATCGGCAATTCCCCCATCATGGTGCGCGACGGTTTTTCGCAGACTTCGTCCGGTGTTCTTGCCGGTACCACCACCATGCTGGATACCGGCTGGCACGAGCTGGTTTCCGGCGGCAATCTGGGCGAACTGGAAGCCGCGCAGACGGTTACCTGCAATCCGGCCATCCGTTACGGTCTAAGCGACCGCGGCATCATTCTGCCTAACCGCCGTGCCGACTTGGCATTTTACGAATGCGGCACCAACCGGCCGCTGATGACGGTCTGCTGCGGAAAGGCGGTATCCTGTGGTGAAGCCTGACGCCGCGCCCTACCGGCTGCTCGACAGCGGCAATCTGCGCAAACTCGAGCAGATCGGCGCTCATCTGCTGGTGCGTCCGGCTTTGAACGCAATCTGGCATCCGTCGCTTTCTCCGGAAAAATGGGCGGCCGCCGAGGCGGTGTGCGAACGGGACAGTTCCGGTTCCGGATTCTGGAAATACCGGGTCAAACTTCCCGAATCCTGGCTGGTGGAGTGGGGAGGTTTCACGCTCCGGGTCAAGCCTACCGGTTTCGGGCATCTCGGTTTTTTCGCCGAGCAGTACCGTAACTGGGAATATTTCCGCCATGCTCCGGCGCTCCTGGTAAAAGGCGCCGCCGCGCTCAATTTGTTCGGTTATTCCGGCATCGGCTCCATGGCCATGGCGCAGTCCGGGGCTTCGGTCTGCCATCTGGACGCTTCACGGGGTATGACTGACTGGGGACGTTCCAATTTGCCGCTCAATTTCGGCAATCCGCCGCCGATCCGGTGGATTGTCGATGATGTGATGAAATTCGTCCGCAGGGAGGAGCGGCGCGGCAGCCGCTACAATCTGATTGCGCTGGACCCGCCTTCATTCGGCCGCGGCGCCGGCGGAGAAGTCTGGAAAATCGAGCAGCATCTTCCGGCTCTGCTGGAAATCTGCGCCGGACTGCGCTGTCCTGATTCCGCTTTTACAGTGGTGCTCAGCTGCCACAGCGCCGGATTTTCCCTGCTGGTTCTGGAGCGTCTTCTGCGGAACATATTCGGTTCAGGCGGCGAACTTGACGCTGAAGAAATGACGGTTCCTGAATCTTCCGGGAGGGAACTTCCCGCCGGATTTTCCGTCCGCTATACGGTGTGATAAAAACGGCCGCAAAAATGCGGCCGTCTTGCTTTTTTTTTCCTGGTTATTTCCTTACGAATTCCACTTCCAGATCATCATGGGTTTTGTTGCGCAGATATTCCAGTTCAACTCCTTCCGGCGCTTCCGCGGTGATTTTCAGCCGGCCGTCCCGCTTTTCCCACTGCACTTTTACCAGCCCTCCGGCGCATACCCGGCTCCCTTTGGCGTAGTCCAGATTTTCCGTCCACGGCGACACGGTGAATTTTTTCCCTCCCGGCGCCGCCGGTTTTATCCCCAGAATTATTCTGGGCAGAAAATACAGCGGCGCCGCCGACCAGCCGTGGCAGTGGCTTCTGGTGGGAATGTCCAGATCGGCGAACAGCGGTGAGTTGGGATAGGTTTCCCATACCGTGGTCGCGTCCGCTTTCAGCATCGGGGTGTAGTCGCGGTACATCGATTCGATGATCATTTGGGGCATGCCCAGTTTTTCCAGCGCCTCATAATAATACTGCGAGGCGAATGGCGAGCAGATCGGCAGCAGTTCCTCCCGCGGGCAGATGGTGTTGGCGCGAACCAGATCGGCATTGTGTTCATCCGCCAGATCATACAGCACCGCCAGCATACTGGTGTGCAGAGAGTAATCTTCGGAGCGTTTGCCGTCATCGTCCAGCCAGTCCGGCCAGGCCATTTCCTTGCGGTCCCACTGCGCATTGACGGCGCGTTTTAATTTTACCAGCGCGTCCGCATAGACTGCGGTATCTGTTCCGATGCTCTCGCCCAGACGCACCGCCGCGTTCAGCGCGCCGGCCAGAAACATCGAATTGTACAGCAGTATCGGTTTGCCGGTGTCGGTTTTGCTCCAGTCGAAAAGATTCCATGCGTACAGGCGGAACAGTCCGGTTTTCTCATCCAGCATTTTCAGCGCATTGTCCAGATTGCGGGTGACCATCGGCCATACTTCGCGGCAGAACTCCGCATCGCCGCTCTCGTAGTAATAGTCCCACACGCTGATGCCCCACATGAAACTCCAGTTGGGCAGAATGGCGTTCCAGCCCGATGGTACCTGACAGCCCACTATCGGTAGTTGTTCCAGACTCTGGCCGGCCAGCCGGATGCAGTGGCGCACCAGATCGTATGCTCCGCAAAGCGGCATGGCGAACAGCCCTTCGTTGCGGGCGTCTCCCACCCACAGCGTCTGCTCGTAGAGCGGGCAGTCGGTGAACACATCCTCCATGCACAGTTTCAGCGTCCGCTCCGAGATTTCCCAGATTTTCTCCAGCAGTTTGTCGCTGCATTGGAAAGTTCCCTTCCGCACCATCGGATAAGTCGATTCCGCCAGCCGCAGATGCCGTATTTTCACCGGCGCGGTCATTCTCCGCAGGGTTATGAAAATGTAACGCCCGCTGCGCCGCATCAGGCTCAGATGGCTGTTCACTCCTTCCGCGCAGATCACCCGCATGGAATTGCGGCAGTCGACTCCGGTGCCCTGGAATACCCCGTCCTCCAGAATATGTTCCACTGCGCCGAAATCCGCCACGGTCCCTGCCGGAGCGCAGATTTGAAAATGCCAGTATCCGATATCCTGTTCCCCGAAATCGTAGCACAGTTCGATGTCCTTGCCCGGCACCGGGTTCACCGTGGTCCAGCGGTCATCGCCGTTGATCAGGTTTTCCGGGTCCTGCACTGTATCAGCCCCGGCCGGTACGCCGTTCACGCAACCGTGACTGTGGGCGATGAAACTTATATGCGGGTTGCTTAAGGTGTATTCATTTTCTTTCAGTATCCGGTATTCCGGGTAGAGCGCCTTGAATTCACCGCAGGTTTTCACCGCGGCGGCGCGGTTGGCGTATTTGCTGAACTCCGACACGAATTTCCGGTAGCGGTTGCCGGGTTCATCGCACCACGGCCAGTGAATGCTGTCATCGCCAAGCGCGGTGAGTTCCGGCAGCATGATAACGCAGAGTTCCTTGTTACCCGTGTATAAATTGCGCCAGTCCAGCCCCTTGTCCGGCGGCAGCCCGAAGGAAAGCACCGATTCGTGTCCGCCGCCTTCTTTGCGGCACATCATCAGATTGCTTCCCTCTTTCAGGTTCGCTCCGCCGTCTTTTTCAACCGGTATGCCGTTCACGCTGATATAGTTGTTGTCGGTCGAAATCCGGATGCGCTGCGCTTTCGGGCTGATGATTTCCAGCGGCATCAGCACCGGGCACTGGTCGCCGGCGTTCACCTGGGTGTCGCCGGGAAAGCAGATGTTGTGCGGCATGATGGTGAACCCCAGCAGTTCTTTGTCCACCGCCTGCGCTCCGATGAATCTTTCCAGCCGTTTTTCCGCGCGGGTGAGCGGCGCGGTCTCCCGTTCCGTAAGTCCATGCCACGGCGCTTCCGGCGCGGCGGCATCAAAAAGTTCCGTCGCCGGATGCCAGTCGTACTGTTCATTGCGCGAAAAATCGAATTCCTCCATCGGCGGCTTCTGAATAGATGATTTCGCAGTGCCGGTTATCCAGCCCGGCAGCCGGCTGCACAGCCAGTCCGCCCCGGTGCCGAAAATTTCCTCCCCGCATTCCAGTTCCGCCAGCAGGGCGGCGCGCTGGATCTGCTGGTGAAAATCCCCGCAGCCGAAATACCGCACTGTCACCTCGATGCGGTTTGCTCCGGCGCGCAGCATGCCGGTCAGGTCGTATTTGTCGAAGGAATAATGGGCGGGATAAGCCCGCGCCGGACCGTCGCCGCACCATTGCCCGTTCACCTTCAGCCGGTACCAGCTGTCGGCGGTGATGCGCAGCACCGGATTATTCACTGTGGCTAAATTGAAATCATAACGAAATACCGAGCACAGGTTGTATCCGCGTCCGTCCGAATTATCCGACCATATCCATTTGGCTTTTTCAAACATGATTTGCTTCCCGCTTTATTTCAGTTGTTCCGGTTGCCGCGTATGCGCGCCGCCACCGCTTGTTCATAGGCGTCGAAATCTTCAATCATCAATGTCGCGGCGCCGCTCTTCACCGCCGCTTCGGCCACCCGCCGCGCCACCCGCGGCACCACCCGGCTGTCGAACGGTTTGGGAATCACGCAGTCGCGGCGCAGTTTCCCGGTGTACTCGAACATGCCCGCCGCGGCGTCGGCCGGATAGGCCTGTTTCAGTTCCTTTGCGATATCGTCCGGTATGCGCTCGTAGGGCAGTTCCGCCAGCGCACGGCTGGCGGCGAGTTTCATCTCCTCGTTGATATCCGTGGCGCGCACATCCAGCGCACCGCGGAAAATGCCGGGGAATCCCAGCACATTGTTGATTTGGTTCGGGTAGTCGCTGCGCCCGGTGCCCACGATGGCCGCTCCGGCCGCCAGCGCCGCATCGGGGAAAATCTCCGGGGTCGGGTTGGCCATGGCGAAGATTATCGGGTCCGGCGCCATGCTCTTCACCATCTCCGGCGTCACGCATCCCGGAGCGGAAAAGCCGAGAAAGATATCCGCGCCGCGCATCGCGTCGGCCAGCGTGCGGCATTCCGTATCGGCGGCGAACTCCGCTTTCTGCGGGTTCAGCCCGCTTCTGCCGGTGTGGATCACCCCCTGGGAATCGCACATCAGGAAATTCTCCTTTTTCGCTCCGGCGGTGATGTAGAAGCGGCTGCAGGAAATTCCCGCCGCTCCCGCTCCGTTGACCACGAATCTGCACTTGGCGATATCGCGCCCGGTAAGTTTCAGCGCGTTCAGAATCGCCGCCAGCGAAATTATCGCGGTGCCGTGCTGGTCATCGTGAAACACCGGGATACGCAT
>JAZRUY010000111.1:0-1612 GCA_045598845.1 Victivallaceae bacterium
GGCGGAAGAATAAACTCCGGTTCAGCAGCCCAGCAGCAGCCGGACCAGCGCGTCGCCGCGCAAGGTGCCGAGACTGCCTTTCGGCGCCTCTTTTTCACTGAAGCGGGTTACCCCGTCGGGAGTGAAATCCGGGCCGCACACCGCCAGCGGGACCGGATCGGCGGTGTGCTTGCGCAACTTTATCGGCACCGGATGGTCGGGCAGGACGGCGAAATTCACCGGCTGCCCGCGCAGCGCCGCCATAACCGGAGCGACGATTTTGCCGTCGAAGTCGGTAATGGCCTGCAACTTGAGCCGCAGATCGCCCAGATGCGAACACTCGTCGATCGCCTCCAGATGCAGATACACCAGATCATGGGTTTTCAGCGCTTCCAGCGCGGCGGCGGCTTTGCCGGCGTAATCGGTGTCGATAAAACCGGTGGCGCCGGGAACTTCGATAACATCCATGCCGCTGCATTTCCCGATGCCCTTGATCACATCCACCGCGCTGATGACGGCGCCGGTTCGGCCGTAGTAATCCGAAAAACGGGGCAGGGCGGGGCGGCGGCCGGGACTCCACGGCCAGATGCGGTTGGCCGGGGCGGGGCGGCCGGAATTGAGCGGATGAGCGGCGAGGAATTCTGCCGATTCATCGCAGAGTCTTTCCAGAAAGCCCGCCGTATGCGCCGCCGCCGGGGAATTATCCGCCGGAGTCAGGCGCAGTCCGGAAACCGGCAGATCCTGGGAGGAATCCGGTTTGAAATAGTTGACCGCCGGGGAGAATTCCGCGCCGTGCAGCACCAGCAGATTGCGGTAACTGACGCCGGGATAAAAGGTTACTTTGCCGTTGCCGAATTTTTCCTGCAAGGCCTGAATCAGCCGGGACGAGATACTGTTCTCAATATGACCGCCGGAGTAATCGCGCAGCACGCCGTCGCCGGAGACATAGACCAGATTGCAGCGGAACGCGATGTCGTTCTCCGCCAGTTCTATGCCCTGGCTGGCGGCCTCGATCGGACCGCGGCCGGGATAATTCTTTTCGGGATAAAAGCCGAGCACCGACATATTGGCCACATCGCTGGAAGTGGGCAAACCCGGGGGCAGGGTGATGAAACTGCCGCTGCGCCCGGCCGCGGCAATGGAATCCATCGCCGGAGTATCGGCGAACTCCAGCGGGGTTTTGCCGCCCAGTTCGGGCAAAGGTTCATCCGCCATGCCGTCCGCAAGAAAAATAACCGCTTTCCGGTTCATATTCAGAATTTCTCCATCATGGTTTTAATTTCAGCCGGGGTTACCCCGGATATCATTACCGTTTTGCTGCGGCCGCCGGCGCCGGTGCGGATTTCAACCGAAGATTTCGGCCGGCCGGAGATTTCCGCCAGCAGCCGGACGAGTTCCTGATTGGCCCTGCCGTCCACCGGGGGCGAATGCAGGGCGATTTTCACCTGGGCATCGCCGTACGCTCCCCCGATACCGCTGCGCGAAGCGCCCGGCTGCACCCGGCAGCTGATCAGCGCGCCGCCGTCGCAGGCGCGGAAAGCGGCGGCCGGCAAATTCAGCATGAGGCTCCGCTGTTTTCATCCGCGGCGGCGTCTCCGCCGTCTGCCGGAGGTCCGCGCACTGCTGGATACCG
>JAZRUY010000112.1:0-14514 GCA_045598845.1 Victivallaceae bacterium
TGCCTTCGTTATGCTCCAAATCCGGACATTCCAGCACCTCGCCGATACTGTTTACCGATTCAAGACCGCGGGTAACCGTGGGAACGCAGCCGAGAAAATTAAGCACACTGCCGGTAATCAGAGTGAAATATCCGGCCAGCAAACCGATATCGCCGACTCCGATTTTCAAATAGCCGCGGTAATACAGACAGCTTATAACGCCGAGAGTACCGAGGTTGAACAACATCAGCACAACCCAGCTGATGGAGCCGAAAATACTGGTGATGTAATCAACCCGCAAACCGCTGCGGCGGATATCATCCAAATCGTGCGTCACCTTATCCAGTTCCAGATTTTCCACATGATGGGCGCGGGTGACCGGAATCAGACGCAGCATTTCGCTGACCCTTCCGGACATAGTTTCCACGCTCTGACGGAAATCCCGGTTGCTGGCGGCCATCTGGCGGCGCACCGCGCGGGTGACAATCACCGCGCACGGAACCGCGCCGATGTAAAACAGACAGAAAAACGGCGCCTTGACAAGAGTAACCGTAACAGCAACCGCCACATTATAGAGCATACATGGAAAACTGTCGAGCATCAGCCGGCTCATCGTCTCGATATTCTCGACATCGCGGATGACCTTGTTCTGCAATTCCCCCAGTTTGGAAGAAGCATGATACCCGATGGAGAGGTGCTGCAGCCTGGTACATAAAGCCATGCGGAGCGACTGCTCCACATCGCGGCACGGCACGCTCATCAACCGGACAAACAGCATGTGCATCGGAAAATTCTGAACAATCAGCAATACTCCGACAAGCATAAACCAGCCAAGTCGGGAAAGCACGAAAGTTCCGCCGGAAAGCATATTGATGATTTCCGCGGTCAGAATCGGAAGAATATACATCGGCGACGCCTTAATGAAAAAGGCGATATAAGACATTACCAGCCACCATTTCCACCGGGCGAAAAAACCGAGGTAAATCCGCATGGCATGGCGGTTGCGGTATTGCTGATGCAACAGATTTTTAGCAGTCATAGACCGTCTCCGTTTTTTGTTCCGCTTAATATAGGATAAGAAATATTTTTTTCAAGGTAAAAACTGAGTTAAAAAACATAAGGCGGAAATAATAAAGATAAAGCAAAAGGGAGTAACGGGACAGCTGGAAATTTACGGTATAAAACCGTTTATCAGCCGGGAAAGAATATCTGTAAAACATATGAAAAAATAAAACGCTGTCTGTCTTACACCGGAATATGCCGTAAAAAGCATAAAAAACGGCGTCGAAGCGCCGTTTTTCAATTCGTGAGATTTCAAGATTTATTCCGCGGTTTCCACTACCGCGGTATTTTTCAACACCAGCCGGAACCCCTGTCCGCCGGTACCGGTAAGCGAACCGGTGCAAATCCGTTTCTGCCCGTACGGGAAATCAATTTTTCCGTCCGCAGGCAAATCGACCGCCACAACAATATCACCGGCGCTCTCTCCCGCATTAACCAGCAGCACCGGATTCCCGCTACCGTCACGACTTCCGACCGCCTCGAATGCAACCATTTTATCATTGAAAACACGTGTCATATCCCTGCCGGTAATCCGGCTGGGCGTATCCGCCATGAAAGGGGAAAGCAATGCCAGCCCGCCCCAGACAATAGCGAGCGAAAACAGCGATGCGATAACCCCGACTTTCAGCCAGCGGAGAAAGGTCATCGGAACCGGAGACTTCTTTTCCAGATTACCCAGCGCCACGATATTGGCGGTACTGCCGATCATGGTGATATTGCCGCCGAAACAGGCGCCGAACAGCAAAGCCCACCACAGCGGAGTACTGTTGATGGTAATGGAAAGTTTTTCGATAACCGGGCTGAACGCGGCCACAAAGATGACATTGTCAACAAACGCGGAGCCGACAGCGCTGACACCGAGAATGAACGGCACCAGCACTCCGCGCTCCGTACCGCAAATCCCGGTAAATCCCTGCGCCACAAGTTCCGCCACGCCGGTATGTTCAATCGTTCCGGCGACTGCGAACAACAGCATGAAAAATATCAGAGTCCACCAGTCGACCTCACGCTCGACATAGTGGCGGGCGCGGTGCGGACGCAGAATCATCACAATGCCGGAACAGATCAGTGGCGCAACGATCAGCACGCTTCCGGAAGCCAGACCGAGCAACTGTTCAACCTGATGATGGCTGGCGATCGCCGCAATGGTGCAGATGATGAGAACAAGACCGCGGGCATAGGGAATATCGGCTTTCGGAGCCAGCGACAAATTGCGGCTGAGCCGGTCCTGAAGACGGATATCAAACTCCTTGAGTTCACGGCGATAATAGAACAGCAGCAGACCAATGGTGCCGGCGAGGGCAAGCAGCATTAAAGGGAAGGCCCACGTCATGAAATCGCCGAACGAAAGCCCGGCCTTGTTGCCGATATAAATACCGACGGGATTACCCATCATGGTACCGGAACTTCCGATGTTGGTAGCCAGTACGGCGATTATGATATATGGAGTAGGATCAAGTTTCAACCGGTCGCAGACCTGAAAAATCAATGCCGAGACAAAGATGATGGAGGTAACCTCATCCACCGCGCAGGCAAGCAGCGCCGAAGCGGCGGCGGTCACAGCGATAAACTTGCATCCGGTCAAACGCGGCATGGAAACGATGAGCTGGATAATCCAGGAGAAAAATCCCAAATCGCGCAGGGCGCCGACAATCACCATCATGCCGACCAGAAACAGAATAACCTCAAGGGAAGACGACTGCACGAACTGCGGAACCGTCAGTGATTTAGTGCAGATCAGCACCGCCAAACCGAGGAAAGCAACCGCAAGCCGGAAAGTCCAGAAGAACAGCGTCCCCATTATTATGGCCAGAAAAACCGCCACCGCTATCGCCTGATGCGGTTTAAGCACGGTGGCATCGAGCAGATATCCGATGCCGATACTGGAGCCGAGCAGAATAATAAACCTGATCAGCATGGTTTTAAAAGGCATAACGGCGGAATTTTCCTCTGACATAATCCCCTCCGGAACAGTATTTCCCAAACGAAACAGTTACTTGCGATCAAACGCTTAATTTAACATAGCAAGGTGTTTTTTTCAAAAAAAGCGACACCGGAGAAAGATTCGTTTCAGCACCCGGTACGGTTAAAAATTAAAGTAGATAAACGGAGATATCCTGCCCATGCAAAACAGTGAAGCCAAAAGAAGAATGAAAGCAGTACACCAGGTAATCACCGTCGGTTTAAAGGTACGGATAAACGAACTCGCCGCCGGAAAGACGAAACAAATTACGAACGCCAAGGCGATATAAACGAAATCCCAAACATCTAAAGCCTTCAGAGCCGCGCCGAGTTTGTCAGGAGAAAAATCCAGCATCGAACAGTAAACATTCAATGCGGCAGGCACATCGGAGGAACTGAACATCACATTGGCCAGCACGCAGAGAGTGAAAGTCAAAAATACCGCCGCATACCGGTTTAGCGGCAATTTTATATTTTTACTCCAGAACCGCTGCAGCATAAGCGCGAT
The DNA here is from genome assembly GCA_045598845.1 of Victivallaceae bacterium. Lineage (GTDB taxonomy): Bacteria > Verrucomicrobiota > Lentisphaeria > Victivallales > Victivallaceae > JAZRUY01. Next base: position 3,512 of record JAZRUY010000112.1, read on the forward strand.
GCCGTGAATACTGCCGAAAAGCACAAAAGTCCAGCCGGCACCGTGCCAAAGACCGCTGATGAAAAAAGTGAAAAACAAATTAAGATAAGTCCGCGACTCGCCTTTTCGGCTGCCTCCGAGCGGAAAATAAACGAACTGGGAGAAAAAGCGCCCCAAAGTGATATGCCAGCGTTCCCAGAATTCAGTAACAGAACATGATTTGAACGGCGACTGGAAATTAACCGGCAATAAAATATTGAACATTAAACCGATGCCTATCGCCATATCGCAATAACCGCTGAAATCGAAATACACCTGAAACATACCGCACACCGAGCGGACAACGGCGGCAAAGGCGCCGGAGCAAGCCGCCATAGACGACGGCTCCGCCAAAACCGCCAATTGATCGGCGAGAAGCATTTTCTTAGCCAATCCCAGCGAAAAAACGAATATGCCGCAAGCTATATTTCCAGCATCGGGATGCAGGTTGGATTCGTCTTCAAATTGCGGCATCATCTCGTCGGGCAACACAATCGGACCGGCGATAAGCTGAGGGAAGAAGCACACGAACAGCGCATAGGTAAGCGGGGAATAGCGATCCTTCAGCCGCCCGTTGCAGATATCGGCCAAATAGGATATCTGCTGAAAAGTGAAGAAACTGATTCCCAACGGCAACAGGATGTGCCGGAACTGCAATGATGTTTTCAGCACAGCATTGATATTCCAGACGAAAAAGTCATAATATTTGAAATAGCCCAGGAGCAGCAGATTGCCGGCAATGCCGAGCCATATCCAGAACTTTTTCCGGCATTGCGGCGCGCAGAATATAATCCGGCCGAATCCATAATTGAAAAGCAGGGAAAACAACAGAATACCAAGATAGTAAAAATTGAACCAGCCGTAAAAAACCAGTGAAGCAATCAGCAGGAACAATCTGGCGAAAAAAACACTCCGCCGCAGAAACATAAAATAACCGGCAACCGTTACCGGTAAAAAACACAATACAAAAACATAAGAACAGAAAAGCATACTTTACCTGCAAAACCTTAGTTTTCCATCATACGGATATAATCAGGCATCCATTTTTCAACGGCGAGGCGTATTTCAGAGTTGGCCTTATCTATTGTTGAGGGAGATGCGAGTACACTTCCATCCGCTATTTTTTTCAGCGTAAGTCTGGATATTTCCGGAGAATAATGGTTGATATCCTTGTAGTTATCCAAATTGCAGCAAATGCCGGTATCGCTTTGAAAATCATGAACCCTGAGATTGGGGAAATCAGCTGCGGCGGCGACTATTTCACGCCTGGCATCAAGATAATCCGCCAGCAGACCTTTCTGATTCAACAGACACCAAAAATAGATGCTGTACGGCGGCAAAACCAAATCCGCACGGATATCCTGATTTCCTCCAAGCGGCCGCAGTACTTGTTTTTTCAGCGTTTCAAGTCCTTCCGCGGTTACCGGCAGCGGATTGTTGGGTTTCCTGCGAATTTTACTCTCCATGATTTTTCTGGAATAGCGGTGGCGCCACTCCTTATTGCAGAACATCCGGCAATAATCCTTCTCCAATGCGGCTCCCCTGACATCATCGGAGGCGATATTGGTGATGAGCACATCCCACAAATCCCCGGCCGTACTGGAAGATAAAATGTATGCGGCAGGGTTGCCGCGGTTGTACAAATGACGGTAATCTCGCCATTTTCCGCAATGCCCGTCTTTGCCGAGTAACATTAAATCGCAGCATATTATCAACCGGCGGACTTTCTCGGAGCACTCACCGAAAATAACCGAGATGATTTTTCCCTCATCGTCAAAAGTCAACCCCGGCGCGGTAGCCTTGACAGCATTCACACCGATTATACTGTTAACATCACGCAGATTGAAATTCTGAAACATCGAACTGCCGATCACCACCGCATCGTAATCAAAATTGCGGAGGATACCCGGAATCTGGGCATAGGCATTATTGTAAACCTGTTTCAACCCCCGGGATTTATGCCAGTATATATACGGGTCTACAATAAAAACCGCACCGGTCCATACCGCCAGCAAAGCCGATGCCGAAACCAAAAAGGACTTCACCCACTTTGACGGAGAAACGGAGCGGTTGCCTTTCTTTATGAGATCCGATATTATGGATATTTTCATACAACAATAAAAAACAAAAATACAGATATATAACGCAAAAAACAGCAAAAAGCTGTTTTCTGTCCATCCGACTCCAGACTGATTACGGAATTTCAACCGTTACGATGCGCAAACGGCAATATTCCCGATTAATATATTTGTTCCACCGACAAATTACAAAATTCCGGATTCCGGCGAAACATCACCTGAAACACTATTTTCCTGAATTCACTGTGTAAATAACGGAAATGTCATCCGCATTATCCGCAAAAGGACCGGGGAACCGCATTCGAGCGGATCGGAAATAACCGCCGCAAATGCTAAATCCGCGGCAACCCGGCGAAACTTCTCTCCAAATCGGCATTGGAAGGAATGAAATCACTCATCACTCCGTCGTTGTATTTCTGATAAGCGGACATATCGAAATATCCGGTACCGGTAAGTCCGAACAGGATATCCTTGCTTTCGCCGGTTTCACGGCATTTCAGCGCTTCATCAATTGCCGCGCGGATGGCATGACTGCTCTCAGGAGCCGGCAGAATACCCTCGACTTTGGCAAACATCGCGGCCGCTTCGAACACCTCGGTCTGACAAACGGAACGCGCTTCCATCAGACCGTCATCGTACAACTGCGACACCACCGAACTCATGCCATGGTAGCGCAGACCGCCGGAATGACTGGAAGACGGAATAAATCCGCTGCCCAAAGTGTACATCCTGGCCAGCGGGCAGACTTTACCGGTGTCGCAGTAGTCGTAAGCGAAACGGCCGCGGGTGAGGCTGGGGCAGGAAGCCGGTTCCACCGCGATAAACCTGGTGTTATTTTTGCCCTGAATGCGGTCTCCCATGAACGGTGAAATCAGTCCGCCGAGATTGGATCCGCCGCCGGCGCATCCGATCACGATATCCGGTACGACACCGTAAAGATCCAATGCGGTTTTCGCCTCAAGACCGATGATTGACTGATGAAGAAGCACCTGCGAAAGCACCGAGCCAAGCACATAGCGGTATCCGGAGGAAGAAACCGCGGTTTCCACCGCCTCGGATATGGCGCAGCCCAGACTGCCGCCGGTACCGGGGAATTCCCGGAGAATACGGCGGCCGACGGAGGTCGTATCGGAAGGCGACGGAGTAACCGATGCGCCGTAGGTGCGCATCACTTCGCGGCGGAACGGTTTCTGTTCGTATGACACTTTTACCATAAAAACCCGGCAATCCAGCCCGAAATAGGCGCAGGCCATAGAGAGCGCGGTACCCCATTGACCGGCGCCGGTTTCGGTGGTAACACCTTTCAATCCCTGCTTTTTAGCGTAATAGGCCTGAGCAACGGCGGAATTCAGCTTGTGGCTTCCGGAAGTGTTGTTGCCCTCGAATTTATAATAGATATGCGCCGGGGTACCGAGTTTCTGCTCAAGGCAGTACGCGCGCACCAGCGGGGACGGGCGGAACATTTTATAAAAATTCACGATGTCGTCCGGAATCGGCATCAGCAAATCGGTATCGTTGAGTTCCTGCGCCGCCAACTCGGCGCAGAAGACTTTGCTCAATTCATCCAGAGTACAGGGCCGGCCGGTCTCAGGATTGAGCAGCGGCGCCGGCTTGTGCGGCATCAGGGCGCGCACATTGTACCAGGAACGGGGAATTTCTTTTTCGGAAAGATAAGTCTTGTAAGGAATCCCGGTTTTGGCGTTTCGCATCATTTCGCACACTCCTTGTTATTTTCAACTTTACGAAAAAATATCCGCAAAAAAAACGGACTGAAACCTGTTCAGTCCGCCAAATCCGATAAAAAAGCACAACCGGCTCCGACGGACTTCACCGCCAGCGCCACCAACCGCAGAAAATGTGAGCAATATTTCTCATAACGGACATACTTTAAACCGGCGGCGCGGATTTGTCAAGACGGCGGCGGCTTTATTTTCAACGGTACGCGAACTTTGATAATCAGGCGCGCTCGAAGGAACGCAGCAGGGAGATTTCATCCGCCCAGTGTTCCGGCTCCGGAGTTTCCAGAATCAGAGGGATTCCGTCGAAACGCTCATCCTCCATCACGAAACGGAAAAAATCCAAACCGATCTCTCCTTTGCCAAGACATTCATGCCGGTCAAGGCGGCTGTTCAAACCGCCATGCGAATCATTGAGATGCATGCCGCGGAGATATTCAAAACCGATCACGGAGGAAAACTTTTCAAAAAAAGCGGCGGTCGATTCAGAGGTGCGCAAATCGTAACCGGCGGCGAAGGCGTGGCAACTGTCGATACAGACTCCGCAACGGCCGGGACGCCCGGTGTATTCAAGCAATGCCGCCAACTGTTCCAATTCAAAACCGGCATTGCTGCCCTGCCCCGCCGCATTTTCGTAAACCGCGGCGACGCCGGGCACTTCATCCAGCGCTTCGCGGACACAGGCGGCTATCAGACGCAAATCAGTATCCATATCCACCTGGTTCAAATGACTTCCAGGATGAAAATTCAGTTTATCCAGCCCCAGAGCAGCGCATCGGCGCAGTTCGGAGACAAACGCCGTCAGCGCGGCGGCGCGCTTATTGGCATCGGGATTGCCCATATTGATGAGGTAACTGTCATGAGGCAAAATCATCTCCGGCGATATGCCGGCGGCAAGACATCCGGCGCGGAACTGTTCCGCTTCGGATTCCGTTATCGGGGGGGCGTTCCACTGGCGCTGGTTTTTAGTGAACAGAGCGAAAGCGGAAGCACCGGCGGCGGCGGCGTTGCGGGGAGCGTTCCGCAATCCGCCGGATGCGGAAACATGCGCGCCGATAAATTTCATCTGAACACCGTCATATTACAACAAACGCTTCAAAAAATTTTTATTTTACGGAGTTAATGTACACCAAAACAAGCGAGAAAAAAAGCGACCGCAACGGCAGCGTCCGCCGCGAGTTGATTGAAAACCGTATGCTATTTTGATCCGGAGGCGTTTTCGCGTTTTTGCTTGCGGAACTCCCAGGGCGGAACGGGGTTTTCGTGCATCCACAAGCCCAGCTTGAACCGGCGGGCGATCGCTTCGGTTGCCGAGTATAACTCGCTGTTGTCGTATTTGGTGTACTGCCAGGCTACTCCCCAGCCCAGCATAATGTCGCCGACATCGTGCGCGTGGGATTCGCCCGGAGGATCGCACGGGCTTCTTTTGACCGCTGTTACCTTGCACACGTATCTGCCGTATCTGTCGGTGTCAACAAAAGCGCATAGAATTACCAAACTGCTTTTTAAGAGGCCCTGAAGTAAAAACGCCGCGGATTCGCCGCATTGCTGGTCCAGTTCCGGGGCGTCTATACCGTATATCCGTATCCGGTATTTTTCCGCCGGGTCTTTTTTCCAGTTCACTTCAAAAGTATCTCCGTTGATGACGCGTATTTCCTCGGGGAAGGCGACGAGGGTATCCAAGGGTCCGAAGGCGAACAGGGCGGAGCACATCAGAACGGACAGGACAACGGATAAAAGTTTCATGGAAACACCTCTCTTTCCAACTGAAAAAATATAGCATAACGGATTTCATAAAGCAAAGGTTTTGGGCAAAGTGCGCCGCCGCGACTTCGGCGGGGTGGATTCCGGCGCCGCTTTTGCCCCGGGTGCCGTCCTTTTTAATCCGTCCGGGGCGGCTGGTCAGCCCGCGCTCATGCAGCGCCAGCGCCGCCCCCTCCCCGGCGATCGCCGCCGTTTCGGTGAAGTCGAGTTTATCGCCGTCGAGCAGTTCGTCCTGCAGAATCATCAGCGGGTCGTTCTCCCGCGCCTGCCGCGCCAGTTCGCGCCAGCCCGGGCGCAGTTCGCGCATCCGCGCCTCCTTCTCCCGGTCCAGCGCGTTGGCGGCCTGCTCCCTCGCCCGCAGGATAAGTTCCCTCAGCACCCGCGCCTCGCCGTTGGAAGTCCCGAGCAGCCCGGGGTCAATTTGCGCGAGCATATCGGATACCAGCCGGCTGTACGCCACGGTGTCGTCGCTCGCGATCATGCCGTCGAAAATCATGCGCACCTCGGCGTCAATCGGCGCGCGCAGCGCCAGCGCCGAGCGGTAAATGTTTTTCAGCATCGCGGAAAGCGTGCCGAAAGCGGCGGCGAGTTTCACGCTGGGCGCCGCGCCCTCGCGCAGATACGCCTCGAAGCCCCGCGCCAGCCGCTCATCCCGCGCAACCGCCCGTTCCGCCGGGTCGGCGGAATCGTCTTTGCCGGTGCGGTCGAGCCACGCCTGCAGCCGGGCGAAGTCGGCTTTCATCCGGTCGTCGGCGAAGCCGTTTTTCACCATTTCCTCCATCAGCCGGAAAGTCCAGTGCGCCAGTTCGTGAATTATCGTCGAGCCGTCCGCGCGGCTGCGCTTGTCCGCGCCCTTGCCGTTGAACAGACTTATAATCGCCCGGAAGGTGCCGTCGCTCAGCTTCCCGCTGAATTCGGTCGCTCCCCGCGCCGAGCCGCCCCCCGCCGGCGAGTAGCGGACACTGTTGGTAAAAGTATCATCCAGCTGCCACACGGCGGTCTTGCCTTCGGTCAGCGGATTCTTAGCGGTTATCACCCGGTTCCGCAGGGTAACCTCTCCAAAATGCTCCTGTATTTCTTTGATATAGTCGGCGGTTTCCCGGTTATTTTGCCAACTGTCGCTTTTAGTTTGTCTGCCGTTCCCGCTTTTGTCTCCCTCGTACATGGTGAAGTAGGCGGTCCCGTCCGGTTTCAATGCCTTTGCCGCTTGCAGAACGACATTGCTCCTTACTTCCGGCTCTTTAATCACATTCAGCACATTGTTGCAGGTTACGGTGTCGAAGCCGCCGTTTTTAACCGCGTCCAAAGCGGCGCTGTTTTCCTCCGCGTTGCGGTTGAACGGATCAAAAACAATGCTTTTCACCCCTTTTTCCGCCAGATACTCCGTACCCTCGTTGAATCTTCCGCCGCCAAGGTCGAGATTGCTGGTTCCGCTTTTGAACGCGATTTTTTTCAATCCCGCGGCCACCTGCCGCAATGAAGTTCCGGCGCTGCCGAAGGATTGTTCTACGGTTTCCGTATTCGCTTTTTTATTGGGCTTGCTCTTGACTTTTTCAATAAGCTGTGCTATAATGAGTTTGGAAGCTGGCGGTGCGCTTCCTTCAGTGGGAGTCTTGAACGCATCCGCCAGTTTTTCCTTTACCTCGACTTCATGCAGATAAAAACCCTGCCGCTTGCCGTGCTGCTTTACAATAACCTCCCCGGCATACGGCAGCCCGCCTATTTCCAGCGGGGCGGCTATAACGACAGTGTCGTATCCGCGTCCTTTCCGGTTTTTTTGACGGTCGAATATTTTGCCTTTTTCAATCATCTGCGGCACCGCGGCGTATGCAGCCGCTTTTATGCGTCCGATACCGTGTCCGAGAGAATCCTTCACCCCCTCCGCATCGAGTTTAACTTCCCCGAGTTCCGGATTAACCGCCTTCCCGTCATACTGTTCCCTGTAAAAGAGGGTAACCTTTTCCGTCAACGGAACTCCGTCCTTCTGAAATTCCTCCCCGGTCAGACGGGCGACCGGCTCCCCGTTCATTACATAATCGTACGCTTCGCGGATATCCTTTTCCTGTTCCTCTGAAATCTCATCAAAATCCGCTTCCCCGCTCTGGTACAGCACATCGCGGCCGACTCCGCGGGTGGAATGGTAAGACCGCCAGTCCGCCGGAATCAGCGCGTCGGCGCAGGCGTAGGCCGCGTCTTCCAGCGTCCACGATTTGTCCACCACGTCCGGTCCGGCGGTTCCGTCCTTCCCGATGATGCAGTAGCCGCAGTCCCCGTTTTCATCCTTGCCGATCTGCCCCCGCAGGTCGCCCCAGCCGATACTGCCGTCCGCCGAGCGCAGCAGCAGGTTTTTCAGCCGGTCGACTTCTTCCAGCCGTTCCTCCTCCGGGGTGAGCGGCTTTTCACTGAAAGCGTCCCCCGCGGTGCTCCACGCGCCCCGCTGCGGAGCGCTCTCGCCGAACTCGGCTTCGGTTTCCTCGTTCAGCCATCCCTCGGCGCGCATATCCTCTTCCGCCAGCCGTTCCGCCAAAGCCTCATCGTCTTCGGTTTCCGCCGCTTCCGCCTTGCGCTCCGCCAGAAGTTTGTCGCGGTAGGCCAGCGCCTCCCCGTAGTCAGTGAAAACCGGAAGCGCGGCGATTTCATCTTTCGTGATAATATGGTAGCCGCCGTCTCGCTCTTTGCGCGCCGCCTTTTCGGCCACGGTTTCCGGCGCGTCGCCGTTGTGGTAAAACATCACCACCGGCGGCAGTTCCGCCGGGTCGTCAGTACCGAAGTCCCGCTTGAAAAGCGCCATATCCTCCGCGCTGACGTATTCCGGATTAAAGGCCAGTCTGCAGGCGGGAAGCATGCCGTAGCGGCAATAAATGCGTTCAAGACCGCCGGTGTAGCAGTCCAGCTTCTCCCCGCCGGCGGTCAGCGCGGCGAGCATCAGATCGAAGTTCGCGCCTTTCACGCCTGCTTTACTGTTGAAAACGGCGACGATATCCCCGTCCGGAGTTACCGCGCAGCCGGCATTGCCACCGGCGGCGTAAAACACCAGCGAGCCTTTCAGATCCTCCGGGCTCTTGGCGTCCACGCAGCAGCCGAAAGGCACTGTTTTCCGCGCTTTCAGCAGGTCTTTCGAGAATTTCTCCACCGCCCCGCGGTCGCGCGAAACCTCCCGCAGCCGGAGGTCGGCGGCGGGCTTGTCGGTTTTTATCGAGTTGAAAAGGGAGCGGAGCGCGCTCAGCAGAGATAGTCTATTATTCCCTGCGCCATCTTCGCCGGAGTTCCCATTTCGGCCCAATAGCGAATGTCGTCCTCCGGGTTCTCCGGATTCCGGTACATTTCCTCGTACAGCCGGCGGTCTTCCTCCGACAGCCGCGGATGAAACACCAGCGGCGGCCGTTCTTCCGTGTTGTCCATGGTCAGAATCTCCTTTATCTTTAATATACTTTCCGTTTTCCGTTTCTTCCATGTCTTTTCTCATTTCCGGCGCGTCAAAGTTCAGCAGGGTCTGCGCCGGTTTCTCCGCCGCTTTTTTAACGGCGCTCCCCGCCGTTTCCGCAGCCGGGGCGGGCTCCGCCGGAGTCTCCTCCGGAACACTCTCCCCCTCCGGCATTTCCAGCGGCAGCTCCGCCGTTTCCGCCGGAGCGGTTTCCCTGAATTGCCGTAAGGTGACGGCAATGCTATATTTGATAAGTCAAGTAAATCACTGAAACGCTACGGGAAAAGCAATGAAAAAACGTTCAGGCTGGAAAAAGACGCTTTCGTTTCTTATAAAACCGGCGGTGGCAGGCGGCATTATCGCCTTTCTGGCATCGCGCGGCAATTCCGGAGATCTGCTGCGCAGTTTACGCGGAATCAACCCTTTGATAATTCTGGCGGCGGCGCTGGTTTACGGGTCACATCTGATAACCACGGCATGGCGGTGGAAACTGCTGACCGAACCGATGAAAATAAAGATGTCCCTGAAAGAAGCGTTTTCGCTGTCCATGCAGGGATATTTCTTCTCGCTGGTGCTGCCCGGCGGCGCCATCGGCGGCGATGTAATCAAAATGGGATTTCTGGCCGGACGCACACCGGCGGGAAGCAAGGCGGAAGGTGTATTCACCGTAGTAATGGACCGCATCGTCGGAATGCTGGCATTGTTCGGCATGGCGCTGATACTGACCCTGTGCTCGGCGGGGAACCTTATGACCAGACTTGCGGTGCCCGGGGTTGACAATCCCGCCGCGCTGAGAACCCCGGCGGTGCTGGCGATATGCGGCATCTGCCTGGCGGGGATCGGGGTATCCTGCGTACTGTTCATGCATAAAACACTGGAACGGCTGCCGGGATTCGGAGCATTGCTGAAAAAAACGGATAAAATCAGCGGCGACATGGTTACGCGGCTTACTTCGGCCGCAGATGTCTATGCAAGAGAGTGGAAACTTCTGGTGAAAACAACTTTCATAGGGGCGGCGCTAATTCATACGGTACTGATATTTTCCCCCTATATACTGCTGACCGGGTGCGGGGTAAAAGCGGATTTGTTCACCGTGGCGGTGGCATTGACCGTCGGCAATCTGGCAGGCTGCATTCCGATGTCGCCGGGCGGAATCGGTCTGCGGGATCTGGCGATCGTGGCAATTCTCGGCGCCGGCGGAATCAAGCAGGAAGACGCAACGGCGGTACAGCTTATTTATACCGCGATAATCGTATTTTTCAATTTGGCCGGCGGACTTTTTTTCCTGTTCGATCCGGGACGGAAAAAAACAACGGCAAACGGGAACGATATTAAACCATGAGCGAAAACAACCGGTTCAAAAAGGCACTGGCGGAAGGGGAATTCCAACTGTTCATCGAATGCGCCGCTCCGTCACTGGGGAACGACTTATTTTCGGCAGGGGAAAAACTCGCTGAACTCGAAAACGCGGTAGACGGAATAACCGCCGTTCCCACGGCGCTGGCGATAACCGACCGGAGCGGCAATACCGCATCGTACCGGTCTCCGGAATATGCCAAAGCGCTGAAACCTGGCGGAAGAGACCGGCATCTGCTCTATCTTTCCGGCTATGACACCGGTGCGGAAGAACAGGCGGCGCTGGTAAAATCAGCGTTGGACGACGGATTTGCAAACATCGTGCCGGTATCGGGATGCGCCGCGGCCGGAGCGAGCGTAAGCGAATGCCGCAGACACCGTTTTACCGAAAGCGTGGGCAGCATTGCCATGCTTACCGGAGAATTCGGTGAAAGAATATTCGCGGGAGCAACCGTAAATCCGTTTACTTACACTGCGGGAACATTATATTCATCTTATTTCAAACTGATGAAAAAATTCCGCTCCGGAGCCAGATTCGCGGTGACACAGGCGGGATGGGATATGCTGAAACTGCAAAGTCTGCGCTGGTATATGATGTGGCGCAACCTTTATCAGCCCTGTATAGCC